>CAYVPF010000067.1:0-12914 GCA_964453355.1 uncultured Acidimicrobiaceae bacterium | reverse complement strand
CTCGCCGGTGCGGGAGGCCACCCGGATCAGCTCGGGCCCCTCGACCGAATCGATGAACCGGACCCGGGCCCCTTCGGCGACGGCCAGGCTGACGGTCTCCCGGGTCTCGGCGGCCAGGGCCACCAGGTGCGGCCGGCCGACGCGGCGGACGTCGACCCGACGGAGGGAGGCCAGGGCCACCGCCAGCAGCGCCGGGCCGGGGCCGTAGCGGCGGTTGGCCGGGTCCTGGACCACGAACCCGTGGGCCTGCAGGGTGCTGAGCAGCCGGTGGGCCGTGGACGGCGCCACGCCCAACAGCTCGGCCCCTTCCTTGACGGCCAGCGACGGGTGGTCGCGGAGGGCCCCGAGCAGGGTCAGGGCGTTACCTACGGAGCTGACGGTGTAGTTCCCCACGGGCCACCTCCCCTCCGACCAAACCTGTGGGTGACCTGAGTCTTTGTCTACCACCTTCCGTCCTGCGGAATCGGTTGATTCGATATCCTAACTATGTGGGACTTGACCGAAAGATAGGACGGGCCTTGGCCTGGCTGGCCCGGCAGGTGGAGCTGGGGGCCGGGGACGCGGACCTGTCGCTGCCGCAGTACCGGGTACTGGGCCTGCTGGACGGCGGCCCGGTGATCTCGTCCGCCCTGGCCGACCGGCTGGCGGTGCAGCGGCCGAGCGTCACCGCGGTGGTCGACGGGCTGGTGGCCAGGGGGCTGGTGGACCGGCGCCCCGGGGAGGGCGACCGGCGGCAGGTGTCGCACACCCTCACCGACGACGGCCGCCGGGTGCTGGCGGCCGCCGACGCGGCGGTGGAACGGCGGCTGGAGGCGGTGGCCGGCTGCCTGCCGGACGCCGACCAGGCCCGGCGGGCGGTGGACGACCTGGGCCTGTGGCAGCAGGCCCTCCTGTACCGTCTCGGCCTGGTCGAGGCGTCATGAACCCGTTCGTCCCCGTAGCCGTCACCTCCCGGTACCCGGCGCCGAAGGCCACCATCGACCCGGACCGGTCCAAGACCTGGCTGAAGCGGGCCCTGCCGATCATGAAGGCCCACAAGGGCACCTTCATCACCGCCCTGGTGCTGTCGTTCGTCGGGTTGGTGCTGCAGGTGCTGATCCCCGAATTCTTGACAAAGGCCATCACCAACTCCATCCAGCACCGGACGGTGCCGCTGCACTTCTACGTGTGGTGGATCGTCGGCCTGGGGGTTGGCGGGGCGGTGGCCGGCTACGTGTCGCGGCTGTTCCTGTTCGAGACCGCCTACGCCTTCGAGTTCGACCTCCGCAACATCATCTACGAGCACCTCACCACCATGTCGTTCCCGTTCTACGACCGGGTGCAGTCGGGGCAGCTGATCTCCCGGGCCAACTCCGACATCCGGTCGGTGCAGATGTACATGACGTTCGCCCCCATGATCCTGGTGCAGTGCTGCAGCGCCGCGGTGGCCTTCGGCTTCATGCTGTCCATCGACGTCCCCCTGGCCTTCGTGGCCATGGCCACCATGCCGTTCGTGTACCTGGCCGGGGTGAAGATGCGGAAGTCCATGTTCCCGGTGTCCTGGATCATCCAGTCCCGGCTGGCCGACGTGGCCACCGTGGTGGACGAGAACGTCAACGGCGTCCGGGTGGTCAAGTCGTTCGCCGCCGAGCAGGACCAGCTGCACACCCTGGCCAAGGCGGCCGACAAGGTCGAGTGGGGCTACATCAAGGACACCGACCTGCGGGCCCGGTGGACGCCGACCTTGCAGAACCTGCCCCAGGTCGGGCTGGCCCTGGTGCTGTTGTTCGGCGGCTACATGGTCATCCACGGCCACCTGGGCGTGGGCACGATCCTGGCGTTCAACGGCTGGCTGCTGATGCTGCAGGCCCCGTTCATGATGCTGGGGATGATCATCATGATGGGCCAGCGGGCCGCCGCCTCGGCCGACCGGATCTACGAGATCCTGGACGAGCAGCCGACGGTGACCGACCGTCCCGGCGCGGTGGACCTGGTCGACTGCCAAGGCGACATCGCCTTCGACGGCGTCGGGTTCCGGTACAACGACGACGGGGCGTTGGTGCTGGACGGGTTCGACCTGCACCTGTCACCCGGCGAGACGGTGGCCCTGGTGGGCCGGACCGGGTCGGGAAAGTCGACCGTGGCCCGGTTGCTGACCCGGTTCTACGACGTCACCGACGGCGCCGTCCGGGTCGACGGCCACGACGTCCGCGACCTGACCCTGACCAGCCTGCGGGCCCAGGTGGGTGTGGTGCTGGACGAGCCGTTCCTGTTCTCGGCGTCGGTCCGCGACAACATCGCCTACGGCCGGCCGACGGCCTCCGACGCCGAGGTGCGGGCGGCGGCCGTCGCCGCCGGGGCCAACGAGTTCGTCGAGCACCTGGCCGACGGCTACGACACGGTGGTCGGCGAGCGCGGCTACACCCTGTCGGGCGGCCAGCGGCAGCGGATCGCCATCGCCCGGACCCTGCTGGTCAACCCGCCGATCCTGGTCCTGGACGACGCCACCAGCGCCATCGACGTGCAGGTGGAGCAGCGCATCCACGAGGCCTTACGGGTGCTCATGGAGGGCCGGACGACCCTGATCGTGGCCCACCGGCTGTCCACCATCAGCCTGGCCGACCGGGTCGTGCTGCTGGACGGCGGCCGGGTGGTGGCCGACGGGACCCATGCCGAGCTGCTGGCCAGCACCCCGCTGTACGCCGAGGTGCTGGCCCAGGCTGAGGAGGTGGACGCCTGATGGCGTGGGGTGGCGGCGGTTTCGGCGGCCCCATGGGCGGCGGCGGCCGACCGGGGGCGGCGGGGCCCGGGCTGCCGTTCGGCGGCATCCCGTCGGAGCTGCAGGACGGGGTGGACCAGCTGCTGGCCGACGAGCCGGACCACGGCGAGCCCGACCAGGTGTTCACCCAGCGGCCGACGGCCGACGAACGGGAGCGGCTGTCCCTCTGGGGCCTGTTGACCGAGTACCCGGGGATGCTGGTCCTGGCCGGGTTGCTGGTGGTGGTGGTCAGCGTCGTGGCCCAGGCCGGGCCGGAGCTGACCGAGATCGGCATCAACCAGGGCATGTCGCCGCACCACGAGCACCTGTGGGTGGTGGCCGTGGTGGCCGGCGTCTACCTGCTCTCGGTGCTGGTCACCGCCCTGGCCCAGCGGGCCCAGGTGAAGGTCACCGGGCGGCTGGCCGCCTGGGTGATGAACGACCTGCGGATCAAGGTGTTCACCCACTTGCAGCGGCTGTCGCTGGACTTCTTCACGGCCGAGAAGGCCGGGGTGGTCATGACCAGGATGACCAGCGACATCGAGAACCTGCAGCAGCTGCTGCAGGACGGGCTGGCCCAGTTCGCCGTCCAGGGCCTCACCATGGTGGTGATCGCCGCCGTGCTGTTCGCCACCAACGTCAAGCTGGCGTTCATCACCGTGGTCCTCGTGGTGCCGCTGCTGACCGTGGCGTCGCTGTGGTTCAAGCGGTCGTCGGAGCGCGGGTACAACCGGGTCCGGGACGGCATCGCGAACGTGCTGTCCGACCTGTCCGAGAGCCTGCACGGCATCCGGATCGTGACCGCCCACAACCGGCAGCGGCACAACGTGCTGCACCACCGCAACGTGGTCGGCGAGTACCGGGACGCCAACAACTACACGGCCCAGATCAACGCCGTCTACGGCCCCGGCACCCAGTTGCTCGGGGTGCTCGGCCAGGCCGTCCTGCTGGCCATCGGCGGCGACATGGTGCTGCGCGGCCAGCTCAGCATCGGGGCCCTGTTCGCCTTCTTCTTGTACCTCAACCGGTTCTTCCAGCCCATCCAGCTGCTGGTGCAGCAGTACAACACCTACCAGCAGGGGCAGGCCTCCATCGTCAAGCTGCGGACCCTGCTGGAGACGCCGCCGACCGTGCAGGACGCCGCCGATGCGGCGGAGCTGCCGCCGGTGCAAGGGGACATCGCCTTCGACCACGTCACCTTCGGCTACGACCCGGCGGTGCCGGTCATCACGGACGTGGACCTGCACATCGCCGCCGGCGAGACGGTGGCGTTCGTCGGGCCGACCGGGGCCGGCAAGTCCACCCTGGCCAAGCTGGTGACGCGGTTCTACGACCCCACGTCCGGGGCGGTGGCCATCGACGGCCACGACCTGCGGGACGTCACCATGCGGTCGCTGCGGCGCCAGCTCGGGGTGGTGCCCCAGGAGCCGTTCCTGTTCGCCGGCACCATCCGCGACAACATCGCCTTCGCCCGCCCGGAGGCCACCGACGAGGAGGTGGCCGAGGCGGTGGTCCGGGTGGGGCTGACCGACCTGGTGGACCGGATGGCCGACGGGGTGGACGCGGTGGTGCACGAGCGCGGCCAGTCGCTGTCGTCGGGGGAACGGCAGCTCATCGCCCTGGCCCGGGCCTTCCTGGCCCAGCCCCGGGTGCTGGTGCTGGACGAGGCCACGTCCAACCTGGACCTGCAGTCGGAGACCAAGATCGAGGCCGCCCTGGACGCGCTGTTGGAGGACCGCACCGCCGTGCTGATCGCCCACCGGCTGTCCACCGCCATGCGGGCGGACCGCATCGTGGTGGTCGACGACGGCCGGGTGGTGGAGTCGGGACCCCACGACGAGCTGGTGGCCCTCGGCGGCCGGTACGCCGCCATGTACGACACCTGGATCAGCCAGGCGTGAACTTCCTGGCCCACGTCCTGGTGGCCGGGGACGGGCCCGCCGGGGTGGCCCTGGGGGCGGCCCTGCCGGACCTGGCCCGGATGGCCGGGGTGCGGTTCGACCCGGACCGGTTGCCGCCGGAGGTGGTTCGGGGGGTGGCCGACCACCACCGGACCGACGCCCGGTTCCACGGCGACCCACGCTTCCTGGCCGGCGCCGCCGACCTGCGCCGGCAGGCGGCTGACCGGGGCCTGCCGCCGGGGGCGGCCCGGGCCATCGGCCATGCCGGCTGGGAGCTGCTGCTGGACGGGGTGGTGGGCCCGCAGGCGGCCGACCGGTTCACCGAGGCGGTCGGCGCCGCCGACGTGGTGGTCCCGGCGCTGCCGGAGGACCGAGGCCGGACATGGTGGGGGCTGGTGCGGACCCTCCGGGACGACCGGTGGTGGCTGCGGTACGACGACCCGCAGTTCGTGGCCGAACGGCTGCACGGCATGACCCGGTCCCGGCCCCGGTTGGCTTTCGACCGGTCCGCCGTGCCGGCGGTGGCGCAGGTGTTGGCGGCGGCCCAACCGGGGGTGGCCGCCCAGGCCGCCACCGTGGTGGCCGCGGTGAGGGTGCGACCGGCTGTTGGCGCCGGCCGGCACCAACTACCCTGACCCAATGCCTTTCGACGTCGCCAAGGCCTTGCAGGAACGGCACGGCGAGAACTTCCAGCTGCACATGGACCTGATGAACCCGCAGCTGGCCCGGGTGCTGAAGACGCTGGGGTTCGACCGGTTCTACGTCCGCGGCGAGGGCTGTTACCTGTACGACGACAAGGGCGACCGGTACCTGGACCTGCTGTCGGGTTTCGGGGTGTTCGCCCTCGGCCGCAGCCACCCGGCCATCAAGCAGGCGCTGCACCAGGCCATCGATCTGGACCTGCCCAACATGGTCCAGATCGACTGCGCGTTGCTGCCGGGCCTCTTGGCCGAACAGCTGGTGCGGCGGGCCCACGACGGCATCCAGCGCGTGTACTTCTGCAACTCCGGCGCCGAGGCCACCGAGGCGGCCATCAAGTTCGCCCGGCACGCCACCGGTCGGTCGAAGGTGGTGTACGCCGACCACGCCTTCCACGGCCTCACCACCGGCGCCCTCGCCCTGAACGGCGGCAAGGAGTTCCGGCAGGGGTTCGGGCCGTACCTGCCGGGGATGGCGGAGGTGCCCTTCGGTGACATCGACGCCGTGGCCAAGGAACTGCGCCGGCGGGACGTGGCCGCGGTGGTGGTGGAGCCGATCCAGGGCAAGGGGGTCAACATGGCCCCCGACGGCTACTGGCCGAAGCTGCAGGAGCTGTGCCGGCAGTACGGCACCTTGTTCGTGGCCGACGAGGTGCAGGTGGGCATGGGCCGGACCGGCAAGTTCTTCGCCCACGAGCACTGGGGGGTGCAGCCGGACATCATCACGATGTCGAAGGCGCTGTCCGGCGGGTACATCCCGGTCGGTGCCGTCCTGTGCTCCGACCGGGTGTTCCTGAGCGTGTACAGCTCCATGGAGAAAGCGCTGATCCACTCCACCACGTTCGGCCGGAACCAGCTGGCGATGGTGGCCGGTCTGGCCACCCTGGCCGCGTTCGACGACGAGGACATCGTCGACCGGGCCCGGCGGACCGGCGAGGCCTTCGAGAAGGGACTGGCCCCGCTGGTGGAGAAGTACGAGATGCTGCACTCGGTCCGGGGCAAGGGCCTGATGATCGGGGTGGAGTTCGGCAAGCCGAGCAGCCGGAAGCTGCGGATGCGGTGGAACGCCCTCGAGTCCATGCGGACGGCGCTGTTCTCCCAGATGGTGGTGGTGCCCCTGTTCCACCGTCACCGCATCCTCACCCAGGTGGCCGCCGACAACCTGAACGTGGTCAAGCTGCTGCCGCCCCTGGTGGCCGGCCAAGACGAGGTGGATTACTTCGTCGACGCCCTGGACGACGTCATGCGGGACGCCCATCGTGGGTCCGGGCTGCTGTTCGAGTTCGGCACCACCATGGCCAAGAGCGCCCTGCGGCGCGGCGCCCCCAAGTCGATGGCGTCGTGAACGATCCGCTGGTGACGCTGGCCCCCGGGGACCGGGTGGCGGTGACCGGGGCCGCCGGGTTCATCGGGTCCGCCATCACCCGGGCCCTGGTGGCCCGGGGAGCCACGGTGCTGGCGACGGTGGAGCCGGGCGGGGACGAGCGGAACCTGGACGGCCTGGACGTGGAGCGACGGACCGTCGACGTCCGCGATGCCGAGGGGCTGCGGGCGGCGGCCAAGGGGTGCCGGTTCCTGTTCCACACGGCCGCCCTCTACGGCTTCTGGGCCCCCAACCCGCAGGTGTTCTACGACGTCAACGTCGGCGGGACCCGCAACGTGCTGCAGGCGGTGGCCCAGGCCGGGTGCGAGCGGATGGTGTACACCAGCACCGTCGGCACCGTCGGGTTGGAAGGCACCCACCGGGGGGTGCCGGCCGACGAGGACTGCTTCGCCGACATCGCCCACCTCTTCGGGCTGTACAAGCGGTCGAAGTACGTGGCCGAGCACGAGGTCCTCCGGGCCGCCGGCCAGGGGGCTCCGGTCACCCTGGTGCTGCCGACCTTCCCGCTGGGGCCCCGGGACCGGCGGCCGACGCCGACCGGCAAGTTGATCCTGGACTTCTTGAACGGCAAGGTTCCCGGGTTCGTGGACACGTCCTTGAACGTGGCCCACGTCGACGACCTGGCTGACGCCCACCTGCTGGCGCTGGAGCGGGGAGGGACCGGGCGCAGCTACATCGCCGGTGGCCAGAACCTGCCGATGGGCGAACTGCTGGGCTTGGTGGCCGCGGCCACCGGGCTGCCGACGCCGACGCGGCGGTTCCCCCGGTACCTGCCGCTGGCGGCCGCGGTGGTGTCCGGCTACGTCGAAGGCCGGCTGCTGCGGCGGGAACCGTTCGTGTCCATGGAAGCGGCCCGGATGTCCACCACCAACATGATCTTCGACGACTCCCGGGCCCGCCGGGAGCTGGGCTACACCTCCCGGCCGGCCGTCGACGCCATCGCCGGCTCGGCCCGCTGGTTCGTCGACAACGGCTATGTCAACCCGTCTCGACGGGCCCGGATCACCCTGCCCTGACCGCTACTCAACGGGCGACGATTCGGTTGCGAGAGCGTTGCAACGGACGGTTTCGAGAAAAAATTCACAAAACCCGTTGACCAGGGGTTGCCAACGCGAAACCCCAGGAGCCATATGGGGTTTCCACAGGCCTGATCCTTGGTAAAAGACCAAGCGACCGTTACAGTAAGCGCTCAGCACGATCCCGATCCGGCTGCGGCTGGACGTCATCGCCGGGCGCGGAGGCCCATCGACGGCGGACACGGGAACCCGAACGACGCCGGAGATGACCGCGTCCGTGCTCGCACAGCGGGAGGCGACATGCGCCTACCCCCCGACAGGTCCAAGAGAGGTCGCACCGACGACGTAGGCAATCGGGCACAAGACAAACCGGCCGCACACCCTGCGGCGTGAAGCCAGGACGGAGGAAGCCTTTCCGCTCTCCGTCCGGGGCGCGAATGCAATGGCCGGGGCCCGCCAACACCGAGCAGAGGGAGGCGCGTTCACGCGCCCGACGAAGGGAGGTGCCGTGCGGATCCGCATTGCACTCGCGGTGGCCATGGCCGCCACGTTCATCACCAGTTTTGCCGTTTCTTTGAGTAACACGCCCACGGTCGCCGCGGCCGGGCACCATACGACCGACTACAGCCTGACGGCCTTCCACCTGACCATCAAGTCCAACGGCCAGCGCCTGACCACCTCGTTGCTGGCCGTCGACCAACAGCTGTTCGACACCCGGGCCGGTACCGATCTGGAGTCAGCACAGGCGCCGACCACCACGGCGCCGTCCACCACGACCACGACGACCACGGCCCCACCACCACCGCCGCCGCCGCCGCCGACGGATGCCACGAGCACCACAACGGCCGACTGGCAGTGCATCCGGGTGCACGAGTCCGGGGACGAGTACAACGACCCGGCCCGGCCGTCAGGGGCCTACGGCATCTTGGAAGAGACGTGGCGGTCCTACGGGTACAACGGCTGGCCCTACCAGGCGGCCCCGGCGCTGCAGGACGCGCTGGCCCTGAAGCTGTACAACGAGTACGGCTGGCAGCCGTGGAGCACCCGCTTCGTCTGCGGTCTATGAGGCCGGTGCAGACGGGGCGGCAGGGGCGGGGGCGGCACGGAGCATCTCCCCGGCGCTGCCGGTGACCATCGGCGACTGCGCCAGGACATAGGCGCCGGCGCACAACACCGCCAACGCCGCGACCTCGCCGACGATGAACCCGTGTCCGGTCCGCAGGTGCTCCTGGAACACGGTGACGCCGATGAGGATGCTGACCAACGGATTGACGATGACCGTGGTGGTGCGCGACGCGGCGAGGGGGCCGGCGTGGAGGGCGTTCTGCAGCAGGAAGAACCCCGCCAGTCCGGTGACCGCGATGGCGTAGGGCTCCCAGTTGACGAACACGTGGCCCCAGCCCTCCGTGATGAGGGTGGTGGTGGCCTTGGTCAACGAGGCGTTGTAGGCGAACAACATGGCCGCGGCCGCGCCGAAGGCGGCGGCCCGCCACCACCGCGGCCCCCACCGGGTGCCGACCACCAGGAGCACGGCCACTACGACCACCACGACGGTGATCACCGCCCAGCCCGCCGGGCCGGGGATGCCGCGGCCTTGGGCCGGGTGGGCCAGGGCCAGGAACCCGGCCAGTCCGGCCACCACCGCCCCGGCGCCGGCCAGCTCCCGCCAGGTGAGCCGGTGGTGGAAGAACACGGACAGGATCCCGATGACGAAGAGCAGGTCCAGGGTCAAGATGGGCTGGACCACGCTGAGCTGTCCGAACCGCAGGGCCATGGCCTGCAGCACGAAGGTGGCCAGCAGCAGCCCGAACCCGAGCACCCACACCCCGCGGCGGATGGCCTGGGTCAGCAGGCCCAACCGCATGGCCTGGTCGGCGGGCACCGACTCGACGCCGAGGCGTTGCAGCACGCCGCCCATGGCACTGGTGAGGGCCGAAGCGACGGCGAAGAGGTAGACCACGAGAACACGTTCTACTCCATGGGCCGGGCCGGGGCTGGGCCTAAGCTGGTCGGCGGCCCGGGTGGACCGAGTGGGAGCGTGAACAGGTGACCCAGATCGCCGTTCCCGGCGTGGACGCCGACCAGGAGATGGCGGAGAAGGTCCGGGACCTGTTCGGCCGGCACTTCGCCGTGGTCATCATGGACAGTGACTTCACCACCTTCGCCGAGGTCGAGACGGCCTGCATGGTCCTGTTCGGGTTCACCGCCGACGAGGCCGCGGCCTTGTCCATGCGGGTGCACACCACCGGCGAAGCCGTGGCCGCGGTCATGGCCGAGCAGCCGGCCCGGACCGCGGTCGGAGCGCTGCGTCGCCGCAACGTCCTGGCCCGGGTCGAACCGGCCTGACATTCGACCGCGCTGCTCGTGATCGCGATCACCTGCCGCAACCCCTAGGCGGCGGCTCGCTCGGTTCGTAGACTGTCGGTGGGCGGCGTCGCCGGACCCGGCCCAGAAGGAGGCGGGTGCCATGCACATCGTCGACATCCTGGAAGCCAAGGGGGCCACAGTGGCCACCATCCACGGGGACGCCACCGTTGGCGACGCCATTGCCGAGCTGGCCCGCCGGTCCATCGGTGCGCTGGTGGTCACCGCCGACGGGGTCCACATCGACGGCATCGTGTCCGAGCGGGACATCGTCCGACTGCTGGACCGGGAGCACGGCAGCCTGACGGATCGGCCGGTGCGGGCCATCATGTCGTCGCCGGTGCACACCTGCGGGCCCGGCGACGAGGTCGAGGCGATCATGGCCACCATGACCAACCGTCGGGTGCGACACCTGCCGGTGGTCAGCGACGGGGTCATGGTCGGACTGGTCAGCATCGGGGACGTGGTGAAGAGCCGGATCCGGGAGCTGGAGGAAGACCACAAGATCCTGGTGGAGTACATCACCGCCCGCTGACGCCCATCCTCCCGGCCCGACCGGGTCGCCGGTACGCTCACGGCCGACCAACGTGTCGAGAGGAGCCGCCGTGGCGACCAGCCCAGCAGTCCCCGTCCCTTTGCCGGTGCACTTGGCCGTGGCCGATCCCGGCCCGCGGAACCGGCTGACGGCCCTGATCCGGTTGATCATGCTCATCCCCCAAGGGGTGGTCCTGATCTTCGTCCACATCGCCGCCTTCGTGGTGACGATCATCGGCTGGTTCGGGGCCCTGGTCACCGGCCGGCTGCCGCAATTCGCCGTCGACTTCCTGTCGGGGGTGGTCCGTTGGGACACCCGGGTGAGCAGCTACCTCTACTTCCTCACGGACCAGTACCCGCCGTTCAGCCTGGGCCAGGAGCCGGGGTACCCGATCCAGGTCGCCATCCCGGACGCCGCCCCGCTCAACCGGCTGGCGGTGCTGGTGCGCCTCTTCATCGCCATCCCGGCCTACATCGTTTCGGTGGTTGCCGGATCGGGGTTGTTCGTCTTCTCCATCGGCAGCTGGTTCATGGTGGTCCTCACCGGCAGGCTGCCCGGGCCACTGTTCGAAGTGACGAGGGCGGTCATCCGCTACCAGACCCGGCTGCTCGGCTACTTCTTGATGTTGACCCCGGAGTACCCGTGGGGCCTCTTCGGAGACCCGGAGGGCTCGGAGGCGCAGTCGCCGGGCTGGGCCATCCGGCTGTCCGACACCGGCCGGGGCGCCCTGGTGGCGCTGCTGGTCGTCGGCGTGGTGGTGCAGATCCTGCAGCGCCACTAGCGCCGGGGTCTGGTCAGATCGGGCCGTCGTCGCCGATCACCGGCACCGGCTCGTGGCGACCGTCCACCACGCCGAGCTCGGCCAGGAACTGGTCCCGCAGCCCGTCGAAGGTCGCCCCACCCACCCGTCGGGGACGGGGCAGGTCCACCGGCTGGTCGAGCGAGATCCGGCCGTCCTTCAACACGACCACCCGGTCGGCCAGCAGCACGGCCTCCTCGACGTCGTGGGTGACCAGCAGCACCCCCGGCTGGTAGCGGCCCACCAGCTCGGCCACGAGGGCCTGCATCCTGAGCCGGGTGAGGGCGTCGAGGGCCGCGAACGGTTCGTCCAAGAGCAGCAGGTCGGGCCGGCGTACGAGCGCCCGGGCCAAGGCCACCAGCTGGGCCTCCCCCCCGGACAGGGTGCCCGGCCAGGCATCGGCGTGCTTGGCCAGGCCCACCACCGACAACGCTTCCACCGCCACCTGCCGGCTGGCCTTTGGCTTCGGCAGCCCGATGACGACGTTGCGCCACACCTTCTTGGAGGCGACCAGCCTCGGCTCCTGGAACACCGTCGTCCGGGTCGGCGGCACCAGCACCTGCCCGGTGTCCGGCGCCTCCAGCCCCAACAGCAGCCGGAGCAGGGTGGTCTTCCCGCTCCCCGAGGCCCCGAGGAGCGCCACGAACTCCCCCGCCCCGACCTCCAGGTCGACGTCGTGTAGGACGGCGTGGTCGCCGAACGCCTTGCCCACCCCCCGGATGACCGCCGCTTGGCCCGTGGCCACGGTCACCGGACCGCCACCTGCCGCCGCCACGGCATCAGTCGGCGCTCCAGGAGCCGGACCAGCAGGTCGACGACGATGCCGAGCAGGGCGTAGATGATGATGCAGACCATCAGTGTCGACACGTGCTGCAGGCTGGACGCCTGCAGCAGCAGGTACCCGATGCCCTTGTTGGCGTTGATGGTCTCGGCGAACACCAGGGCCACCACGCCGACGCCGCTCGAGAACCGCAGCCCGGTCAGGATCGAGGGCATGGCCAGCGGGATGACCACCTGGCCCACCAGCCGGTGCCCCCGGAGACCGAAGGAGCGGGCGGCCTCGACGACCCGCCGGTCCACGTTGCGCACCCCGTTGCTGGCGTTCAGGTACATCGGGAACAGGGTGGCCAGGGCGATGAGGCCCACCTTGGCCGTCTCCCCGATGCCGAGCCAGACGATGAACAGGAAGATGACGGCGGGGAACGGGATGGTCCGCAGCATCTGCAGCGAGGAGTCCAGCAGCTCCTCGCCCAGGGCGAACAGCCCGACGGTGACCCCGAGGACGAAGCCGAGGCCGGCACCGATGGCCACGCCGACCAGCAGGCGGGCGACGGAGATGCCGATGTCCCCCAGCAGATCCTGGTGGAGGAGCAGGGTCCAGAAGGCACTGGCGGTGGCCGACGGCGAGGCGAGGTCGGTCGGTTCGACTATCCCGGTGCCGGTCAGCAGCCACCAGAGCCCGAAGATGGCGATCGGCAGC
>CAYVPF010000066.1:0-13005 GCA_964453355.1 uncultured Acidimicrobiaceae bacterium | reverse complement strand
GGCCCGACCGGCGGCGGCCAGCTCCAGGACCACCCAGCCCCCGAGGGACAGGCCGACCAGGTGGGCACGGTCGATGCCCCGCTCCGCCAGGTCGGCGGCCACCGAGGCGGCCAGGGCCCGGGGATGGGCCTGCGCCGGGGTCAGCTCGGTGGCGGCCGGGCCGTGACCGGGCAGGTCGACGGCGGTGACCCGGTAGTCCCGCTCCAGCGACGGCCGCAGGTTGTCCCAGTAGGTGCTGGCGCTGCCCAGCCCGTGGACCAGTACCAGGTCAGGGCTCAGGGGGCCAGGGCTCCCACCACGTGGTTGATGCAGCCGCACAGGGCGGCGACGTCGTCGGGGTCGACGGCCGGGAACATGGCGATGCGCAGCTGGTTGCGGCCGAGCTTGCGGTACGGCTCGGTGTCCACCACCCCGTTGGCCCGCAGGATCTTGGCCACCGCCGTGGCGTCGACCTCGTCGGCGAAGTCGATGGTGCCGACCACGTGGCTGCGGTCGGCCGGGTTCTCGACGAACGGCCGGGCGAAGTCGGACTGCTCGGCCCAGGTGTACAGGATCTCGGCCGACCGGTCGCAGCGGCCGGCCGTCCATTCCAGGCCGCCGCCGGCCAGCATCCAGTCCAGCTGCTCGGCCAGCAGGTACAAGGTGGCCAGGGCCGGGGTGTTGTAGGTCTGGTCCAGCTTCGAGTTGTCGAGGGCGATCTTCAGGTCCAAGAACGCCGGCACCCACCGGCCGGAGGCGGCGATCCGCTCGATCCGGTCCTGGGCGGCCGGGGACAAGAGGGCCAGCCACAGGCCGCCGTCGGCGGCGAAGCACTTCTGCGGCGCCAGGTAGTAGGCGTCGAACTCGGCCGGGTCCACCCGCAGGCCCCCGGCCCCCGACGTGGCGTCGACGGCCACCAGCCCACCGCCGTCGGCCGGCAGGGCCGCCCCGGCCGGTCGGCGGATCTCCATGGCCACCCCGGTGGACGTCTCGTTGTGGGTCAGGGCGTACAGGTCCACGGCGGCGTCGGCGCTCGGCAGCGGGTGGGTGCCCGCCGCCGACTCGATGACCTGGGGGTCCTTCAGGTGCGGGGCCGCCTTGGCCGCGGTGGCGAACTTGGACGAGAACTCTCCGAAGCTGAGGTGCTGGCTCTGGGCCTCGATCAGGCCGAACGTGGCGGCGTCCCAGAACGCCGTGGTGCCGCCGTTGCCGAGGGCCACCTCGTAGTCGTCGGGCAGCGAGAACAGGTCACGCAGGCCGGAACGCACCCGGCCGACCACCGACTTGACCGGCTTCTGCCGGTGGCTGGTGCCCAGGTACGTGGTGGCCACGTCCAGCAGCCCGGACACCTGCTCCGGGCGGACCTTGGAGGGACCGGACCCGAACCGGCCGTCCTTGGGCAGCAGTTCGGGCGGAATGCGGACGTCGGGGGTGTCTGGCATGTATGGAATCATGGCACCCGTGTCCAGCAGCGTCGCAAACTCCGAGACCACCCGCCGCATCTCCCGCCGGGCGGCCGCCGTGTCCCCGTCGGCCACCCTCACCGTCGACGCCAAGGCCAAGGCCCTGCAGGCCGCCGGAGAGCACGTCATCGGCTTCGGGGCCGGCGAGCCGGACTTCCCGACGCCCGAGGCCATCGTCGAGGCGGCGGTGGCGGCCTGCCGGGACCCGAAGAACCACCGGTACACCCCGACGGGCGGCCTGCCGGAGCTGCGGGAGGCCGTGGCGGTCAAGACCAAGCGGGACTCCGGCTACGACGTCACCGCCGCCCAGGTGCTGATCACCAACGGCGGCAAGCAGGCGGTGGCCAACGCCTTCGCCGTCCTCTGCGACCCCGGCGACCAGGTGCTGGTGCCGGCCCCGTACTGGACCACCTACCCCGAGTCCATCGCCCTGGCCGGCGGCCAGCCGGTGGCGGTGCCCACCGACGAGACCACCGGGTTCCGGGTGTCGGTGGACCAGCTGGAGGCGGCCGCCACGCCGCAGACCAAGGCCCTCCTGTTCGTGTCCCCGTCCAACCCCACCGGGGCCGTGTACCCCCGCGACGAGGTCGAGGCCATCGGCCGGTGGGCCGCCGACCGGGGCATCTGGGTGGTCACCGACGAGATCTACGAGCACCTGGTCTACGGCGGCGCCGAGCAGCACTCCATGCCGGTGCTGGTGCCCGAGCTGGCCGACCGGTGCCTGGTGGTCAACGGGGTGGCCAAGACCTACGCCATGACCGGCTGGCGGGTCGGCTGGATGGTCGGTCCGGTCGACGCCGTGGTGGCGGCCAACAACATCCAGTCCCACGAGACCTCCAACGTGGCCAACGTGTCCCAGCGGGCCGCCCTGGCCGCCGTCACCGGCGACCTGGCCGCGGTGGCCATGATGCGCGACGCCTTCGACCGCCGCCGCCGGACCATCCACGGGCTGCTGAACGACATCGACGGCGTCACCTGCCTGGAGCCCGAAGGGGCGTTCTACGCCTTCCCCTCCGTCAAGGCCCTGTTGGGACGGGAGCTGCGGGGCCGCCGGCCGCAGACCAGCGAGGAGCTGGCCGAGCTGTGCATCACCGAGGCCAAGGTGGCGGTGGTGCCCGGCGAGGCCTTCGGCGCCCCGGGGTACTTCCGGATGTCCTACGCCCTGGGCGACGACGACCTGGTGGAGGGCGTTTCCCGGCTGGCCGCCCTGTTCGGCGAGGCCGGCAACTGAGCCGGCGCCGGCCGATCTGACCGGCCGGCTGGCGACCTGCTAGGCAGGGGACCGAGCAGTACAAGGGGGAGCAGTACCGGGGGCGGGACGGCGAGAGCACGAGTGAGGAGAGCCCCGATGGCACGGGTACTGGTAACCGAGAAGATCGCCCAGCGGGGCCTGGACCTGTTGGCCGAGGCCGGCCACCAGGTGGACGTCCGGGAGGGGTTGAGCGCCGAAGAGCTGCTCACCGTCGTCCCGGGAGCCCACGCCCTCATCATCCGTTCGGCCACCCAGGTGACCGCACCGGTGCTGGAGGCCGGCACGGACCTGGTCGTGGTCGGCCGGGCCGGGGTGGGCCTGGACAACGTCGAGGTGCCGGTGGCCACCGAGCGCGGCGTCATGGTGGTCAACGCCCCCACCTCCAACATCCTGTCGGTGGCCGAGCAGGCCATGGGGCTGCTGCTGGCCCAAGCCCGCAACATCCCCCAGGCCCACGCCGCTCTGGTGGCCGGTCGCTGGGAGCGGTCCAAGTGGGAAGGGGTGGAGCTGCACGGCAAGGTGCTGGGCGTCCTCGGCCTCGGCCGGGCCGGCTCCCTGGTGGCCCAGCGGGCCCTGGCTTTCGGCATGCGCCTGCTGGCCTTCGACCCGTACATCTCCGCCGACCGGGCCCGGGCCATGGGGGTCGAGCTGCGGTCCCTGGAGGACCTGTTCGCCGAGTCCGACTTCGTGTCCATCCACACCCCGAAGACCCCGGAGACCGTCGGGCTGGTGGGCCGGGACCTGCTGGCCAAGGCCAAGCCGGGCATCCGGATCATCAACACCGCCCGTGGCGGCATCGTGGACGAGGAGGCCCTGGCCGAGGCCATCCGGGACGGCATCGTCGGCGGGGCCGGCCTGGACGTGTTCGCCAAGGAGCCCCCCGGGGAGTCGCCGCTGTTCGAGCTGCCCCAGGTGGTGGCCACCCCACACCTGGGGGCGTCCACCGAGGAAGCCCAGGACAAGGCCGGGGTGACCATCGCCGAGCAGGTCATCCTGGCCCTGGCCGGGGAATTCGTGCCATACGCCGTCAACGTGGCGGCCACCGACGTGTCGGAGGCCGTGAAGCCGTTCATGCCCCTGGCCGAGCAGCTGGGGCGGTTCTTCGCCGGCCTGCACGAGGGGCTGCCGGACCGGCTGGAGATCGAGTACCGCGGCGACCTGTCCACCGCCTCGACCGGCATCCTGACCCTGTCGATCATGAAGGGGCTGTTCGCCAGCACCACCGAGGAGCCGGTTTCGTACGTCAACGCCCCCCAGCTGGCCGAGCAGCGGGGCCTGCACGTCCAGGAGACGTCGACGGCGACGTCCCCCAACTACAAGAGCCTGATCACCGTCCGGTCCGGCTCCCACGCCATCGCCGGCACCCTGACCGGGGCCGGCGTCCGGGTGGAGCCCCGGGTGGTGATGGTCGACGACCACGCCGTGGAGGTGCCGCCGACCCCGCACATGCTGGTGGTCCGCAACGACGACCGGCCGGGGATGATCGGGGTGGTGGGCACCGTCCTCGGCGAGGCCGGCGTCTCCATCTCGTCCATGGCCGTCGGTCCCAGCCAGGAGCCCGGGGCCACCACCGCCCTCATGGTGCTGGCCACCGGCCAGCCGGCCCCCGACGACGCCCTCGGCCGGCTCCGCGCCGACCCCGGCATCTTGGACCTGCACCAGATCAGCCTGTAGGGGCCACCTTCTCCGGCGCGGTCTCCTTCTTCGGCACAGCCGGCCAGTGGTCGGGACTGCCCACCGCGACGTCCTGGTGGCTGAGCAGGAGCCGGCGGACGGCCAGTCCGGTCCCGACCAACAGGGCCAGCAGCAGCAAGCGTCGCAACATGCGACCACGGTAGTCCCCCTTGACGTAGGGGCCGCCCTTTGGCACCATGGACCCACCATGTACGGAGCCCCGACCTCGGACCTGCTGCTTACCTGACGGCGAACGCCACATCGCGTTCGCCCGCAACCTCCTGGCCGGAATGGCCAGGGGGTTTTTTGTTGGGTCAGCATCGGTCTGAGGAGGCAGGAAAGAGAGCAACCATGAGTGACCACGACAGGCTGGACATGCCCTGCGACACCATGCCCTTCCACCTGTACAAGCCGTACCTGCCGCTGGTGCTGGCCGACCGGACCTGGCCGGACCGGCAGCTGACCAAGGCCCCCCGGTGGGCCAGCGTGGACCTCCGCGACGGTAACCAGGCCCTGGTCGACCCGATGGACTCGCCGCGCAAGCTGGCCCTGTTCCGCACGCTGGTGGAGGTGGGCTTCAAGGAGATCGAGGTCGGGTTCCCGTCGGCGTCCCAGACCGACTACGACTTCCAGCGCCAGATCATCGACGACGGCCTGATCCCCGACGACGTGGAGATCCAGGTCCTGGTGCAGTGCCGGGAGGAGCTGATCGAGCGCACCTTCGAGTCCCTCCGCGGCGCCCCCCGGGCGGTGGTGCACTTCTACAACTCCACCTCCGAGCTGCAGCGCCGGGTGGTGTTCGGCCTGGACCGGGCCGGCATCGTCGACATCGCCGTCAACGCCGCCCGGCTGTGCAAGAAGTTCGAGGCCACCCTGCCCGGGACGGAGATCCGCTACGAGTACTCCCCGGAGAGCTTCATGGGGACCGAGCCGGATTTTGCCGTGGAGATCTGCGAGGCCGTCATGGACGTGATCGAGCCCACCCCGGAACGGCCCATCATCCTCAACCTGCCCAACACGGTGGAGATGTACATGCCCAACGTGTACGCCGACGTCCTGGAGTGGTTCGGCCGGACCATCAGGAACCGGGACAGCGTGGTGCTGAGCGTCCACCCCCACAACGACCGGGGCACCGCCGTGGCCGCCGCCGAACTGGCCCAGCTGGCCGGGGTCGACCGGGTGGAGGGCACCCTGTTCGGCAACGGCGAGCGCACCGGCAACGTGGACGTGGTGACCTTGGCCCTGAACCTGTTCGTCCAGGGGGTTGACCCGGAGCTGGACTTCTCCGACATCGAGAAGGTCCGACGGGTGGCCGAGCACGCCACCCGGATGCCGGTGCACCCCCGGCACCCCTATGCCGGCGACTTGGTCTACACCGCCTTCTCCGGCTCCCACCAGGACGCCATCAAGAAGGGCATGGCCGCCATCGGCGACGACTACGCCCAGTGGGAGGTGCCGTACCTGCCGATCGACCCCAAGCACGTGGGCCGGACCTACGAGGCCATCATCCAGGTCAACAGCCAGTCCGGCAAGGGTGGCGTGGCCTACGTCATGGACACCGAGCACGGGCTGGACCTGCCTCGCCAGCTACAGGTGGAGTTCTCCAAGCAGGTGCAGGCGGTGACCGAGGCCTCCGGCACCATCATCCGGCCGGCCGAGATGTGGGAGGTGTTCACCGACACCTACCTGTCCGACGACGCCGGGATCCGGCTGATCGGCAGCGAGATCACCACCGGCGGCGGCCGCACCACGGTGGTGGCCCAGCTGCTGGTGGACGGCCAGCACCGGACGGTCCGCGGTGAGGGCAACGGTCCCATCGACGCCATGGTGGCCGCCCTCGGGGACGAACTGGGCCTGCAGTTCGGCGTGAAGGACTACTCGGAGCACGCCCTCACCGAGGGAGCCGAGGCTTCCGCCGTGGCCTACGTGGAGGCGGAGGGCCCCGACGGGTCCACCTGGTGGGGGGTCGGCATGGACTCGTCCATCCTGGACGCCTCGTTGAGCGCCGTGGTCAGCGCGGCCAACCGGGCTCGCCGTTGATGGGGACGACACGGTGAGGATCCGAGAGGCCACCGAGGCCGACGCCGACGAGGTGCTGGCTTTGATCGGCGAGCTGGCCGACTACGAGAAGCTGGCCGACCAGGCGGTGGCCACCGCCGAGGACGTCCGCCAGGCCCTGGCCGGCCCGGTGGTCACGGTCAGCCTGCTGGAGGCCGACGACGGCGCGGTGGCCGGTATGGCGCTGTGGTTCCGGACCTTCTCCACCTTCGCCGGCCGCCACGGCATCTGGCTGGAGGACCTGTTCGTCCGGCCGGTCCATCGCGGCCGCGGCTACGGCCGGGCGCTGCTGGACCACCTGCGGGCGCAGACCGACGGCCGCGTGGAGTGGGCGGTGCTGGACTGGAACGAGCCGGCCATCGGCTTCTACCGGAACCTCGGCGCCCGGCCGCTGGACGGCTGGACCACCTACCGCTGGCCACCGCCCGGGTGAAGCCGCATCAGTCGATCTCGGTGAGGACCTCGCCGATGATCTTGGTGGTCTGGTGGGCCGACAGCGGCTCGCCACCCTCGGCCTCGGCCACTTCCTTGGCGAAGTCCTCCACCGAGTGGACCCCGCCGACCAGCACATGGCGCAGCGCCTCGGCGCTGGCCTCGGGGTCCTCCAGGGCGTCGACGGCGGGGGCGACGGCCTCGTCCGTGGCCACCGCGTGGACGAGGGTCATGGCCTCCTGCCGGCCGCCCGGGGTGGACACCGCCGGCGGCCGGTCGGGGTCCTGCTGGTGGTCCCATTCGGCCAGCGCCTCGTCGTAGCCGCCCTCCCCGGGGTGCAGCACCCGGGTGGTCGGCGGCGGCGGTGCCTGGTCGACCGGGTCGTCGGCGCCCTCTTCGGCGAGGCGGTGCCGATCCGGCTCCACCGGGACGATCAATGATCCGTCGTCGTTCCGAACGATGTCCATCGCGCGCTCCTCGCCTCCGACATGGCCGCACTGGCCGTCTGGATGAGATACCCAGATGCGGGATCGGCTATCCGTGGTCATCTCAGGGGACTGCCAGGTGAGTCCCAGAGGATTTGCAGTTGCCCGTCTCCTCCCGGTCCCGGAAGGTTCAGTTCTCCATGTCGCAGCGGTCGCTTCGCGTTCATGTCGCGTCGTTACCGTGCCTGCTTAGCGGCGCCGAACCGGCGATCCGCGTCGACAGATCACCGGCGGAGGGTCGATGCACAAGGCGGACGGAACCAGGTGGCGGCCGGCGGGCCTCGTTCGGTCGGGAGTGGCGGCTCTCGCCGCTCTCGCCGCCGCCGGTGCCGGCGTGGCGGTGGTCTCGGCCACCCCGGCCGGGGCGACACCGGCTCCGCAGAACGTCCTCTATCAGGGCCAGTCCGGGGGATCGCCGAGCTTTACCCCGGCCCTGCCGGCCGGGGTGCGGCCGACGGCGATCACCGCCTCCGAAGGGTACGGCGACGACTACAACTTCTACGCCGTGGGTTCTGACGGGAACCTGTACGCCTGGGGGACAACCAACCAGCAGGGCCAGCTGGGCAACGACTCGACCACCGCGTCCACCTCCCCGGTCCGGGTCGACCTCCCCGCCGGGGTCGTGGCCACCACCGTGGCCGCCGGTACGCCCGGCCTGTTCAGCGGTTACGCCTTCGCCCTCTCGTCGACCGGCACCATCTACTCCTGGGGCGGCAACACAGCCGGCCAGCTGGGCAACGGGACCACCACAGCCCAGTTGGTGCCGACGGCCATCTCGCTCCCCGGTGGGGTGACCGCCACCGCCATCGCCGCCGGACCGGGCAAAGACGGCTACGCCATCGGTTCGGACGGCAACGTCTACGACTGGGGCAGTGAGTCCAGCGGGGCGCTGGGCAACGGGGTCTCGTCGTCGGGGAAGGTCCTGTCGCCGACCAAGATCAGCCTGCCCGCTGGGATCACCGCCACGGCCATCGCTGCCGGGACAGCCAGCGGCTTCGCCCTCGGCTCCGACGGCAACCTCTACGGCTGGGGAGCCCATCCCGGCTTCGGATCGACGGCGACCGCCACCCCCGGCGTCGTGGCTATGCCGGCGGGGGTCCAGGCCACCAAGATCGCCGGCCAGATGGCCATCGGCTCCGACGGCAACGTCTACGCCTGGGGCACAAACAACTCGGGACAGCTCGGCACCGGCAACACCACCCGGTCGGCCACCCCGGTGAAGGTGGGACTGCCGGCCGGGGTAGAGGGGACCAGCATCTTCTGGAACCTGGACACAGCCGCCGCCACCGGCTCCGACGGCAAGGCGTACACCTGGGGGCCCGACCCGACCGTGGTGCCCATCCCCAACGGCACGGCGATCGACGCGGTCACCACCCGGAACAACGGCCCCGAATTCACCGTCGTCCTGGCCACCGGGACCGGAATACCGACGCTCAGTTACCCAAAAGGGTCGGCCCTGTCCGGGGTGGTGGGCGACCCGACCAACCCGTTCATGCCGGTCAACGTCGATCTGCTCGGCGGCGACCCGTCCACAGTCACGGTGACGGCCACCGCCAGCTCCAACACCGCGGTCGCCCCTCTGGCCACAATCTCGGTCACCGGTACCGGGGCCACCCGCCAGGTCTCGATCGTCCCGAAAGCCAAGGGCACGGCGAACGTGACGATCACCGCCACCGCGCCGGGCGGCCTGACGGCCTCGCAGGCCATTGCCTACGGCGGCGGCGCCAACCAGGGTGACTCGTCGACCAGCCGGTACTTCACCGGGCAGAGCGACCTGTCGACGGCCATCAACGTCGGCGGCGGCTACTTCATCGGCGGCGACGACCAGATCAACCAGCTCGGGCTGTTCAACTCGGCCGTCTCCGGGCCGCCGGTCAAATCCTTCGACTTCACCCCCACCCTGGGCACGGGGTCGATCGACATCGAGGCGTCGGCCCGGGTGGGCAACACCGCCTACTTCGAGGGTTCGATGTCGAACTCCTCACCAGCTGCCAAGGGGGAGCCGACACGCTCACTCATCTTCTCGGCCACCATCAGCGGGTCCGGGGCCACAACGACCCTCACCCTCAACGGCTACTACCGGGGAATCCAGGCCGACCTCCTCAACTGGGACCACGCCAACGCCACAGCTTTGGGCTTCGCCGCCGACTCGGCGAACTCCAAGGGCTCGCTGCCGCCGAGCATCCCCAAGCAGGTCAACGGCTTCAACCTGGAGGGCGTGGAGTTCGCTCCCGGTTCGACCACCTCGGCCTACCTGGGCTTCCGGGCGCCCCTGGAGCCGGCACCGGGCTCGGGATCGTCCAAGCCGACCGACGCCCTCATCGTCCCGGTGACCAACTACGCCACACTGGTGGCCGCATCGGGCCAGAACACCACCACCCATGCCACCTTCGGCTCGCCCATCTTCCTCAACCTGGGCGGCCGGGGCATCCGGGAGATCCGCAAGAACGCCGACAACCAGTACCTCATCATCGCCGGCCCCTCGTCGGGCACATCGAGCAACGGCTCGGACTTCGCCCTGTACACCTGGGACGGCAACCCGGCCCACCAGCCGGTCGAGACCTCCACCGTGCTGCCCCCCGACCCCGGCGGTTGGGAGGGCATCATCTCGATGCCGACAACATTAACGACCGGTTCGGGCGTCCAGATCATCGCCGACGACGGGGCGGCCGACCTCTACGGGACAGGTTCTGAGGCCAAGACCCTGCCCTACCCGGCCTGGGAGCACGATCGGGGGGACACGGTCACCCTGGGCGGCCCCGGTGCGCCTCCGGCCCTCCCGCCCTACCCGGCCGGCACCATCGAGGCCTGGGGCAACAACGGCGGTGGCCAGCTGGCCACAGGGCTCAGCAAGCCCACAGACGGTGCCTCCACCGTTCCCAACCCGACCCTCCCGTTGGCGCCTGGGGTGACCGCGGTGCAGGTGACCTCGGGATTCGCCATCGGCACCGACGGGAACCTCTACTCCTGGACGAACAAGAACACCACCCGGGTGGTCATCCCGGGGGCCACTAGCGTCCCCGCCCTCGACCCGCTGGCTCCGGGGGTGAAGGCGGTCGCCCTGTCCGGCCTGGGGGCCACAGCCATCGTCCTGGGCTCCGACGGCCAGGTCTACACCTCCCTCACGACCAACACCCCCAGGATCGTCGCCCTCCCGGCCGGGGTCACGGGGACGGCGGTGGCCGGTGGGGAGTTCAACGCTCCCCACCTGGTCATCGGTTCGGACGGCAACGTGTACGCCTGGGGCAGCAACGGGACAGGGCAGCTCGGCAACGGCACCACGACGAAGAGCACAACCCCGGTGAAGGTCAACCTGCCGGCCGGCGTGACGGCGACGGCCATCGCCGCTGACGCCGGGCTCGGTATGGCCATCGGCTCCGACGGCCACGTCTACGCCTGGGGAGGCAACTTCACAGGCCAGCTCGGGGACGGCAACCGCCAGAACAGCTCCACCCCGGTGGTCGTCGGCCTGCCGGCCGGGTTCACCCCGGCGAAGATCGCCGCCGGGGAGAGTGCCGGCTACGCCCTGGGGTCCGACGGCACCCTCTACGCCTGGGGAGGCAACTTCACAGGGCAGCTCGGCAACGGCACCCGGGCCAAGACATTCACAACAACACCCACATGGACATGGACAGACATCACAAAGGTGCCGCCCACCCCGCCGGCGCAGATGCAGCTGCCGGCCGGTCAGACGCCGGCGCAGGTGGCGGCCGGGACAAACTCGGCCTTCGTCGTCACCTCCGACGGCACGGTCTACGGCTTCGGCTCCGACAACCTCGGGGCCCTGGGCAACGAGGCCATCAAGGCCACCGGCACCCCGGTGAAGGTCCTGATCACCCCGGGCGATGTGGCGACCTCCGTGGCCGCCGTCACAGGATCGGGTTTCGCCATCGTCGAGCCGGCGGCCACACTGCAGCCGGCCATCACCTCGACCACATCGGTGACCCTCCCGGTCGACCAGTCGGCCGACTTCCGGATCATCGCCACCGGGATCCCGGCGGCCGCCCTGCACGAGACCGGGGCGCTCCCGGCCGGCCTGTCCTTCGTGGACGGAGGCGACGGCATGGCCACCATCTTCGGCACGCCGAGCGCCGTGGGCGACTACCCGGTCACCATCGCCGCCGGCAACGGCTTCGGCACCACCGCCACCCAGCAGCTGACCCTGCACGTGACCCAGACCTCGAGTGCCCTTTACCAGATCACAAGCGGAGCGGCCGCCTACAACCCCGCCCTGCCGGGCGGGGTGATGCCCACGGACATCACCGCGGCCGTCGGCTACGGCAAGAGCTACCACTTCTACGCCATCGGCTCCGACCAGCACCTCTACTCGTGGGGCGCCACAAACCAGGACGAGCAGCTGGGTGACGGTTCGACCAAGCCGTCGACAACGCCGGTCCGGGTGAACCTCCCGGCGACAGCGGTGCCGGTGGCCGTGGCCGCGGCCACGATCCGTGAGTACAACGGGTACGGCCTGGCCCTGACGTCGACGGGGAAGGTCTACGGCTGGGGAGACAACGGAACAGGTGAACTGGGCAATCCGACACTCCCGCAGGGGCCCGCCGCCGCTGCCTCCCCGGTACCGGTCTCGTTGCCGAACGGGGTCACCGCCACGGCCATCGCCGCCGGACCCGGGGGCAGCGTCTTCTTCGGCGGCGGCGGCGACAGCTATGCCCTCGGCTCCGACGGCAACGTCTACGCGTGGGGCACCGGCGCCAGCGGCGCCATGGGCAACGGCAGTACAACAAACGTCGCGGTGCCGACCAAGGTCGACCTCCCGGCCGGGGTCACCGCCACGGCCATCGCCGCCGGCACAGCCAGCGGCTTCGCCATCGGCTCCGACGGCAACCTCTACGGTTGGGGCCGCAACGACGGCGCCGCCACCGCCAGCTCGACCCCGGTGAAGATCACCCTGGCCGCCGGCGTGCTGCCCACCAAGATCGCCGGCCAGATGGCCATCGGGTCCGACGGCAACGTCTACAGCTGGGGCGCCGCCTCTCGGACCCCGGTGGTGGTCCCCCTGGCCGCCGGCGTGCAGGCGACGAACATCTTCTGGTCCACGTTGACAGAGGACGCCACCGGCTCGGACGGCAAGGCCTACAACTGGTCGATCACAAGGACAGTCCCGACCTCCCCGGCCCCCCTCACGCTCCCGGCGGGCGTGACGGCCCAAGCGGCGGTGTCGGGCCAGGGTCGCGGCAACATCCTGGTGCAGGCCGCCGGCAACGGCGTTCCCACCATCAGCTTCCCCAACGGCGCGGCCTTCTCGGGGGTGGTCGGTGACCCGACCACCCCGACCCTCCCGGTGGACATCGGTCTGCTCGGCGGGAACCCGGCCACAGTGTCGGTGGCAGTCACCGCCAGCTCCGACCCGGCGGTGGCCCCGGTGGCCACAGCCTCGGTGAGTGGCAGCGGGGCCGTCCGCCAGGTGGCCATCGTCCCCCAGGCCAAGGGCACGACCAACATCACGGTCACGGCCACCGCACCCGGCGGGGCCACGGCTACCGGAACCATCGGCTACGGGGGTGCGGCCAGCCAGGGTGACTCCTCCACCAGCCGCTACTACACCGGCCAGAGCGACCTGTCGACGGCGGTCAACGTGGGTGACGGCTACTTCGTCGGCGGGGACGACCAGGTCAACTACCTCGGCCTGTTCAACTCGGCC
>CAYVPF010000065.1:0-13124 GCA_964453355.1 uncultured Acidimicrobiaceae bacterium | reverse complement strand
CCAGTCGGCAATGGCGTCGGAGCCGTCGGCCATGCCCTCGGTCTCCCGGTAGGGTGAGGCCACCGAACCGGCATCGAGGTGGTCGCGGCCAATCACGATGGGGGCCGACAGCTCCCCGGAGGCCACCATCTCGTTGAACTGCAGCCCGGCCACGTCCCGTTCTCCGTAACCCAGCCAGCAGATCCGGGCCGGCAGGCCCTGGAAGGCCACCCGCTCGGAGGCCATGCGAATCCAGCGGGACAGCGGCTCGTTGTCGGGGAACAGGCGGAGGACGGCTTGGTCGGTGGCCGCGATGTCGGCCGGGTCACCGCTCAACGCGGCCCAGCGGAATGGTCCCTTGCCCTCGCAGAAGAGCGGCCGGATGTACGCCGGCACGAAGCCCGGGAAGTCGAAGGCCCGGCCGTAGCCGGCCGTGCGGGCTTCGGCCCGGATGGAGTTGCCGTAGTCGAACACCTCCGCCCCGGCATCTTGGAACCCGACCATGGCTTCGACGTGGACGGCCATCGACGACCGGGCCTGATCGACGAAGCCGGCCGGATCGGCCGTGCGGGCTTCGGCCATGTCCTCGAAGGCCACACCGATCGGTAGGTAGGTGCTGGGGTCGTGGGCCGAGGTCTGGTCCGTCACCACGTCGATGTCGGCCCCCATGGCCAGCAGCCGGGGGATCGCCTCGGCGGCGTTGGCCACCACCCCGATGGACAGCGGCAGACGCTTGGCCTTGGCCTCCTCGGCTTTCCTGACGGCGTCGTCCAGGTCGTCGGCGACGACGTCCAGGTAGCGGGTGGCGATCCGGCGAGACACCCGGGAGGGATCGCAGTCGATGCAGAGCGCCACCCCGCCGTTCATGGTGACGGCCAGGGGCTGGGCGCCGCCCATGCCCCCGAGGCCCGCGGTCACCGTCAGCGTCCCGGTGAGGTCGCCGCCGAACCGTTTGGCGGCGACCGCGGCGAAGGTCTCGTAGGTGCCCTGCAGGATCCCCTGGGTGCCGATGTAGATCCAGGACCCGGCGGTCATCTGCCCGTACATCGTCAGCCCCAGGGCCTCCAGGCGGCGGAACTCGTCCCAATCGGCCCACTCGGGGACCAGGTTGGAATTGGCGATCAGCACCCGCGGGGCCCACTCGTGGGTGCGGAAGACCCCGACGGGCTTGCCGGACTGCACGAGCAGGGTCTCGTCGTCCCGCAGGGTCTGCAGCGACGCCACGATCGCCCGGAGCGCGCCCCACGACCGGGCGGCCCGGCCGGACCCGCCGTAGACGACGAGCTCCTCGGGGTGCTCGGCCACGTCGGGATCCAGGTTGTTCATCAGCATCCGCATGGCCGCCTCCTGGGGCCACGACCGGCACGACAGGGTCGTGCCGTGGGGGGCCGCCAAGGGGTGCCGCAGGGCTGCGGGGTCCACCGTCACCATGTCTTCATCCCGTCCTCTCGCCTCTCGCCTCTCGTCAGAACGCCGACTTGCCGCCGTCCAGGGTGACGACGGTCCCGGTCAGGTACGGCGAGCAGTGGGACAGGTACACCACCAACTCCGCCACCTCGTCGGCCCCGCCGGTCCGGAGCCGCACGTCCCTCCCCACTTCCAGCAGGCCGTCGGCGGTCCGATAGCCGCGGCCGGCGTACAAGCTGTCGTTGGCGCCGTCGTCGGTGCCCATGATCTTGGCCGGGCACACGGCTATGCACTGCACCTCCGGCGACAGGGTGACGGCGAGCACCTGCATCAGCCGGACCAGCCCGGACTTGGCGACGCTGTGGGCCACGTACTCCGGCCAGCTCTCGTGCCAGGAGTCGCCGCCGAGGGCGATGATCCGCCCCGAACCCCGCGGCACCATCACCCGCGCCGCGGCCTGGCTCAAGAAGAACGGCCCCCGCAGGTTCACCCCGAAGGACCGGTCGAACTCCTCCGGGCTCACCTCCAGGAACGGGCCGCCGACGAAGTTGCTGGCGTTATGGACCAACACGTCCAGCGCCCCGGCCCGCTCGACAACGGCGTCGACCAAGGCTCCGGCCTGGCCGGGATCGCTGACGTCGGCCTCGACGGCGAAGGCGGAGCCACCCGCCGCCACGACGGTCGCCACGGTGCCGTCGGCCAGATCAGGCTGGCCGAGATGGTTGACCGCTACCATCGCCCCGGCGGCCGCCAGCTGCTCGACCAGGGTCCGGCCCACGCGCTCCGCTCCACCGGTGACCAGGACGACCTTGCCGGCGAGCACCCCGCCCTCCGTGTCGGCTCCCGTGGCCACCGCGTTCCTCCCTACCGACGGCTCTGCAGCTCTCTCTGCATCTATCCATACAGGATTGGTTTATCCTGCATCTGACCATACTACGACACCGAGAGCCGCCGGCCTAGGGCTCGGACAGCTCCGGGGGCTCCGGGACGCCTCCGGGTCCCGCCCACGGCCGGACCAGGCCGGTCGGGACCCCGAGCAGGCCGAGGGCCCGCCCGACGACGTGATCGACGACGTCGTCGATGGTCCGGGGGGCGTTGTAGAAGGCCGGCACCGGTGGGAGGACGACCGCTCCCATCTGCGACAGGGCCAGCATGTTCTCCAGGTGGATGGCCGACAGCGGGGCCTCCCGAGCCACCAGGACGAGGCGTCGCCGCTCCTTCAACGTGACGTCGGCCGCCCGGGACAAGAGGCCGGCACCGGCGCCGGTGCGGATGCCGGCCAGCGTGCGCATGCTGCACGGGGCGACGATCATGCCGACCGTCGGGAACGATCCGCTCGAGATGGGGGCGGCGAGGTCCGTCTGGGCGTGGACGGCCGTCGCCAGGGCGGCAACCTCGGTGAACGACCGACCGGTCTCGATCTCCAGGGTCTGCCGGCCCCCGTCGCTGACCACCAGGTGGGTCTCGACTGCGGTCCCGGCCAGCACCTCGAGCACCCGGACGCCGATCGCCGCGCCGGAGGCGCCGGTGATCCCGACCACGACCCGGATGGGGGCGCCCTGGCCACCCATCTGACCAGCCGCCGGGCCATCCGTCTGGATTTCCATAGGTTGGAAGAGTAGCTTAACTAGTGGAAATTTGCCGGGCGCTCGCCGGACGGGCGGCCGGCCGGAAAGGTCGGGTGGTCCATGTCCTTGCAGCCCACGCAGCCCACGCAGCCCACGCAGCCCACGCAGCCCACGCAGCCCACGCAGTCCCCACAACGCCTCCTCCTCGTTCCCGGATCGGCGACCCTGGCCGACGTCCGGCCGGTGTTCGCCGGCCCCGTCGCCGTGACCCTGGACGGCCCCTGGCGCGAGCGGGTGGACGCCGGCTGGAAGGTGATCGAGGACGCGGTCGCCGCCGGGGCGCCGGTCTACGCCGTCAACACCGGCTTCGGGAAGCTGGCGAGCGTCAGCATCCCCGAGGATCAGCTCGTCGAGCTGCAGCGCCGGGTGATCGTCTCCCACATCACCGGTGTCGGACCTGACCTCCCTCACTCCGTGGTCCGCTGCATCCTGCTGCTGAAGCTGCTCGGCCTCGCCCAGGGCCATTCCGGGGTGCGGCCGGTGGTGATCGACTACCTGGCCCGGTTCCTGGAAGCCGACGCCCTCCCCCGGGTGGCGTCCCAGGGCTCCGTCGGGGCCAGCGGCGACCTGGCTCCGCTGGCCCAGCTCACCGGGACGTTGATGGGGTACGGCGAGGTCCGCCACGGCGGCCGGCTCCGGCCGGCACCGGAGGTGTTGGCCGAGCTCGGCCTGGAGCCCCTCGTGCTCGGCCCCAAGGAGGGGGTCGCCCTCATCAACGGGACCCAGGCGTCCACGGCCGTCGCCCTGGCCGGGGCGTTCGCCGCCGAATCGGTCTTCCTCGCCGGCCTGGCCGCCGGCGCCCTGTCGCTCGAGGGGACGTGCGGCACCCCGGGCCCGTTCGATCCACGCATCCACCGGATCCGGGGCCAGGCGGGCCAGGTGCGGGTCGGCGCCGTGCTGGCGGCTATGGCGGAGGGCAGCCCGATCCGGGCCAAGGACGGTCCCCGGCGCCTGCAGGACCCGTACTCCTTCCGGTGCCAGCCCCAGGTCATGGGGGCGGTGCTCGACCTCCTCGGGTTCGCCGGGACGCTTCTCGGCCGGGAGGTCAACGCCGTCTCCGACAACCCGCTCGTGTTCCCCGACGACGGGGTCGTGCTGTCGGGCGGCAACTTCCACGCCGAGCCCGTGGCCTTCGCCGCCGACATGATCGCCATGGCCCTCTGCGAGATCGGCGGCATGTCGGAGCGCCGGACGGCGATGATGATGGACAGCTCCCTGAGCGGCCTTCCGCCGTTCCTGGTCGGCCAGGCCGGCCTCAACTCGGGGCTGATGCTCGCCCAGGTGACCGCGGCCGCCCTGGTGGCGGAGAACCGGATGCTCTCGCACCCGGCCTCGGTCGACAGCGTGCCGACGGCCGCCAACCAGGAGGACTACGTCTCCATGGCCATGCACGGCGGCCGGCGGCTGGCCCCCATGGCCGCCAACGCCGCCCACGTGGTGGCCATCGAGCTCACGAGCGGGGCCCAGGCCGTGGACCTCCAGGACCCGTCGGAGCCGTCGCCCGGAACCCGGCCGGTCTACGACCTGGTCCGGTCGGTGTCGCCGTTCCTGGCCGAGGACCGGATCCTGGCCGGCGAGCTCGCCGATCTCGGCCGCCTCGTCCTCGACGGCGCCTTCGACGGTCATGTTCCCTTAGAGGTGTACAGCCCCTTGGAGGCCTACAGCCCCCTGGAGGTGTCCGGCCCGTGACCCTGAGCCTGCGAACCTTCCTCGACGAGCTCGCCGCCGATCCGGCGGAGGGCATCTGCGAGATCGCCCGCCCGGTCGACCGTGATCTCGAGATGTGCGCCGTCGTCAAGGCCCTGGAGAACAGGGGCAACCCGGTGATCCGGTTCTCCGACGTCGTGGGGACGGACATCCCCACCCTGTTCGGCACCGTCGCCACCCCCGAGCGGATCGCCCGGGCCCTCGGCGTAGACGTGCTCGATTGCGTCGAGTGGTTCGCCGACCGCATCCGCCGGCCCGTGCCCACTCGGACCGTCGCCGACGGGCCGGTGCAGGAGGTGGTCTGGACCGGCGAGGAGGCCTCCCTCGACCGCCTGCCGATCGGCGTCCACTCCCCCGACGACGGCGGCCGGTACCTCACCTCCGGCGTCCTGGTCGTCCGCGACCCGGCCACCGGCAGCCTCAACACCGGGATCTACCGGCTGATGGTGGCCGATCCCCGGCAGATCACCGTCAACGTCGCCCCGGCCCACGACGCGGCGCGGATCATCGGGGCGGCGGCCGCACGGGGCGAGAGCTGCGACTTCGCCATCGTCATCGGCGGGCACCCCACGTTCCCGATCAGCTCCCAGGCCAAGAACCCGATCGCCGTCGACGCCTACGAGGTCGCCGGCGCCCTCCAGGGGGAACCGCTGGAGGTGGTGCCGGGCCGCACTGTGGACCTCCCGGTCCCGGCGCAGGCCGAGATCGTCGTCGAGGGCCGGATACGGGCCACCGAGCGCCGGCCCGAGGGGCCGTTCGGCGAGTTCACGTATTACTACGGCGCCGCCGAGGCCTGGGTGGCCGAGGTGGAGGCGATCACCATGCAACCGGACCCGGTGTACGTCGACCTGCACCCGGCCCACGTCGAGCACCGGTGTCTCTGGCTGTTCCCCGGGCGCGAGGCCCGGCTGCTCGAGTTCCTGCGCCAGTCGGTCCCGTCCGTCCACCGGGTGCACCTTCCCCTCCCCGGAGGGTCCCTGAGCGCGGTGATCTCCCTGAAGGACCCGCGGCCCGGGGACGCCCGGCGCGTCCTCCTGCTCGCCCTGAGCGTCGACGTCTACGTGAAGCAGGCGGTGGTGGTGGACGACGACATCGACGTCCGCGACCTCGAACAGGTGCACTGGGCCACCACCGTGCGGTTCCAGGCCGATCGGGACACCATCGTGGTGCCCAACCTCCGCGGGGTGCGGACGGACCCCAGTGCCTACACCCTCGCCGGGCCAGGCACCCCCAACGGCCCAGTGTCGTCGGGGCCGCACACGACGAAGATGGGCCTCGACGCCACCGTTCCGGTCGGCCACCCGTACGGCCCTCGAGCCGACCTGCCGCCGCCGGGCTACGAGCACCTGGACCTCACCGACTACCTCCCCGCCGACCTCCCGGGGTCCATGCGGTGACCGGGGACCCGGTGCCCAACAATCCGGTGCAGGCCGCCCTCGCCGAGGTCGGCCGGAACCCGTTCCGGCTGCTGGTTGACGGCGAGGTGTGCGAGGCCGCCGACGGCCGGCGGTCCGACACGGTGGACCCGTCAACCGGCGAGGTGGTGGCGTCGGTTCCCGAGGCCGGCCCCGAGGACGTCCGCCGGGCGGTGGCCGCCGCCGGGGCCGCCCAGCCCGGATGGGCGGCGCTCGACCACGACGAGCGGGTGCGCCGGGTGGAGCGGTTCGCCGAGCTCCTGGCCGACGCGGCGGCCCGGATCGCCACGGTGGAGTCGGTGGACACCGGCAACCCGCTCCCGTCCACGGCCCGGGACATGCGGATCGCCGCCGACCACCTGCGGGAGTGGCCGGCCTACGCCGCCGCCCTCGCCGGGACGGCGCGGCGGGGGCCGGGGCCGACCCTGCACTACACCACCTTCCACCCGTACGGGGTGGTGGGACGGATCACCGCCTTCAACCACCCGGCCCTGTTCGCCGTCAACGGGGCCCTCATGCCGCTCCTGGCCGGCAACACGGTGGTGCTGAAGCCCTCGCCGCTCACGCCCCTCGGGACCCTGGCGCTGGCGGAGCTGTTCGCCGAGGCGTTCCCGCCGGGGGTGGTCAACCTGCTGACCGGTGACGCCGAGACCGGCGATGCCCTGGTGACGCATCCCTCGGTCCGCCGGATCGCCTTCATCGGGAGCACCGCCGTCGGCCTGCGGATCCAGGAGCGGGCGGCCCAGTCCGGGACGGTCAAGCACGTGTCGCTGGAGCTCGGCGGGAAGAACGCCCTGGTGGTCCTGCCCGACGTCGACGTGGACGCCGTGGTCGAGGCCACCGTCTCGGGCATGAGCCTGGAGGTCAGCCAGGGCCAGTCGTGCCAGGCGACGTCCAGGGTGTTCGTGCACCGGTCCATGCACGACGACTACGTGGCCCGCCTCGCCGAACGCCTCGGCCAGTACACCATCGGTCGGGCCTACGACCCGGCGGTGCAGGTGGGGCCGCTGGTTTCGGACCGCCAGCTGGACCGGGTGGCCGGCTACGTGGCGGTGGGCCAGGAGGAGGGGGCCGAACTGCTGGCCGGCGGGCGGCGCCCCACCGGTGTCCCGGAGGGGGGCTACTACTTCGAGCCGACCCTGTTCGCCGGCGTGCGGCCCGACATGCGGATCGCCCGCGAGGAGATCTTCGGTCCGGTGGTGGCCGTCCTCGGTTGGGACGACTACGAGGCCATGCTGGCGGACGTCAACGGCTCCGACCTGGGCCTGGCCGGCTCGGTGTGGTCGCGGGACGTCAACCTGGCGATCGAGACCGCCCACCGCCTCGACGCCGGGTACGTGTGGGTCAACGACGCCAACCGCCACTACCCGGCGGCCCCGTTCGGCGGGATGAAGAACAGCGGCGTCGGCCGCGAAGAGTCGCCCGAGGAGCTGCTGAGCTACGTCGAGCAGAAGGTCACCCACGTCCGGCTGGATCCGCCGGCGACCGCGCCCGGTGCCCCATCCCCAAGGTGAGCAGTCCCCGGTGACCCCCTTACCCCTCGGCGGGGACGCCGCCCAGCTGCGACGACAGCTCGGTGGCAGCGGCAGCGACGAGCCGGCCGATCCGGTGGAGCTCGGCTTCGTCCACCCGGTAGGCCGGGGCGATGACGCTGAGCACCGCCACCCGCCGGCCGAGGACGTCGACCACCGGCGCCGCCGCCGTAGCCGTGTCCGGCTCGACCGCCCCGCGGTTCAGGGCGTACCCGCCGTCGGCCAGGTCGCCCGCCAGCGCCGCCCCCGCCGCCGTTCCCTCCAGGGGGATGGCGCGGCCCAGCCATTCGGCGTGGCGGATGGACGACTCGCTCTGCAGCTGCCCGACGTACACCCCCTGTCCCGGCTCGCCGGGCACCAGCAGGTAGGCCGTCTCGCCGGTCGCCGCCGCCAGGGCCTCCAGATGGGGACCGGCGAGCACGGCGACCGGAAGGCCGCCGATGGCCCTGGCCCCGACCTGCAGCAGCCGGCTCCCCGGCCAGTACCGGCCGTCGGCGGCGCGGCCGACGAAGGCTTCCCGTTCCAGAGTGCGCAGGAGCCGGGAGGTCGTGCTGAGGGGGAGGCCGGCCTCCGCCGCCACGGCACCGAGGGTCGGCCGGTCGGTGGCCAGGGCCACGGCGCTCAGCACCCGGAGAGCCCGTTCTGCGGTCCGGGTCCGGGGACCGTCGTCGTCGGCGCTCCCCCCGGCCACTTCAGCCAAAGCCACCGTTGTTCCCCCTCTTCCGCCTCTTCTGCCTCTTCCGGCAGTCAGCATGGACTTCCATTCTACGGAAGTCCAGACGTGCCCGGCCGAGCGGGGCTCCGGTGACCGAGACGGCCGACGCCGTCGTCGTCGGGGCGGGGGCCATCGGCACCGCCGTGGCCCTCGAGCTGTGCCGGTTGGGCTACCGGACGCTGTCGATCGACCGGCTCGGCGCCCCTGGGCACGGTTCCACGTCGGACTCGGCGTCCATCGTACGGACGTACTCGTCGACGGTGGAGATGGCCGCCCTGGCCTGGGAGGCCGTGCCCACCTGGACGGGATGGGCCGAGTACCTCGACTGTGCCGACGAGGTGGGCTTCGCCCACTACGTCCGGACCGGCAGCCTCGTCATCGAGCGGCCCGGCGACGACGTCGTGGACCGCCTCACCGGGCCCCTCGGCGAGCTGGCCGTCGACCACGAGGTGTGGGACCACGGCCGCATGGCCGAGGCCCTGCCGGGGTTCGACCTCCGGTCCTTCTGGCCGCCCCGGGCGGTCGACGACGACCGGTTCTGGGACGACCCCACCGACTGCCTGCGGCGGGCCCTGTTCGTGCCGGAGGGCGGGTACGTGGTCGACGCCAGCCTGGTCGCGCACAACCTCGCCACCGCCACCGTCGCCGCCGGTGGTCGTTTCCGCTACCGCGCCGAGGTGGTCGCCGTCCGGCAGTCGGGGGGTGCGGTGGCCGGGGTGACGCTGGCCGACGGGACCCGGGTGGACGCGCCGGTGGTCGTGAACGTGGCCGGGCCGCACTCCGGTGCGGTCAACCGGCTGGCGGGGGTGGAGGAGGGGATGGCCGTCCGCACCCGGCCCCTCCGGCACGAGCTCCATGTCGTGCCGATCCCGGCCGGCCACCCCTACGCCACCGGAGGCCCGTGCGTCTCCGACGGGGACCTGGGGGTGAACTTCCGGCCCGAACCGGGCGGCCACGTCCTGGTGGGCAGCGAGGACCCCGAGTGCGACCCGGTCGAGTGGGTGGACGACGCCGACCGGTTCGACCGCGGGGCCACCGTGGACCAGTGGGAGCGCCAGGTGCTGCGACTGGCCCGCCGGCTGCCCGACCTGCCGGTCCCCGGACGCCCCACCGGCCTCGCCGGCCTCTACGACGTCGCCGACGACTGGATGCCCATCTACGACCGCTCCGACCTCGACGGCTTCTACATGGCCGTCGGCTCCAGCGGCACCCAGTTCAAAGCGGCGCCGGTGGCCGGCTACCTCATGAGCCGGCTGGTGGATGCCTGCGAGTCCGGTCTCGACCCTGACGCCCACCCGCTCTGTCTCCCGGGCCCCACCCGGGGCACCCCGATCGACCTGAGCGTCTTCTCACGGCGCCGCCAGCCCCGCCTCGAGGCCGGCTTCATCTGATCCGCGCCGGCCTGACCCCCGCCGGCCTGACCCCTGTCGATCTGGCGGGCCGGCCACCCGGGTCCGGCGGGGCACCCCGAGGGCGAGCAGGGCCGCCACCAGGTGGAGGGCCGCCTCGACCACCAGGCCGTGGCGGAACCCGGTGGCGTACCCCGCCGACGGGTCGCCGCCCGGGGCGCCCGTGCCAGGGGACGTGGTGCCGAGGGCGGCGAAGAAGACCATGCCGACCAACGCCGTCCCGACGGAGCCGGCCACCTGCTGGACGGTGGGGAGGAACCCGGAGGCGGTCGCCGCCGATCCCACCGGGACGTCCCCCAGGGTGTAGGCGTAGCAGGCGGCGAAGAACACCCCGTAGGCGAAACCGCCGAAGGCGAGGGGCAGCGAGATCTCCCACAGGCCGGGCCCGTGGGTTCCCGCCACCAGGAACAGCAGGGCGTCCTGGACCAGCATCCCGAGGGCACCCACGACGAGCAGGGAACGGCCGAACCGCGCCGAGGCCCGGCCGACCCACCGGGACCCGAGGGCGCAGGTCACCGAGAACGGGATGGCGGCCAGGCCGGCGGCCAACGGGGTGTGGCCCAGACCCACCTGGAGGTAGAGGGGCTGGATGAAGAAGTACGGCGACGTCCCCATGAAGAAGGCGACGACCAGAAGGAGTCCCCGCCGGAGGCTCTGGACCCGGAGGAGCCCGAGCTCGACCAGCGGCTCCTTGCCCCGCTCGCGCCGAAGGATCTGCTGGCCGACGGCCAGGGCCAGGACCATCGGCGAAGCGGCCAGGAGGGCCACCGACCACCCGGGCCAGCCGTCCTGGCGGCCGACGGCCAGCGGATAGACGAGGAGGACGACACCGACCGTGAACAAGAGGGCGCCGACCAGGTCGAAGCCGCGGGGGACCCGGACCTGGGGGACCCGGAGGAACCGCCACGCCGTCGCCAGGACGACCAGGCCGATGGGCACGTTGACGAGGAAGATCATTCGCCAACCGATCCCGAGCCCGTCGACCCCCAGGATGAGACCACCCGCCGGCGGCCCGAACACCGAGGCCACCCCGACCACGATGCCGAAGATGCTCATCGCCCGGGTCCGAGCGGTTCCCTGGAAGACCGCCTGGATCACCGAGAAGGTCTGCGGGGCCATGCACCCGCTGCCCAGGCCCTGGAGGAACCGGCAGCCGATCAGGAAGGCCGGATCGGGCGCCAGGCTGCAGAGCGCCGAGGCCACGGTGAAGATCGCCATGCCGCACAGAAAGAGCCGCCGGTAGCCGAACCGGGCGCCGAGGGCCGCCCCGGTGATGAGGGAGCACCCGTAGGCGAGGGTGTAGGCCGAGCTCACGAGGACCAGGGCGCCCCCGGCGGCGTGGAGGTCCCGGCGGATCGACGGCAGGGCCACGTTGGCGATGGCCGTGTCGACCGACTGCATCGAGGTCGCCGCCAGCACGATGGCCAGCAGCCATCTCGGGCCGACGGAGCGGTGGCCGCGGCCCTCTCCGGCCGGGGCGGCCTGGACGGTGGGGCCCGGCGCGGACCGGGTCACATCCCCTGCCGCCCTACCCGGCGGTCACTGCTCGGCCAGGAACAGGCCCTCGTCGGTGGCGAGCTGCTCGAAGGCGTCCAGCCGGTGCTGGGCGTGCTCGGGGTCGGCGTCGACCATCCCCTCCAACAGGATCGAGACCAGCTGGGTCGGCGCCACCTGGGCGTCGAAGACCAGGCTGGTGTTGACCGGGGCGCAGAGCACAAGTTCGGCCTCGGCCGCCAGCGGGCACAGCGGCGAGTCGGTCAGGAGGACGACCTTCAGCCCCGCCCGCTTGGCCGCCCGGACGGCCCGCTGTGCCTCCGTCGGGTACCGGGGGAGGACGATGGCCAGCATCCAGGTCGCCCCGGCCGCGCCGGCCTGGGCGATCTGGTCGTAGACCTGGCTCCCCCGGCCGTCGAGGTGCCAGACCGAGGGGTGGATCTTGGCGGCCAGGTGCGTGAAGACGTCGCTCAGCCCGAGCGACAGGCGGGACCCGTAGACGGGGAGCGGGACCGAGGAGATCAACGCCCGGGTGGCCTCGGCGACCGCCGAGGTGCCGTGGAGGGTGTCTCGGAGACGGTGGAGGTCGTCGATGCTCCGTTCGATCGCCACCTCCCACTTGTCCAGGTCCTCTTGCCCGGACGGACGGGACCGGGTGCCGCCCTCCTCGAACAGCGCCTGGCGGAGGGCCCGGACGAACTCGGGGTAGCCCCCGAACCCGACGGCGTTGGCGAACCGGGTCACCGACGGCTGGCTCACCCCGATGGCGTCCGCCAGCTCGACGCTGGAGCTGAACGCCGCCTCGGTCGGCGACTCCAGGATGTGCCGGGCGATCCGGCGCTGGACCGGGGTCAGGCGGATGGTGGTGAGCAGCTTGCCGAGCTCCGTCTCCTGCAAAGGGCGGAAGCCCCCGTTCTCCCGAAGGCCCCCATTCTCTCGCAGGTCGGCGTTCTCCCGCGACCCCTCGTCGTCAATCACCCCTGACCCCTCCGTCCACTACCGCCACTCAGATGACCTCGCCACCGGCAACATAGACAATCTGCCCGGTCACGGCGGCCGCCTCCTCGGAGGCCAGGAACCCGACCATCGTCGCCACGTCGGCCGGGGTCGGCACGGTCGGCAGGGCCACCCGCAGGCGGGTGACCTCGTCCAGCAGCTCGTAGGCCGGGTCGGGGTCGAAGGCGCCACCGCCGTCGTCGAACTCGAGCCGGCCCGGGGAGACGACGTTGACCGTGATCCCGTGGGGGCCCTCCTCCAGGGCGACGGCGCGGGAGAAACTGGTCATCCCGGCCTTGACCCCCGACATGAGGGAGAGGCCGGGGAAGAACCGGCCGGCGAGGGCCCCGGCGATCAACACGATCCGCCCCCACCCGGCGGCCCGCATCCCCGGGATGGCGCTGCGGCAGAGGTTGGCGTGCATCCGGAAGCCGTCGAGATGCTTCTCCACCTCGGACGCGTCGGTGTCCGCCAGGTAGCACGACCCGGCTCTCGGGTAGGCGGCGTTGACCACCACGGCCGGCCGCGCCCCGAGCTGGTCCGCCACCGAGCGGACGACGGCGTCGGCCCGCTCGGGGGACACCAGGTCCCCGGTGACGGTGGTCGCCGGGACCAGGGCACCGAGCTCTTTCACGAGGAGGTCGGCCGCGGCCACGTCGGTCCGGCAGTGGACGGCGACGGGGTGCCCACGGTCGGCCAGGCCACGGCAGATGGCTTGCCCGACGGCACCGGTGGCGCCGCAGACCAGGGCGACCCGTGCCGGCCGATCCTGGGCCGGCGAAGGGTGGGCCGGCACGCTCAGAGCACCTTTCCGAGGAACGACTGGGTCCGCTCGTGGCGGG
>CAYVPF010000064.1:9478-13234 GCA_964453355.1 uncultured Acidimicrobiaceae bacterium | reverse complement strand
CATCAGGTCCAGCACCGCTTCCACCGTCTCCCGGGCCACCGCGGCGTTGCCCTCCGGGCGGGTCATCAGCCGGACGAACGCCGCCCGGTCGTCCACCACGAACGTCGGCACCCCGAACACCTGGAGGTCCTTCACCGACGCCTCGTGGGCCAACCGCACCTGCTCCAGCGGCCACCCGCCGTCGATCTCGGCCAGCACCTCCGCCGCCGGCACTCCGGCCGACTCCAGGACGTCGGTCACCACCGCCACGTCGGCCAGGTCCTGGCCGTCGTCGTGGCGGGCGGCGAACAGCGCCCGGTGCACCGCAGAGAACCGGTCCGGGAACCGGTCCCGCACCACGACGCCGGCCTGCAGGGCCAGCAGCCCCTTGACCTTGGTCCCGTGGTCCGGCTCGTCCCACACCGCCGGCTCGCCTTCGGGCACGTGGTTCTGCATCAGCGAGAACGGCGTGAACGTGACCTCCCACGGGGCCCCCGCCTCCAGGCCGGTCAGCAGGTGCTCGTGGGCGTTGCGGGCGAACGGGCACAGGTAGTCCCAGGTGACCGAGAACGGAGGCGTCGTCATGCTCATTTCAACCGCCGCCCGCGGCGGCCCATTCCCGGCAACCGGTTCAGCAGCAGCCGGCCGGCCAGGCCCAGCGCCCCGCCGATGGCCGCCCCGGCCACGACGTCGCTGGCGTGGTGGTGCCGCAGGTACACCCGGCTGGTGGCCACGGCGGTGGCGAACGTCAGGCAGGCCGCCGTGCCGGCCGGCGTCGTCGGCAGCATGACGGCGGTGGAGAACGCCGCCAGGGTGTGGCCGCTCGGGAAGCTGCTGCTGCTCGGCGTCCGGACCGGCACGGTGCCGACCTCCAGGACCGCTTCCGGCCGCTCCCGCTGCACCACCGCCTTCACGGCTTTGTTGACCCCGTACGACAGCACCCCCGACAGGGCCAGGGCCCGGCTGGCCCGCTGCCGGGCCGGGCCCCGCCGCCGGCCCTGGCCGCCGGCCAGCACCACCCACACCACCCCGTAGTCGGCCAGGTTCGACAGCACCGCCGCCGCCCCGTCCAGGGCCGGCCGTCCCCGGAACCGGTCCAGCACGGCGTCCGCCCGGTCGTCGATCCGGGCCAGCAGGTCCTTGTCCATAGCGGTCCGAGCCTACGCGAACCGTCAGGACGCCTTCTGCGGCAACTCCCCGCCGTAGGCCGGGCACAGCGACTGGAAATGGCAGTACCGGCACAGGTTGGACGGCCGTGGCCGGAAGTCGTCCTTCTGGCACGCCCGTTCGATGGCCTGCCACACCGCCGCCGTCCGCTGCCGCTGGCCCCGGATGGACTGCTCGCTGGGCGACGCCGTGATGACCAGCCGCTCGCGCAGGTACAACAGCCGGACCTCGGCCGGCGCCTGTCCCAACACCCGCTCGCACAGCAGGGCGTAGGTGTGCACCCCGCCCATCTTCCCCTGCTCGAACCGCTCCGACGGCGCCCGGCCGGTCTTGTAGTCGATGACCACCAGCCGGCCCTCGTCGTCCAGGTCCAGCCGGTCGATGATCCCCCGCAGCCGCAGGTCGGCCACGTCGGTCTCCAGGCCCAGTTCCACCCCGACGGCCCGTACCCGGTCGGGGTCCTCCATCTCGAAGTAGTGGCCCACCAGCACCTCGGCGTCGGCCCGGAACGCCTCCGCCTCCGCCGGCCCGAGGCCCAGGCCGGCGAACTCCGGGTCCTCCTGCAGCGCCTGCCACGCCGCCGCCAGCTCCGCCTGCGCCGCCGCCCGGTCCCGCCGGCCCGGCTCGTGGTTCCAGATCAGCCCCTCCAGGGCCGAGTGGACCAGGGTGCCCTTCACCGCCGGCCCCGACGGCGGCTCCGGCAGCCGGTCGATGATCGTCAGCCGGAACGCCAGCGGGCACGACGTGAACGACGTCACCTTCGACGGCGACAGCGACCGGGGGAGATCGAGAGGCATCGTCACCAAGGTTATGGGCGGGCTGTCATCATCGGGGGCATGCCCCGACGCCGCCCCGACCCGTCACCGGAGCTCACCGGGCACCTGGCCCGGGCCACCACCTGGGCCGGTCTCCGGGCCGGCGACCCGGTGGCCGTCACCGGCACCCGCCTGCGCTCCGCCACCTGGTCCTTCGTGGCCCACGTCCGCAACACCCAGACCGGCGACCAGTGGGTCGAGGTCGTCGGCGGCAAGCCCGGCGACCGCAAGCTGCGGTCGTTCCGGCCCGAGCAGGTGTTCCCGCCCTCAGCCCGGCCCGGGGCCGCCGGCAAGGGCCCGGCCTCCCTGGCCGACGCCCCCCAGCTGCCGTTGTGATGGCCGACGACGCCCAGGTACCGGCCGGCACAGTCGTGGTCACCGGCACGGCGGGCAAGCGCCGGCCCGGGACCGGCAACGACCTGCCCGGGGTGGAGCGGCTGCTCAGCCTGTCCGACGGGGTGGTGGCCATCGCCCTGACCCTGCTGGTCCTGCAGCTGGCCGTGCCCCATCACGCCACAGTGACCCCGCAGACAACAGCCGGCCAGCTGGCCTCGGCGCTGGACAGAGGCTTCGACCAGTTCGTCAGCTATGTCATCTCCTTCTACGTCATCGCCCAGTTCTGGCTGGCCCACCACCGGGTGTTCCGCCACGTCGCCGGCCACAGCGAGGGCCTGGCCTGGTGGAACTTCGCCTTCTTGTTCACCATCACGATCATGCCGTTCTCCGCCAACCTGCTCGGCGACTACGCCTCCAACCCGCTGGCCGTCGACATCTTCGCCGTCAACCTGCTGCTGGCCAGCCTGGCCACCCAGGCCGTCGGCATCTTCGGCGCCCGCCGGGGCCTGCTGACCGCCGGCACCCCCGAAGAGGCCATGCGGGCCGGACGGGTCCGCGCCCTGGCCGTCGCCGTCGCCGTGTCCCTGTCGGTCGGGCTGGCCTGGGTGAACACCACAATCGCCAAGTACTGCTGGTTCCTCATCGCCATCCTGCCGGCCCTGGCCTCCCGCTGGGTGCGCCACCGTGAGCAGGTCGAGGCCGGGCGGATGGAGGCCGGCTGATGGGCGGCGGCGGCCCGCTGGTCCGGGTGGCTCGGGCCGGGCCGGTGGTCACCGTGACGCTGGACTCCCCGCACAACCGCAACGCCCTGTCCACGGCGCTGCTCGGCGAGTTGCTGGCCGCCCTGCGGGAGGCCCAGGCGGACCCCGAGGTGCGGGTGGTGGTGCTGACCGGGGCCGGGCCGGTGTTCTGCTCCGGGGCCGACCTGCAGGAGCGGCTGCACCCGCCGGAACCGGCCGGCTCAGGCGCCGAGCCGTTGCCGACCGTGGGCGACGTGCTGACCTGTCTGGTCGGGTTGCCCCAACCGGTGGTGGCGCTGGTGAACGGCCCGGCCCGGGCCGGGGGCCTCGGGCTGGTGGCCGCCTGCGACCTGGCGGTGGCCGGGCCGGCGACCACGTTCGCCTTCACCGAGGTCCGCGTGGGGGTGGCCCCGGCGGTCATCGCCGTGCCGGCCCTGCGGGTGATGGGCCGCCGGGCGTTCGCCCGGTACGCCCTCACCGGCGACGTCTTCGACGCCACCCAGGCGGCGGCCGCCGGGCTGCTGACCGCCGTGGACGACGACCCGGCCGGATGGGTGGACCGGGCGGTGCGGTCGATCCTCGGTTCGTCCCCCGTCGCCGTGGCGGCCACCAAGGGGCTGCTGGCCGACGCCGACTGGGACGCCGACCTGGCCGCGGCCGAGGCCCTGTCGGACCAGCTGTTCGGCTCCGCCGACGGCGCCGAAGGGATGGCGGCGTTC
>CAYVPF010000064.1:0-9378 GCA_964453355.1 uncultured Acidimicrobiaceae bacterium | reverse complement strand
ACCGTCATTACCCACCGGTACAAAGTGCAGTAGGTTCGCCTCCGAGGGGGTTCCGAGTCCGTCGACGAGGTCGCATTGGGGGACCGAGCATGACCACGCAGAGCACAGTCACCCCGGGGAATGGCGCCCCGGGGGGTGGCCCGGCCGCCCGTCGGCGGGGCCCGGCGTACCGGTTCCTGTTGGGCCACCAGATCGAGGAGTACCCGTCGGCCGGCCGGCGCACCGGGTACCTGGCGGTGGCCGTACTGGCCACCATCGTCCTGTACTACACCTATTACACCCAGACCGGGGTCACCCCGAACATCCTCCGGTCGTACCACATGTCGTTCTCGTTCTACGTGTGGGTGGTCATCATCTCCAACCTGCTCGGGGCGTTCGCCTCGCTGCCGGCCAGCAAGACCGACAAGCTGGGCCGGGCCAACGTCATCATCTTCGGCCTGCTCGTCGTCGGCCTGCTGGTGACCTTCGGGGTGCCGAACGCCGGCAGCGAATGGTCCTTCGCCATCGTCATCTCGGCCATCGGCCTGGTGGAGGGGGCCATCCTGGTCGCCACCCCGGCCATGGTGCGCGATTACAGCCCGCAGCTCGGCCGGGCCTCGGCCATGGGGTTCTGGACCGTCGGCCCGGTGGCCGGGTCGCTGATCACCAGCATCGTGGCCAACCGCACCCTCAGCCACTTCGTGGACTGGCAGAGCCAGTTCATCATCTCCGGCATCACCGCCCTGGTGGCCTTCGCCCTGTGCCTGTTCTTCATGAAGGACCTGTCGCCGCGGCTGCGGGACCAGATCATGGTGACCAGCCGGGACCAGGCCCTCCTGGAAGCCCGGGCCCGCGGCGTCTCGGAGGCCGAGGTGAAGGCGGCCGTCGCCCACCCTTGGCGGCAGATCGTCAAGTGGGACCTGGTCGGGTCCTCCCTCGGCATCGCCCTGTTCCTGCTCATCTACTACTGCGCCGCCGCCTTCTTCACGATCTATTACACGGTGACCTTCGTCAACGCCAACGGCACCCCGCTCACCACCTCGCAGGTGAACGGCATCAACAGCTGGTTCTGGGGCACCGACATCGTGGCCCTCATCGTGGTCGGCGTCCTTTCCGACCTGATCCGGGTGCGCAAGCCGTTCATGCTCCTCGGCGCCCTCGGGTCCATCGTCACCCTCATCGTCTTCATCGGCTTCGCCACCAACCCGCACACCAGCACCGGCACCCTGTCGTTGACCACCGCCGTCCTGGCCGTGTTCCTGTCCCTGGCCTACGCCCCGTGGATGGCCAGTTACACCGAGACGGTGGAGGCCAAGAACCCGGCCCTTGTCGCCACCGGTCTGGCCCTGTGGGGCTGGATCCTGCGGCTGGTGGTCGGCATCTCGTTCATCTTCTTGCCGGTGGTCATCAACAGCGTCGACCACGTGGTGGACAACCAGCCGCTGGCCACCCACGTCATCGCCGGCCAGCCGATGCAGAACTTCGTGGTCGAGCACAAGGCGTCGGTGGACTTCGCCCAGGCCCACGCCGCCCTGCTGGAGAAGATCCGGCCGTACAGCGCCTTGCTGGCCAAGGCATCCGCCGGCACAGCCGCGGCCGTCGGCCAGGCGGCCAAGGTGCTGGGGTCGACACTGACCCAGGTGCTCAAATACCAGAAGACACTGACCACCCTGGTCCAGCCCTACGAGGCCCAGCTGAACTACCTGGCCGCCCATCAGGCCGGCTTCGAGGCCCTCACAAAGGGCGTCAAGCAGTCCCCGAACCAGTGGCAGCACTGGTTCTGGGTGGACCTGGCCGGCCTCGTGGTGTTCATCCCCACCATCTGGCTCACCCGTGGGCGGTGGAGCCCGCGGCGGGCCCGGCAGGACGAGCGGGACCACCAGCAGGCGGTCACCGAGGAGCTGGCCCGCCTGCAGCAGTCGCAGGGGGCCGTCTCCACCGCCTGAGGACCGACGCCATGGGGAAAGAGCATGCGCTGGTGGCGGGGGGCCACGGCTTGGTCGGTCGGTACGTCACCCGACAGCTGCTGGCCAGCGGGAGGTGGGACCAGGTCACCACCTCCAGCCGCCGGCCGGGCCAGGTCGCCGACGGCGCCGACCACCTCACCCTCGATCTGCTCGACGGGCCGGCGGTGACGGCCGCGGTGCCCGGCACCGTGACGCACCTGTTCTTCGCCGCCTACCTGGTCGTGGCGGACCGCCGGGAAGAGGTCGTCGCCAACGTCGCCATGTTGCAGAACACGATCGACGCGTTGGCCGAGCGCGGCGCCCCGCTCCGGCACGTCGTGCTCTACCAGGGCGGCAAGGCGTACGGCGCCCACCTCGGACCGTTCCGCATCCCGGCCCGCGAGTCGGACCCCCGCATCCTCGGCCCGCTCTTCTACTACGACCAGGAGGACGCCCTCCGCCGGCTGTCGGCCGAGCGGGGCATCCGCTTCACCGTGTTCCGCCCCGACCACATCATGGGCGTGGCCAACGGCCACTTCGTCAACCTGCTCCACGCCGTCGCCGTCTACGCCGCCGTCTCCAAGGAGCTCGGCCTGCCGTTGCGGTTCCCCGGGTCCGAACGCGCCTCGCGGGCCCTCATCCAGCTCTGCGACGCCCGGTTGTTGGGGCGGGCGTCGGAATGGGCGGTCGACTGCCCGGCGGCGGCCGACGAGGTGTTCAACGTCACCAACGGCGATCAGGCGCGCTATTGCGACCTCTGGCCGCTGGTGGCCGACGACTTCGGGATGCGCACGGGTGAGCCCATGAAGATCCGGCTGGCCGAAGCCATGCCCGCCCACGCCGACGCCTGGCAGCGGCTCGTCGTCCGCCACGGGCTGCGCCCGACCGGCATCGAGGACATGACCAACTGGGGCTGGGCCGATGCCACCCTGGGCATCGAGCACGACATCCTGTCGAGCACCGTCAAGCTCCGACGGGCGGGGTTTGCCGACTGCATCGACAGCGAGGAGAGCGTGCTCCAGCTGCTGGCGGACATGCGGGCCGAGGGCCTCCTGCCGACCTACCGCTGACGAAATAGGCACCGGCGGCCGCCAGCGACCATCATCTGGGGATGCGGGTGGTCGGCCTGGTGCTGGGACTGGTGATCGTCATCGGGACCCTGGGGAGCGTGTTCACCACCCTGGTGGTGCCCCGGGTGGCGTCGTCGCGGCTGCTGCGGGCCATCGCCAAGGGGCTGGGCCGGTCGGTGCGGCCGGTGCTGGTGCGCCTCGGGGACTACGCCGCCCAGGACCGGCTGATGGGGCTGGTGGGGCCGCTGGCGATGATGCTGCTGTTCGTGGCCTGGCTGGCGTTGCTGACCCTCGGCTACGGCCTGTTGGCCTGGTGGCTCGGCGGGGCGTCGTTCCTGCACTCCCTGGCGGTGTCGGCCTCGTCCATCACCACCCTCGGGGTGGTGGCCCTGCACAAGGACGGCCCGGAAGGGATCGAGTTCGTGGCCGCCGCCACCGGGTTGTTGGTGGTGGCGCTGGAGATCGCCTACCTCCCGACCATCTACGCCGCCTTCTCTGCCCGGGAGACCGAGGTCACCCTGCTGGCCACCCGGGCCGGGGTGCCGGCGTGGGGACCGGAGCTGCTGGCCCGGCACCACCGGTTCGGGACCATGGCCGAGCTGCCGGACCTCTACCGGACCTGGGAGCGGTGGTCGGCGGCGGTGGCGGAGAGCCACACCAACTACCCGGCGCTGCTGTGGCTGCGGTCGCCGATGCCGTGGCGGTCGTGGCTGACGGCGCTAACCGCCATGATGGACGCCGCCGCCCTGCAAGATGCCGTCAGCCCGGGGGCCGCCCCCCGGCAGGCCCGGATCTGCCTGCAGTCGGGGACCAACTGCCTCCGGGCCATCGCCCGGGCCCTGCGCATCGACTACAACCCGGACCCGTTGCCCACCGACGGCATCCGGCTGACCTACGACGAGTTCCTGCAGGGCGTCGACCGGCTGCAGCGGGCCGAGTTCCCGTTCGAGCGGACCCCCGAGGAGGCCTGGCGGCACTTCGCCGGCTGGCGGGTCAACTACGAGGCCATCGTCGACGCCCTCACCAAGGTGATCATGCCGCCGCCGGCCCCGTGGTTCTCCGAACGGCCGGCCCTCGGGGAGCTGGCGTTCCCGAGGATCCTCGACCGGACGCCGGACGACCCCGAGGCGACCCGTCCCCGCACCTAACGGGTGGGGTCCAGCAGGATCTTCAAGACCCCGGGGTCGTGGGCGTCGAAGATCCGGTAGGCCTCGTCCACCTCGGACAGCCCCATCCGGTGGGTGAACACCCCGTCCGGCCGCAACCGGCCGCTGGCCAACAGGGGGACGAGGGCGTCCCAGGTGCCGGGGATGGAGGCCACCGTGGTCCGGATGGTCAGCTGCTGCAAGAAGGCCAGGGCCATCGGGAACGGCAGGGCCATGGACAGGTTGACCCCGACCACCGACACGGTGCCCCCGGTGGCGGCCATCGATATGGCGTCCACCACCGTCTGGTCCAGCCCGACGGCCTCGATGACCGAGTCCGCCACGCGGCCGCCGGTGCGCTCCAGCACGCCGGCCACCCCGGCCCCGCCGGAGGCGTCCACCGGTTCGGCCCCCAACGCCTCGGCCCGGGCCAGCCGGTCGGGGACGGTGTCCACCGCCAGCACCCGGCCGGGTGACCACAGCTGGGCGCACTGCAGCGCCAGCACCCCGACGGGCCCCAGGCCGACCACCGCCACGGTGGACCCCGGCTGGATGTCGGCGCGGTGGGCCCCCAGCCAGCCGGTGGGCAGGATGTCGGTCAGCAGCACCGCCTGCTCGGCGGTGACGGACTCGGGGATCGGCAGCGTGAACAGGTCGGCCGCCGGCACCGCCAGGGCCTCGGCCTGGCCGCCGGGCAGCTCCGGGGTGGTCCCGAACACGGCCATCTGGTTGGTGGCGCACCGCGACGGCTGCCCGGCCCGGCAGGGCCCGCAGCGGCCGCAGCCGATGACCCCGGACACGAGCACCCGGTCACCGACGCCGACCGTCCGCACCTCCGGGCCGGCGTCGGTGACGGTGCCGACGGCCTCGTGGCCCAGGCAGACCCCGACGGCCGGGATGTCGCCGTGGTACAGGTGCAGGTCGGACCCGCAGATGGCGGTGTGCTCGACGGCGATGACCACGCCGTCGGGCCCGGGCAGCCGGGGGTCCGGCACCTGCTCCACCGCCACCGACCGTTCCCCCTGCAGCACCGCGGCTCGCATGCCGGCCGACGCTACTCCGCTTGTCCGGCGGCCAGCCGGGCCGCCAGGTTGGCCCGCACCGCCGGCCACTCGTCGGCGGTGATGGAGAACATGGCGCTGTCCCGGACGGTGCCGTCGGCCCCGGGCTGGTGGGCCCGGAGGATGCCCTCCATGGTGGCCCCCAGCCGGGCGATGGCCGCTCGGGACCGGTCGTTGCGGGCGTCGGTCTTCAACCGCACCCGGTACACCTGCCAGCGGTCGAAGGCGTGGGCCAGCATCAGCAACTTGGCCTCGGTGTTGACCGGCGACCGCTGGGCGGAGGCGGCCAGCCAGGTGTGGCCGATCTCCACCGTGTCCGGCACCCCGACCCGCTGCCGGCCGGCGCCCACCGGCGGCCACCGCCACGGGGTGGTGTCGATGAACCGGGTCGACCCGACCACCTGGTCGCCGCGGTCGGTGCGGCGGACGGTGGCGAACGGCAGCTGCCGGCCGGCCCGCTCCTCGGCCAGGGCCTCGTCGACAAACGCCTCCGCCTCGGCCAGGCCGTCGGGCACCCAGGTGTAGGCGTACGTGGCCCGGTCCACGGCGGCCGCCGCCAGTCCGGCGGCGTGGGCCATCGTCAGCGGCTCCAACCGGACGAACCGGCCGGTGAGGGTCACCCGGTCAGGCATGCCTGTTGATGGTAGGGCCAGGCGATGGTATTGCGGTTCTCCACCGCCGGGGCCGGCCCGGGACCTCGTGACGTCGGGTCCGGGAACGTCGTGGCGGCGGGGCCGTAGCCCCGGCGGTGGAGCCCCCCGCACCGCACAGTGTAGAGAACCGGTTTTACAAAGGAAAGTGCTACCGGGTTTCCAGCTGTTCGACCAGCTGGCAGGGGTTGTCGACCGGGTCGGCGGCGTTGGCCCGGATGGCCAGCAGCCGCAGCTGCGCCCGGAACGACGCCCGCTCGGCCGGCTGCAGCGGGGCCAGCAGGTGGGCCTCGGCGGCCGCCAGCCGGCGGTCCAGGGTGGCCAGCAACGTGGTGCCGGCCGCCGTGGCCACCACCCGACGGGCCCGGCGGTCGGCCGGGTCCGGCTGCCGCTCGATCAGCCCGGCCGCCGCCAGGTCGTCCAGCAGGTACGTCATCACCGTCCGGTCCACCCCGAGGTGCTGGGCCAGGGCCAGCTGGCTGTTGACCGTCCCCCGGGCGGCGGCGGCCAGCACCTGGTAGCCGCGGGGCCCGCCCGGCAGGTCGGCCACGGCGTCGTGGGCGGCCGTGACGTAGGCCCGGAACACCACCCCGAGCCCCCACCCGAGGTCGTCCAGCAGGGTGTCCTGGCAGCCGTCCGAGCCCCCACCCGGGCCGCACGCTCCCGGGCTTCCAGCCGTCGCCATGAGCCGATCCTACCGGTAAGTTGCGTCATCAGACATTCGGCTGTAAAGATGATCTGTAGTACATATGATCTTGGCAACAAGGGAAGGCACGGGAGGATCGATGGCAGAGCACGGTGCGGCAGAGCACGGTAGGACGGACGGACCGACGGTGGCGGTGATCGGCGGCGGTTACGGCGGGGTGTCGGTGGCCAAGGCGCTGGACGCCACCGCCGACGTGGTCCTGGTGGAGCCGAGGGAGGCGTTCCTCCACAACGTCGCCGCCCTCCGCGCCCTGGTGGACCCGTCGTGGCTGGACCGGGTGTTCATGCCGTACGGGAACCTGCTGTCCCGGGGCCGGGTGGTCCAGGACCGCGCCGTCCGGGTGGACCCCGGCCGGGTGCTGACGGCGTCGGGGGAGCAGATCGACGCCGACTACGTGGTGCTGGCCAGCGGGTCCAGCTACCCGTTCCCGGCCAAGACCGACCTGGTGGACACCGACGCCGCCCACCGGCAGTTCCGGGCGGTCAACCAGGCGCTGGCCGACGCCGACCGGGTGCTGCTGGTCGGGGCCGGGCCGGTGGGCGTCGAGCTGGCCGGGGAGATCCGCGCCGTGTGGCCGGACAAGGCCATCACCCTCCTCGACACGGCCGGCCGGGTCCTGGAGGGCCCGTTCCGGGACGACCTGAAGGCGGAGCTGCACCGGCAGCTGGTCGACCTGGACGTCCGGCTGGTGCTGGGCAGCCCGCTGCGCGCCCTGCCGCCGACCCAGCCGGGGGAGCCGGGGACGTTCACGGTCACCACCGACGACGGCGTCGACGTCACCGCCGACCTCTGGTTCCGGTGCTTCGGGGTGGTGCCCAACGGCGACTACCTCGGGGACGACCTGGCGGGGGCCCGCCGCCCGGACGGGTTCGTCGAGGTGGGCCCGACCCTGCAAGTGGTCGGCCACCCCAACGTCTTCGCCCTCGGGGACCTGTCGACCGCCGACGCCAAGATGGCCGGGTTCGCCCGCCGGCAGGCCGACGTGGTGGCCGCCAACATCACCGCCCTGGCCGCTGGCGGCACCGACCTGACGGAGTACCAGGCCATCGGGGCCGCCGGCATCGTCATCCCGATCGGCCCCGAAGGGGGCAGCGGGCAGTTCCCGGGTCAGGACCACCTGGTACCGGCCGAGACGGTCGCCCACATGAAGGGCCGGGACATGATGGTCGGGCCGTTCGCCGAGCTGTTCGGCCTGGCCGCCGTGGCCGAAGCCGACTGACTACCTTGGCCGGTGGAGCCGTCAGCCGGTGGTGCGGCGGCGGTACAAGAGGGCGGCCAGCGGGACGAAGACGGCCAGGATGGCCACCGACCACAAGAGGGCGGCGTCGATGGGGTGCTGCATCGGCCACGCGGCGATGTGGGCCGACGGGTTGGGGTTGCCGAACAGTGTGCGCACGGCGGCCGTCACCGCACTCACCGGGTTCCAGTTGGCGATGGCCTGCATCCAGCCGGGCATGTGGGCGGTCGGCACCAGGGCATTGGACACGATGGCCAGCGGGAACAGGATGATCAGGCCCATGCCCTGGGCCGACTCCGGCCCCTTGGACACGATGCCGAGGCACCCGCAGGCCCAGGAGAGGGCGTAGGCGAAGAACAGGGCGACGGCCAGGCCGGCGACCACCCCGCCGATCCCGACGCCGGGCCCCGGCCGCCAGCCGATGGCCAACCCGGTCAGGGTGACGATGACCACGCAGAGGGCCGCCGACAGCACGTCGGCCATCGACCGGCCGACCAGCACCGCCGACCGCCACATGGGCAGGGTACGGAACCGGTCGATGGCCCCGCTGTTCAGGTCGGTGGACAGGCCGACCGCCGTACCCATGGCCGAGGTGGTCAGGTTCAACAGCATAAGGCCGGCGATGGCGAAGTCCTTGTAGCTGCCGCCGGCGATGGGCACTCCGGAGCCGAACACGTAGATGAACAGCAGCGTGAACAGGACCGGTTGCACGGTCACGTCCGACAGCTGCAGCGGCTCCCGGGCGATGTGGATGATGTTCCGGCGCGTCAGCACGACGACGTCGCGCCACCTGCCGGTCAGCCAGTTGCGCCCGCCGACGGCCGGAGCCGCCGCGGTGTCGAGGGTGGCGGTCATGGTCATGCTGGGGCTCCCTCCAGCTCGAATCGGGGTTCGGTCTCGTCGTCGCCGTCCTTCGCCGTCTCTTCGGCTACGTGGCCGGTGAGGGCGAAGAAGACGTCATCCAGGGATGGTTGGTGGACCTCGACGTCGTCGACCACCACGCCGGCGTCGTCCAGGGCCCGGACCACCATGGTGGCCACCCCCGAACCGCTGCGAACGGGGGCCCGCAGGTTCCGGCCGTCGTGGCTGACGTGGATCTCTCCGGCCACCAGCGGTTGCAGCGCCGGCACGGCGCCGGGGTGGGGGTCGGTGAGGGTGACCTCCAGCCGGGCGCCTCCGGTGGCCGTCTTCAGCTCGGCCGAGGTGCCCTCGGCGATGACCTGGCCGTGGTCGATGACCACGATCCGGTCGGCCAGCTCGTCGGCCTCCTCCAGGTACTGGGTGGTCAGCAGCAGGGTCACCCCGTCGGCCACCAGCTCCCGGATGACCCCCCACATGCGGGCCCGGCTGGCCGGGTCGAGCCCGGTGGTCGGCTCGTCCAAGAAGATGACCGGCGGCCTGGTGATCAGCCCGGCGGCCAGGTCCAGCCGCCGGCGCATGCCGCCCGAGTAGCCCTTCATCACCCGGTCGGCCGCCTCGGTCAGGGTGAACCGGTCCAGCAGCTCGGCCGCCCTGGCCTTGGCCGACCGGCGGCGCAACCCGCTCAGCTCACCCACCATGACCAAGTTCTGGCGGCCGGTCAGG
>CAYVPF010000063.1:0-13500 GCA_964453355.1 uncultured Acidimicrobiaceae bacterium | reverse complement strand
GGGGCCACCATCGCCAAGACCGCCGTGGTGCCCGGGGTCGAGCAGATCATCGGCGCCGGCGCCCAGGTGTTCGGGTCCATCTCCACGTCCCAGCTGGCCCAGATCATCGCGGCCGGCGGCCAGGGCTTCAACGGCCAGGCGGCGTCGCTGCGCCAACTGCTGAATGACCTGTCGTCGGTCACCGCCGGCTACGCCAGCCGCACCGGGCAGATCACCACGGTGGTGAAAAGCCTCGACCAGCTGGGCAGCTCGCTGGCGCCCGACGCCGGCCCCGACGCCCAGGCCATCACCAACCTGTCCAACACCGTGTCGTTGCTGGCCACACAGTCCAACCAGTTCGCCGCCCTACTGCAGTCCCTGGACACAGTGTCGACCCAGGGCCACAGCCTGCTGGGCACCTACTTCCCCCAGATCACCGACCAGCTCCAAGCGGTGGCGGCCGTGGCCCACCAGCTGGCCAGCCACCAGCAGGACCTGGCCCAGCTGCTCGAGTACCTGCCGCTGCACGACGCCACCATGTCGTCGATAGCCCGGCAGGACTACCTGCAGATCCTCAACAACCTCATCGTCTGCGGCCTCCCCGACGGCGGGTCCAACACAACCGCCGCCTTCACCTGTGCGGCCAACAGCTCCACCGCAGCCAACAGCCCTGCGGCGGCCAACAGCCCTGCGGCAGCCAACAGCCCCGCGTCCGCCAACAGCTCGGCGGCCGGAGGTGGTGGGCAGTGACCAACCGCCGGCTGATCGTCAACCTGACCGCCTTCGTGTTGGCCGCCCTGGCCCTGATCGCCTACGGCATGGTCGACCTGCTGGGCGACCCGCTGCAGCCGCCGATGGACGTCTCGGCGGTGTTCCCGGACGCTTCGGGGCTTTACCAGAACTTCTCGGTGGAGCTCAACGGGGTCGACGTCGGGACGGTCACCGCCGTCCACCTCGCCGAGTCCGGTGCCCGGGTCGACATGGCCATCAACCACGGCACGCGGGTACCCGGGGACGTGGTGGCCAGCATCGACCTGGCCAACGACCTGGGGGAGCAGGTGGTGGAGCTGACCCCGGCCCACGGGGGCACCGCCAAGTCGCTGCAGGCCGGTGCCGTCATCCCGGTCACAGCCAAGGGCATCCCGGTGCAGGTCGGCCAGGTGGTCACCGCCGCCACCAAGCTGCTCGAGGCCATCCCGGCCGGCAACCTGAACAAGCTGCTGGCCGAGCTGGCCACCGCCCTGGCCGGCCGGGCTCAGGACCTGCGGACCATCGTGTCGGCCAGCACCACCTTCTCCCAGGAGTTCTTGGCGTACCAGCAGCAATTCAATGCCCTGCTGGCCAACGCCCCGCCGGTCCTGGACGCCGTGACCGCCGTCGGCCCGCAGCTGAAGCAGGACCTCGTCAACACCGAGGCCCTGATGCAGGTGCTGGCCGACAAGAAGACAGATCTGGACGGCCTGCTCCACAACGGGTCGGCCGCCACCGGCGTGCTGGGCAACCTGCTCACCAACCAGGCCCCGGACCTGGCCTGCCTCATCCACGACACCTCCCAGCTGGCCGCCAACCTGGCCCAGCCCACCAACCTGTCCCACCTGTCCCGTTCCCTGACCCTCAACCACTACTTCTTCGGCGCCGTCAATTCCGTAGCCGTCGCCGGCCAGGCCAAGCCTCTGGGCAGCGGGCAGTCGGACAACACACAACAGACGTTCCTGCGCACCCGGCTGCTCGTGCCGCCGATCCTGCCCGGTGGCGACGCCTACACCACCCAGACCGGCCTGCCGGCGGTGGCCCCCGGCGCCGGCTGCACAACCGAGCTCGGCCAGGGCGTCGGGCCGGCCACCCAGGCCGGCTTCACCCCGTCGGCCGGCGGTTCCCTGTCGGTCGCCACCGCCGCCGACGCCCAGGTGCGTGGGGGCGGGGACCCGTCGACCCCGACCTCGGCGGCGGCCAGCTCGTCGTTCACCCGGAAGGACTCCGCCGGCAGCTGGGTCGGCCCGCTGGTCCTCGGGGCCATCGTCCTGCCGGGCCTGGCTTTGGCGTGGGGCGTCCGGCCGTCCCGGCGGCGGACCCGCCGGCGGGCATGACCCGGCCCGGTTCGGGGTACTTCAACGGCCGTGAGGACGCGGCGGTCTCGCCGTTCTCACTATGACGGGCGGCCCCCGCAAGGACGGCCGCCGGGAGGAGAGGGGTGGGGACGTGAGCACCGGAGTGCGAGTGGTCGGCGCGGCCGACGAAGACGGAGCAGTGCCCGAGGACGAACCCGAAGCACCGGTCCCGGGGGCGGTGACGTCGGCTGCACCAGCGACCGGGGAGACCGTGCCCGAGGAGGCAACGTCTCCAGGGGGAGGCGCCGAGGAGGCGATGCCCCCGATCGGGCGGCGCCCGGTCCGAGGCAGGCAGAGTCCGACCCCGGCGGCGCTTCGGACGCGGCGCCGGCGCCGGGCCTTTGCCGCGGTGGCGGTCGTCGCCGTGCTGGGCGTGGCCGGCACCGTGGGCTTCGGGGTGGCCTGGGCCGGCCAGCGAAACCAGGCCGGCGGCGAGGCGCAAGCCAGGACGTCGGCCAAGACCTTCCTGGTGGCCCTGACCAACTTCGATGCGAAGACCGTCGACGCCGACTTCTCGGCCATCACCACCATGGCCACCGGCACCTTCGCCGGGCAGGCCACCAAGTTCTTCAACTCGTCCATCCGCCAGCAGCTGGAGAATGCCCTGGCGTCGTCGCGGGGCCAGATCCGGAGCCTGTACGTGCAGACATACCGCGGCACGCAGGCGTCGGTGTACGCCGTGGTGGACCAGCTGTACGTGAACAACAAGATCAGCTCGCCCCAGTCCGACGTGCTCCGCATCGTGGTGAACCTGACCCAGGTGGGCGGGACCTGGAAGGTCTCGGACGTCACCGTCCTGACAGGGCCCTCCCTGGGCAGCACGTCCAGTTCCGGGTCGTCGACCACGACTACCGCGCCGGCCGGGTGACGGCACCCCGATCCCCGAGGAGTCCCGGGATGCGGATTAATTCCAATTAACTCCCGCTGTTCCTTGTAAGTGATTGAAGAGTGCAATATGGTCACGACGTCCATATTCACGCCACTCCACCCATCCTGTAGGGATGAGCCCCGGTAGCGGCTCAACAGTCGCTATGCACCTACACGTAACCTCACGATCCGCTGGCCGATGACTCGTCGGACGGGCTGGCCTCGTGCTGCCGTGTGGCGGGGAGAATACCGCCAGGTAGGAAGGTCGATGCACCGTGCTCTCGATCAGCGAAGATCAGCTGGCTCCTATCAAAACGGCGGTATCCCATAGCAGCGACGGCGTCCGCCGGGCCCTGGATCCGAGCAAACCCGAGGACGCCGCCGCCATCCGCGCTTTTCTCCAGCTGACCGGCAAGACCGAGCAGACCCATCCGGGCCTGTACGGCGACGTGGACCGCCTGGCCGCGGGACCACCCGCACCGGCGGACCACGAGGGCCAGGCGTTGGACATCGTCGACCGCGGCCGGGACAGCCAGGGTCGAGCGACGGCGCGGGTGTGGCATCAGGACACCGACGGCGGCTACGTGTCCGGCTCCCTCGCCCTGGCCCTCGACGCCGACACCCACGAGCCGGTGGCGCTCGGCTACGCCAACCGGGTCGGGGGCGGCGTCACCCCGGCGGCGACCCGATCGGCCACCGCCCGACCGGCGCCGGACAGCATGACCACGGTGGGCTTCTACCACTCCCAGAGCAGCCCGGACACCGACCCGAAGTTCGGCATGGTGGCCCAGACGGCGCCCGTGCCGGCCACATCGACAGCCATCACAGCCCGGGTGACCGCGCCCGTGACGACCAGAGGGAACGCGGCGGTCCAGATCGGCCTGGGTCGGACGAATCCCGGCAACGACCTGGACTACTTCTACCGTCAGTCACAGACAACACTGCCGCAGCTGGTCGTGCCGTTCACCGGCACAGTCAACGTCCAACAGTCGCTGGCCAACGTCGCCCCGACAGGACAGTTCACCTCCGGCCTGGTGGTCAGCACCCAGCTCTACTCCTTGAACGGGACCAGCCGCGTGGACCACCTGGCCAGCCAGCCGTTGAACACCAAGATCACCGGGAACACGAACACCAATGTGGTCACCTGGAGCTTCCCCTACGACCCGACAGGCACTCCCGGGAACTACCAGTCGCTGATGTACAACCCGTACCTGCCAGCCAACGACCACCTGACCGCCTTCTTCTTCTCCTTCCAGATCCCCGTCCAGAACCCGGTCACTCCGGTGTTCAGCTTCAACGTCTGCAGCACCGACTGGCCGGATCATTCCTCGGTCAGCTGTGTCAAGATCCTCGACCTCCAGTTCTGGTGGCACTGCGTGGCCGAGGGCACCCAGGTCACGCTGGCCGACGGCAGCACGCTGCCCGTCGAACAGGTGGACAACACCAGGCGGGTGCGCACCGGCGACGGCGGCTCACTGGGCGTCGAGGCGACCACCCGCGGCCTCCACAAGTCCCGGGTGGTCGAGCTGCGCACCAGCCGCGGGCACCTGCTGGTGCTGACCGACGGCCACCCGGTCGTCACCCCGGACGGGCTACGGCGGGCCGCCGACCTGGCCGTGGGCGATCAGGTGCTGACCGAGGGTGGCCCGGTCGAACTGGTGGCGGTGGCACCGATCGACGCCGACGCGGTCTTCGCCAACCTCAAGCTCGTCGACGAGCACGATCGGGCCAGGGGGCTGGCCGGCACCATCGGCACGTTCCTGGCCAACGGCATCGTGGTCGGCGACGTCACCAGCATGAGCGACCTGCACCAACGGTTGGTGCACTCGCTCGAGTACATGACCGCCCGGATCCCGGAGCGGTACCACACCGACTACGCCAGCACGCTGGCGGACATCGCCCGCGACAACATCCGCTACGGCGGGCGCTACTAGCCGACCCCCGGAGCTCCGGCGCCGTCACCACCACTGCCTGGTCACCGAGAGGAATGGGCATGGCCACCTTCACGTCCGTCCAGTACGTCGACCCGTTCGCACCGCTGCCGCTCGGCTCCAGCCAGGCCGGTGTGCAAGCCACGCTGACAGGGCCACCGCCGAGCACCGTTGCCTACGCCCAGCTGCTGGCCAACCAGTTGCCGATCGGCTACGGCCGGGGTTCCACCGGCACCGCCGTCCGGGTGCTGAACACCATGCCACTGGCCCAGGGGGTGGCCTACCAGCTGCAGGTGCAGTTCGGCGCTCCCGGCCAGGACCCGGCCAACCTGGACTGGTCCAACCCGGCCGCCATCATCAGCGCACCGGTCGTGGTGCAACAGGCGCAGGTCACCGCCGTCACCGTCACCGGCTCGGGCTTCAGCGCGTCCTGGGACTTTCCGGCCGGTACGGCGATCGCCGGCGCGTTCCTCCAGCTGGTCGACCTGACCGGTAGCACTGTGACCTCCAGCTACTACCTCGGCACGGTGAAGAACGCGACCGTCTCGGCGACGTACGTCGCCGGGCACGACTATGGCGTGCGGATCACGGCGGTGCAGCCGATCAACGGGGGGACAACCGGGAACTTCGCCCCGCCGTACACCACCGGCCCACCGACCAACCCGGCGCCGATACCGACGACCCCGCCGGCGGTGACCGGAGCCACCTGCACCGGCGCCGGTCTGAGTGCCACCTGGTCTGCCGCGGCCGTACCGGCGGGCGCCGCACCGCCGGAGTACGACATCGTGCTGCTCAACGCCGGGGCCGTGGTCGCCGCCGACGCCGGCGGCCCGACCGGTGGCCGGCTGGTCACCGACCGGCTCACCAGCCTGGCCAGCCCCCAGGTCGCCGCCCGGACCCGCTACGGCAATGCCCTCGGCGCCGTGGGCCCTCCCATCCCGCTGTTCTCGCTGGCGCCGCAGATCCAGTCGGCGACCATCACCGGGACCGGGACGGCCACCATCACCGCCCAGCTGAGCAGCCCCGGCGCCCTGCCGGCCGGCGGCGTCCTGCTGGCCACCCTCTACACCGACGGGGTGGCCGGGCCAACCCAGACCCTGGACAGCGCCAGCGGGACGGTGACCTGGACCGACGTCACCGTGGCGGCCGACACCAGCTACGCCATCGACGTCGCCCTGCAGGTCACCGGCGGCGGCGTGGTCAGCCTCGGCGTCGCCGCCCCACGGCTGGCCCTCCCGCTGTCGGCCCCGAGCGGCCTGACGGCCAGCTACGACGGCCAGCTGGTCACCATCACATTGGTGCCATCACCCGGAGTGCAGCCCGAGGGCTACCAGGTGGGCCTGAGCGGCAGCTCCGGCGGTTCCGCCAAGGTGCAGGCCGGACCGCAGCTGCCGATCAGCTTCGCCGTCAATCTCGACGTCAGCCAGACCTGGACGGGGACGGTCACCCCGGTGCTCGGGTCGGTCACCGCCCGAGCCGGGAGCAGCCCGATCAGCCTGCCGACCATCGCCGCCCCCACCCTGACCGGCGTGGCCTACGACGGCTCGCAGCTGTCGCTGCAGTGGTCGGCGGCCAAGCTGCCCTACCTGAGCGGGTACCAGGTCACGGTCAGCAATGGCCCGTCCCTGGTGGTGGGGAGCGAGCAGACCAACTGCGTGCTGCCACTCACCCTCGGCCAGGCCAGTGGAGCCACCGTGACCGTGACCGGGCTGTCGCCGCTGCGGAACACCACCGCCAGCGGCCCGGTGCCGATCGTCACCAGCACGATCGAGGTCACCTCAGTGACCGTCGGCAGCACAGTGGTGGCCAGCTGGACCGCCACCCCCAACCCGGATGCGGTCCGGGCGGTCCTGCTGCTCGGTGGTTCGGTGGTGCGCGAGCTGCCCAACGCCACCGGGACCGGCGTCACCTTCGCCGCACCCACCCCGGCCGGGCAGCCGTACACCTTGCTCGTCTACCCGACGAGCGCCGACAACGTCGCCGTCGGGCCGGCCGCCTCGCCGGTCGAGCTGATCCTGACCCGGCCGGCGATCGAATCCGGCGAGCTGTCGCCGGACGGCCAGATGAGCCTCCGCTGGAGCCCCGGCAACACCTTCGGCGTCACCAGCTACCAGGTCACCGCCACCCCGACCACCGGCCAACCGGCCAGCCTGCAGGTCACCGGCACCAGCTACCAGGGTCCGGTACCGGCGGCCTTCGCCGCACCGGGGACCCTGGCGATCACCCCGGTCAACGCCCGGTGCAGCGGCCCGGCCGCCACCGCCGCCGTCGCCGCCGCCACGACCGTCAACTCGGTGAGCTACGGGGGTGGGCAGCTAGTGGTCACAGCCCACCTTGCCGCCCCGGGCGGCACGGACACCACCTGGCTGGACGTACTGGTCAACGGGGCCGTGGTCGCCCGGCAGGTGCTCGACGGCCCGGCCGCCGGACCCTTCACGGTGCCGGTGGCGCCGCCGGTCGGGGTATCGGCCCAGGTCCGGCTGACCACCGTCGGTCCGGCCAAGCTGGCTCCGAGCTCGGCACCGGTGACCGTCCCCACCGTGGTCCCGACGGTCACCGGCGCCGCCTACGACGGCAGCCAACTGCACGTCAGCTGGCTGCCGACCGGCGAGCCCGGGATCACCGGGTACGTGGTGTCGGTCCCCGGCACCTCACTGGCGGACACCTACGTGGCCGGGGCCACGGTCACCGGCACGGCACTGACCGTGAGCCTCGCCTACCCCTTCCCGACAGGCGTGTCCGTCACCGTGCGGGCGGCGGTCGGTGCGCTGGGCACCACGGGACACACCACCGGGCAGGCCAGCTCGGGGCTACCCCCGAGCCTGGCCGGCAACCTGTACTCGGCCGCGGTCAGCCAGCCGGGGTACCCGCCGTACCTGTACCGGCGCGGGATCTACTCGACCCTGGCCGCCGTCACCGGCCAGCCGATCGTCGTCTACCTGGCCAAGCCGTTCAGCGGCGTCGACAACCCGACCGTGCCCCAGACGGCCACACCGGTCTTCCAACTGGCCCCGTCCCCGGCCGGGTCCCCGCTGCCCTACATGCTGACGCTCAGCAGCGCGGTCTGGACGACGCTCGGTGCCGACCCGGTGCGCTCCGGCCTACGGGACAGCTACAACCAGTTCCTCACCCAGGTCGAGACCACCGGGGTACTGCCCTGGGCCGTCAACCTGCTGCGCCAGTTGATCGCCGAGTCGATGCCGCAGACGTTTGAAGAGGTGCTGTTCTACCGCTACGGCTACTGGCGCGGGCCCGGCCTGCTGGTGACCGATCTGACGCCGGGGACCCGCCTACAGCTGTCCAATGCGCTCTACCAGAGCGTGGTCGGCGGGGTCAGCCAGAAGAACGGCTTCGTGGCGCTGGGCAACGAGACGCTCGAGATCGTCGACGCCATCCCGCAGGCCGGCGCCGGCACACTGCCGGCCGGGCCGGGACGGATCCTGTCGGTGGATGCCTTCCTGTCGTTGCTGTACCCCGGCAGCGGCTCGACACAGCCGGGCAACCCGGTAGCCGCCGGGCCGATCGACTTCTTCGGCAGCGGCAACCGCCAGAGCTTCTACCGGCTGTTCTACCCGCCCGCCTTCCCGCCCTCGGGCAGCACCGGATCGACGGCGCCGACGGACAACGTGGCCCTGATCGGCACGGCCAGCTGGAGCCTGCTCGACACCATCACGAGCCAGTACGCCACCACCGGGACCTTCCCGACCGGCATGCAGTACTTCGTGACCTACTTCCGTGGCCGGTCCGGGCTGACCCCGCTGGTCAACGTCAGCATCCAGGGCGAGTCCCGCTGGTCCACCCTGGGCACCAGCGTCCGCCAGGCGCTGACCTCGGTCGGGCTGGCGCCGTACTGGGGTGGCAGCGGCGGCGATCTCGTGGACCTGCGCCGGCCGGCCGCCAACCTGTTCACGTACCCCACGCCCGACGCCGGCCTGGCTCTGGACGCCGTGGACCTGACCGGGGCCGACCTGGACGGCCAGACGCCGCTGTACTGGCCACTGGACATGCCCTTGATCGGGGGTGACCGGCTGAGCGTGCAGCCTCCGAACCTCACCGTCCCGTGACCGCCCCCCAGTTCGCCGTATCGGCCGGGGACCCACGGCTCTACTGGCTGGACGGGGCCAACTGGTCGCCCAACGGGGGCTTCGGCCTGGTGCTCTACCCGAGCAGCACCGGGGCGCCGAGCACCCTGGGCCTGGCCGACAGCTTCAGCCGCTATCCCGGCTACTACCTCAGCGTGGCCCAGCGACCGGCGTCGGACGGCGAGACGGCCTTCGCCGACGCCGTGCTGGCCACCGGCACCCAGCTTGGGCCGGCCCGGTTCTTCTGGCTGGCCGGCCCGACCCCGACCCCGGACTGGCTGACCAGTGTGGTCTATCTCGACCAGGCGACCGGTGCGGGCCAGGGCCGGGTACAGCGACCGACCGTGTTCGGCTTCGGTCGCTACCGGTTCAGCGTCAGTGCCGGCCAGCTCGTCAGCCCGGGCAGCACAGGGTTCGTCTTCGATGCCTCAGGGTTGGCCGGGCTGCCCGGTTTCCAACTGCTCACCGACGACAAGGCGTGGCCGCTGACCGCGGCGGGCGAGGCCATCAGCCTGGCGGGTGCGGCCGCCGGCACCTTCGCGGCCACGTTCGACCTCGACGCCACCGCCAACCCCGGGGGGATCAGCGACTACACCGTGCTCGACGTCGGGTTCCGCTACGGCCTGGCCGACCCCGACGACCCGGCCGGAGTGCTGCTGCGCTCGCTGCGGTACCCGCTGTTCGGCGAGCTGCCGGCCAGCCCGGTAGCGATGGCCATGGGTTTCGACCCGGCCGGCGTCTTGGACCCGAGCCGGACGGCGCTGCACTATCCCGCCACCCCCGCCGTGCTGACCAGCTGTTACACCAGCCAACTGGGCTACCCGGTGACCTTGTGCCCGGATACCAGTGACCCGGACGACCCGCCGGGGCTGGGGTTCCATCGCTCCCCGCGCACCAAGGCCGGCCTGGCCTCCGACGACCCCCTCTACCTGGCGCCGTTCGGTCCGTACACCCTCGGCGTGGGGGCACCGACCGGCGGCGAGGCCACACCGGCAGCCCGGCTGACCGGTGGCGTCTCGGGCAGCGAGTTCTTCGGTTTCTCCACCGGCACCGAAGTGCCGTTGCGGTTCAGCGGCAGCCAGCCGGCCTACGCGCCGAACTTCCCACCGGCCAGCCCCGACGGCGCCACGGTGGTGGACGAGCTGGCACCCGCCCTGACCAGTACGGCCACCACCGCCTACGCCTCCGTCGGGCCCCCGACCGGCGGGCAGGCCTGGTACTTCGCCCAGCCCGAAGGCGGTGCCTTCTTCCACATCCGCACAGCCGAACAGTCGGACGATCCGGGTGACCCGGACCTGGTTCCCTACCTCGAACTGTTGGAGCTGATCGCCGGCTCCGTCACCACCGGTGGCACCGCCTACCCGCTGGTCCCCTACGCCGGCGTCGCCGGCGACGACCTGAGCGTGATGCAGGCGCTCGAATCGCAGGTGCTGAGCCCGCTGCGCCGAGCCGCCCTCGGCGTGCCGCCGACCGGGCGGCTGCGGGTAGCCGATCCGGGGTCGCAGGACGTCCCGACCCAGGCGGTCAACCCGCAGGGCCTACTGGCCACCTTCACCGGCAACACCTGGAGCTCGCTGGTGCTCTGCCCCCCCGTACCGGGCACGGTGCTGCCGCAGCTGGCCTTCAACGGGCCGAGCACCACGTTCCGTGCCGCGCTGCAGAGCAACCAGCTCTTCCTGGTGGCGGCCAACCCGACGGTGCTCGCCGCCAACGCCGACTTCAACTACTGGGTCACCGACGCCGTGCTGGGCGACCTGGCCCGGCTGTCGGGGGCAGAGGCGGTGCCGTCCACGGTCATCGACCTGCTCGGCACCCAGGCCCGGACCCCCCAGACCTCGCTGGCGGCCTTCACGGCCATGGTCGACCAGGTGCTCGTCGGACCGAACGCGGCGTACCGCGACACCGTCATCAAGTACTCCATGTACTTCGAGCTGGCCGTCGAAGGCTGGCGGTTCCGGATGTCCCCCACCTTGTGGGCCGACCAGCGCAACCCGCCGATCCTGATCTTCAAGTACGCCGACGGCAGCCTGTACGACTTCGTGCAGAACACCGAAGCCTGGGCCTGGCCCGAGGTGGCCACCCTCGGCGGATCGATCACCGCTACCCAGGCCCTGCTCAACGGCATCATGGACGGCGCCGTCGCCGAGGTGGACAGCCGGGGTACCGACAGCAACCTGTACGGCTTCGTCACCGACGTCGTCACCGACCCCTCGTGGCGCGGCGTGCTGATGCTCAACGCCAGCGTGCCGTTCAGCTCGGTGCCTCCGGAGCTGGCCGGCCTGGCCGCCGGCATCGACATCACAGAGTTCCGGGCCCACCACGTCGGCATCTCGGTGACCCCGGTCGCCATCGACGAGACGGCCCGGACGCTCAGCCAGGACCACAGCACCATCTTCGGGCTGATCGACTACCAGCAGCCGGAGGACATCGCCCACATCGACGGCGACTTCGACTTCAAGGTGCTGCTCCTGCAGGTGCTGTTCGCCAATTCGGCGATCGCCAACTTCGCCGGCCAGATCGAGTTGTTCATCAACCGGCTGTTCGCCGAGCTGGTGACCCTGTTCGACAGCGTCCACTACAACAACCTGATCCTGAACGGCACCTACCAGCACCAGGGGGGCACCGGCCACTACGTGTTCGCCACCACCGCGGCCAGCGTGTACGGCTCGGACGCCGCCGGCCGGGGGGGGAGCACCAACCGGGTGGTGCTCCTGCAGACCGAGATCGACCAGGCCCAGTTCGTCACCTCGACCCGGGACAGCGTGACCGATCCGCTCATCCGCAACCGGTTCCTGTTGCAGGGCCGGCTCCGGTTCGCCGGCCTGCTCGGCTTCGACGCCTTCTCGTTCGGGCCGACCCTCGACGACGCCGGCGTCCAGGTGGCCGACGGCTACCTGGCCTTCGGCGCCGTCTCGGTCGACATGGATATGCCCGTCAACGACCCGACGGTGCGTACCTTCCGGTTCAACCTGGACGAGATCTCCTTCGACCCGGCGGCCAGCCAGGCCCGCCCGAGCAGCTTCTTCCAGCGATTCCCGTTGCAGATCGCCGGCCTCGTCCAGGGCGACGCCACGGCCCTTCCCCGTGATCTCGGCTACCTGCCGGTGGCCACGCCGCTGACCCAACCCGGGTTCACCGGTGCCTGGTTCGGACTGGTCTTTGCCGTCGATCTCGGCACGCTCGGTGCACTGTCCTCGGCACCGGCGTTGGCCGCCTCCGTCATCTGTGCCTGGTGCCCGACCGGGACCCAGCACGCGGCGAACATCGGCCTGAAGCTGCCCGGGGTCCAGAGCGCCCGGGCGCTGCTGCCGGTGGAAGGCGTGCTCGACCTCGGGTTCTCCTCCATCGACCTCACGGCCGACGGGGCTACCGCCAGCCCGCCGGACCCGGCCTACGTGCTCCGGTTCTTGAACTTCTACCTGCGCTTCCTGGGCTGGAAGTTCCCACCCGGCCAGAACACCATCGCCCTGTTCGGCAACCCGGACACCGCCAGCATGTCGCTGGCCGCCGACCGGGGGGCGCTGGGCTGGTACGCCGCCTACCAGAAGAAGGCGGAGTAGCCGGTGCCCAGCGTCAAGACGTGCCTGTGGAACATCCAGAACTACGGCCAGACGCAGGGACGGTACGACGGGCTGGGTGCCGACGGCTCCAACGATCTCCGCAACCAGTTCGTGGCCCGGTTCGTCGACCACCACGAGATTGACGTCCTGATGATCCAAGAGGTGGTGACAGCCGGCCAGCAGGCACTGGCGGACCTCGTGACCAAGCTCAACGCCCGGTACACACGGCCGGACTGGGCCTACAGCTTCTGCGCCTCGGCCATCAAGAACAACGCAGTTGACGTCGTCACCACCGACGCCGACCTGACCCCCCGCACCGGTGCCCGGTCCGAGTGCTACGGCGTGGTCTGGCGTACCCAGAGCACCAGGTTCACGATGATCCAGGCGCTCCACCAGATCGCTCGAGGTACCACGGCGACCGTGCTCTCCCCACTCAACATCAGCCAGCTGGGCCGCCCCACCGGCAACTTAGGTGCCAGGTGGCAGGACGGCTTCGGGGCGACCGGCGGGTTCACCCGCGACGGGGTCTACCCGTGGGAGCCCGGCGCGACAGGCGGCTACGTCCGCGCCGCCGCGTGGCCCAAGCTCAACTACCCCCCCACCTCGGGCGGTCTCAACCCAGCGCCACGATGGTCGGGGTCCCGGCGACCGGCCTACGTGGTGATCCGACTGGCCACCGGCCCCCGGACACTCTGCCCGATCGCCGCCTACCACGCACCGAGCAAGCAGCAGCTGGCCGGTTGGGGTGCCTACATGTGCGGGCTGGCCCGCGAGCTGTACGTGGTGGACAACGTCGACGGCGGTGGCACGCCGATCCCCCTCGCTGCTCCGGTGCTGGTCGATGCCGGGTTCTTCGGCGGTGACTTCAACTACTCGGTGGACCGGGGGGACTGGCCGTCGGAATACAAATACTTCGTCCTCCAACGGGGACAGGCAGGCGACACCGGCGCCTATCAGGCGACCACCCCGTCCC
>CAYVPF010000062.1:3387-13739 GCA_964453355.1 uncultured Acidimicrobiaceae bacterium | reverse complement strand
CTTCGACATCCTGGCCTCCCTGCGCTGCCAGGCCACCACCGCCGGGGTGGTGGCCTTCTTGGATGCCGTCCGGGCCATGCAGGCCGAGGACGGGGCCGGTGGCTCAGCCCTCCGGGGCCAGCTCGACGACGATTGACGGCTCCGGTCCTTCCACCGGCACCAGCTCCTCGACGACGCCGGCATCCTTGAGGTCGGCGGCGCCCAGCAGCAGCCGCTCCAGCCGGGCGGCCGAGTCCGTGACCGTCAGCCGGGCCACCGCGGCCCGCATGGACCGCTTGGCCGTCGTCTTCTCCCGCCGGACCGCCCCGAGCACCTCGGCGGCCATGTCCAGCACCGGCGACGCACCGGTCACCGCCCCGGGACCGCCGGGACCGCCGAGGGCGGGCACGATCTCCGCCGCCACGTCCGGCCAGGCGGCCCGGTGGACGGAGCCGGGCTGCCACCAGCTCCACACCTCTTCGGTGACGAACGGCAGGAACGGGGCGAACAGCCGCAGCTGCACCGACAGGGCCAGGGCCAGGGTGGCCCGGGCCGACGCCGTCCCCGGATCGGCCGGGTCGCCGTAGGCGCGGCTCTTGACCAGCTCGACGTAGTCGTCGCAGAAGGACCAGAAGAATTGCTCGGCGATCTCGAGAGCCTGGGTGTAGTCGTAGGCCTCGAACGCCTTGGTGGCCTGGTTGACGACCACGAGCAGCCGGGACAGCAGGTCCTGGTCGATGGCGGCCGTGACCGCCTCCGGCCCCGGTGCGGTGGCGTCCCCCAATCGACCCAGGACGAACTTGGAGGCGTTCAGGATCTTGATGGCCAGCCGCCGGCCGACCTTCATCTGGCCTTCGTCGACCGCCGTGTCGGTGCCCTGCCGGCCGCTGGCCGCCCAGTACCGAACGGCGTCGGCCCCGTGCTTTTCGATGTGCGGCATCGGCGTGACCACGTTGCCCTTGGACTTGGACATCTTCTTGCGGTCCGGGTCCAGCACCCAGCCGGAGATGGCCACGTCGGACCACGGCAGTTGGCCGAGCTCCAGCTCGGCCCGGACCACGGTGGAGAACAGCCAGGTCCGGATGATGTCGTGGGCCTGCGGCCGCAGGTCCATGGGGAACACCCGGTCGAACAGGTCCGGATCGTCGCCCCAGCCGCCGGCGATCAGCGGGGTCAGCGACGAGGTGGCCCAGGTGTCCATGACGTCGGGGTCGCCGACGAACCCGCCGGGCTGGCCCCGCTGGGCCTCGGTGTAGCCGTCGGGGAGGTCGGTGGACGGGTCCACCGGCAGCCGGTCCTCGGTGGCCGGCAGCGGACGGTCGTGATCCACGGTCCCGTCGTCGCCGACCGGGTACCACACCGGGAACGGCACCCCGAAGAACCGCTGCCGGCTGACGTTCCAGTCGCTGCCCAGCCCCTCCACCCAGGTGCGGTAGCGGTGGGCCATGTACGGCGGGTGCCACCGCAGCTCCTCGCCGCGGGCCAACAGGGCGTCGCGCATCGGCAGGGTCCGGACGAACCACTGCCGGGACGACACGATCTCGAGCGGACGCTCGCCCTTCTCGAAGAACTTGACCGGGTGCGTGATGGGCCGCGGCTCCCCGATCAGGGCTCCGGCGGCGGCCAGCAACTCCACGATGCGGGTCTGGGCCTGCCGGACGGTCCGACCGGCCAGCTCGGCGTAGGCGGCCTCGGCGGCCTCGGTGTCGTCGGACTCCCAGCCGGGCTCGCCCCAGGGCACCGGCGTCAGCCGGCCGTCCCGGCCCACCAGGGTGCGGGTGGGCAGGCCCAGCTCCCGCCACCAGACCACGTCGGTGGTGTCGCCGAAGGTGCACACCATGGCGATCCCGGACCCCTTCTCCGGGTCGGCCAGCGGATGGGCCACCACGGGCACCCGGACCCCGAAGAGGGGGGTGACCACCTCGGTGCCGAACAGCGGGCGGTACCGGTCGTCGTCGGGGTGGGCCACCAGGGCCACGCAGGCCGGCAGCAGCTCCGGGCGGGTGGTCTCGATCTCCACCCCGCCGCCGTTCCCGGTGATTGTCGCGCCGGCCCCGTTCCCGTCGGCATAGGGGAACCGCAGCCGGTGGTAGGCGCCGGGGCGCTCGCGGTCCTCCAGCTCGGCCTGGGACACGGCGGTGCGGAAGTCCACGTCCCACAGGGTGGGGGCCTCCTGCTGGTACACCTGCCCGGTCGCCAGCAGGTGCAAGAAGCTGCGCTGCGACGCCCGCCGGGACCGGGGGTCGATGGTGGCGTAGGTCAGGTCCCAGTCGACCGACAGGCCGAGGGCCCGCCACAGCGCCTCGAAGGCCTTTTCGTCCTCCACCGTCAGCCGGTCGCAGAGGGCCACGAAGTTCGGCCGGGACACCGCCACCGGGTCCCCCGGGGGGGAGGCCGGAGGGGTGAAGTCGGGGTCAAAAGGAAGGGACGGGTCGCAGCGGACCCCGAAGTGGTTCTGCACCCGCCGCTCGGTGGGCAGGCCGTTGTCGTCCCATCCCATGGGGTAGAAGACGTGCTTGCCCCGCATCCGCTGGAACCGGGCCACGGCGTCGGTGTGGGTGTACGAGAACACGTGGCCGATGTGCAGTGACCCCGACACGGTGGGCGGTGGGGTGTCGATGGAGTACACCTCCGGCCGGGTGGCCGTGCGGTCGAACCGGTAGGTACCCGTCGCGGCCCAGGCCGCCGACCACTTGGCCTCCAGCCCCTCCAGGCCCGGCCGGTCGGGCACGGTGGGAGCCGGCGTCGGATCGGGCGCCGTCGAGTCGGGCACAGGGGACGTCATGATCGGGTTACCGTACCCGGGTGCTGCGGCTCCACGACACCGCGACCGGTACGGTGCGGCCGCTGGAGCAGCGCGATCCCGGCCGCGTGTCCATGTACGTGTGCGGCCCCACCGTCTACGATCTGCCGCACCTGGGGCACGGTCGGTACTCGCTGGTGTTCGACGTCCTCCGCCGGTACCTGGCGTTCACCGGGCTGGACGTCCGGTACGTGTCCAACATCACCGACGTCGACGACAACATCATCAAGCGGGCCACCGCCGAGGGACGGGCCGAGTCGGACGTGGCCACCGAGTACGAGGCCCGGTGGTGGGAGGCCATGGACGCCCTCGGGGTCCTCCGGCCGACCGACACCCCGCACGCCACCGCCTACATCGACGGCATGGTGCAGCTGGTGGCCGACCTCGTCGACCGGGAGGCGGCCTACGAGACGTCGGACGGGGTGTACCTCGCCGTCGACGCCGTCGACGGCTACGGCCTGCTGGCCCGCCAGCCGCTGGAGTCGCTGCGGGCCGGGGCCCGGGTGGAGGCGGTCGAGGGCAAGCGGTCCCCCCTGGACTTCGCCCTGTGGAAGAAGGCCAAGCCCGGCGAGCCCAGCTGGCCGTCGCCGTGGGGCCCCGGCCGGCCGGGGTGGCACACCGAGTGCGTCGTCATGTCCTTGGACCTGCTCGGCGACGGCTTCGACCTGCACGGCGGCGGCCAGGACCTGGCGTTCCCCCACCACGAGAACGAGCGGGCCCAGGCCGTGGTCGAAGGGCGGCCGTTCGCCCGGCACTGGGTGCACAACGGCTGGGTGATGGTCGGGGGGGAGAAGATGTCCAAGTCCCTCGGCAACTTCACCTCGCTGACCGACCTGCTGGCCCGCAGCGACGCCCGGGCCTACCGGCTGCTGGTGCTCCGGTCCCACTACCGGTCGCCCATCGAGGTCACCGCCGAGACGGTGGCCGACGCCGAGAAGGGCCTGGCCCGGCTCGACGCTCTGGCCCGCCGGTTTTCGCTGGTCGACCCCCTGGCGGACGCCAATCCGGTGGTGGCCGGACAGGGCCCGGCGGCGACGGCGGATACGGACGAAGTGGACCGGTTCCGCGCCCGGATGGACGACGACCTGGACACCCCCGGCGCGCTGGCCGGCATTTTCGATCTGGTCAGCCGGGCCAATACCGCGGCCGACGCCGCGGGGGACAACTCGGAGGGCGACGGGCAGGTGCTGGCCCGGACGGCGGCGGTGCTGGCCGCGGCCTTGGGGCTGGGACTGCGCGGGGGCGCCGACGATCTGGACGACGAGACCCGCCGGCTGGTGGCCGAGCGGGACGAGGCCCGGGCGGCCCGGGACTGGGGTCGGGCTGACGTCCTCCGCGATCGGTTGGTGGACCACGGCTGGATCGTCGAAGACAGCGCAAATGGCACCACCGTCCGTCGTTGAAATGGCCACAACGCGGGTTGCGGGGTCCTGCTAGCGTCCAGGCTGGCAATACAGGAAGCAGAAGGGGGATTGCCACAGTGGCATCCGGAACGGTCAAGTGGTTCAACGCAGAGAAGGGCTTCGGCTTCATCTCGCAGCCGAGCGGGGGTGCCGACGTGTTCGTGCACCACACCGCCATCCAGATGAACGGCTACCGCGTCCTCGAAGAGGGCCAGGCGGTGGAGTTCGAGGTGGAGGAAGGCCCGAAGGGGCTCATGGCCAAGGACGTCCGGCCAGCCGGCTGACTTCGGCGGGCCGTCGCCCGCCGGTACGTCCACGTTCCCATTTCACGACCCCTCAGGGGTCGCTTTGGCGCGCCCGCAACCGGGTATGCACATCCGGGTTGCCAGGGCCGTGCACCCACGGTGGCCTGGCTGGGGTTACTATTGGGTAACAAAGGGCTGCAGCGTCGCCGGGGAGGCCCGGCTGCCAGGCAAGGAGGTAGCCATGTCCGACTTCTCGCTCGAGTTGAACGAGGACCAGATCCAGATCCAGAAGTGGGTCCACGACTTCGCCGAGAACGTCGTCCGGCCCGCGGGCCACGAGTGGGACGAGCGTGAGGAGACCCCCTGGCCGATCATCGAGGAGGCCGCCAAGATCGGGCTGTACTCGTTCGACTTCATCGCCAACTGCTTCGTCGACCCCACCGGGCTGCAGATGGCCCTGGTCAACGAGGAGATGAGCTGGGGGGACGCCGGCATCGCCCTGGCCATCTTCGGCTCCACCCTGGCGGTGGCCGGCATCTTCGGCAACGGGACCCCCGAGCAGCAGGCCGAGTGGATCCCCCAGTGCTTCGGCACCCCCGACGACATCAAGCTGGCGGCCTTCGGCGTGTCGGAGCCGGACGCCGGCTCGGACGTGTCCTCACTAAAATCCCGGGCCGTCTACGACGAGGCCAAGGACGAGTGGGTGCTCAACGGCACCAAGACCTGGATCACCAACGGCGGCATCGACAACACCCACGTCCTGGTGCTGTCGGTGGACCCCGAGCTGGGCAGCCGGGGCCAGGCCAGCTTCGTGGTCCCCGAAGGCACCCCGGGCATCAGCCAGGGGCAGAAGTTCCAGAAGATGGGCATCCGGGCCTCGCACACGGCCGAGGTGGTGCTGGAGGACTGCCGCATCCCGGGGCGGTGCCTGCTGGGCGGCAAGGACAAGTTGGACGAGCGGCTGGCCCGGGCCAAGGAGGGCAAGCGGACGTCCACCCAGGCGGCCATGTCCACGTTCGAGGCCTCCCGGCCGTTGGTCGGCGCCCAGGCGGTCGGCATCGCCCGGGCCGCCTACGAGTACGCGCTCGACTACGCCAAGGAGCGCAAGCAGTTCAAGCGGGCCATCATCGAGAACCAGGCCATCGCCTTCAAGCTGGCCGACATGAAGATGCGGACCGACGCCGCCCGGCTGCTCGTGTGGCGGGCCTCCTGGATGGCCGCCACCAAGAAGCGGTTCGAGGCCGGCGAGGGCTCCCAGTCCAAGTTGTTCGCCGGCGAGAACGCCGTCTGGGTGACCGAGCAGGCCATCCAGATCATGGGCGGCTACGGCTACGTCCGGGAGTACCCGGTCGAGCGGTGGCACCGGGACTCGAAGATCTACACCATCTTCGAGGGCACCTCCGAGATCCAGCGGCTGGTCATCAGCCGGGCCATCTCCGGCGTGCACATCAACTGATCCCGTGAACAGGTGACGCCAGTTACCGAGCCTCTGCCGCCCTTGCGATCCCCTCAACGTGGCTGACCAGCTCCGAGTCGAACTCTTCATGTGGATATGACTCGTAAAACAACTCCACTGCTGCCTCTGCTGACGCAAACTTACAGACGGGCCAAAGGCGACGAAGATCGGGTTGGTCAACCTGTCGGTTAGCGAACAGCTTCATGACGAACACCACTTAGGTCGGCGCGCCGAGCGCAAGAAGCCTGGGGTGGTCGAGCAGGGTTTCACAGTCGGCTTCTCGGAGAGTGGGAGGCCGAAAGCCTGCTGCAGAGTCGTTGAGCCACCTCGGGGCAAGGTCATGGCGTGTGGCCACAACTGCGACGGCGCTCTTTATCTCAGCGTCGAGAAGCTTCGCGCTGTCGACATCGCGGGTTGCGTCCCGTAGGCCGTTGGCATCGAGAAGTCCCTCAGACACCGATTGAGTCCCGGTCGCGCCACAAGCTCTGCTCGTCGATCACAAGCCCACGGCGACGCAGCTGAGGCGGGGTTGCCGCCCTCCACGCCGCACGCATACGTGCCGTTCCCCGAGCGCCGTAGTACTCCTTCTCGAGAGCGGGAATGTGACGGGTCCAGGGTGGGGGTTCGATCCCGCGGTCTTCTGCGATCTTCTCGGCTATGCCCGCTAGCAGTGCCTCCATCAGCGAGCTGGTTCTAGGTGGTCGCCGACGGATGGCCGCGGGCGCAGCTTGTGGATGCTGGGCGAGATAGTCAAGGAATCCGCGCAACCTCATCCAGTCCGGCTCGTCGCCGTCAGGGCCCTTGTGCCGCGCGTCGCTGAGATCCCTGAGCTGGGGCCGCCGAGGTCGTTCGATCGGAGTGACGCCGATCGTGAGCTGCTGGCCTGCGGCTTCCAGGAGCTTCTGGAGCATCGGGAGAGTCGGGTTCAGCTGCCCAGCCTCGATGCGCGTCACCGTGGATGCAGCCACCCCAGCTTCGTCAGCCAGCTCTCGAACCGAGAGTTGGGCACTCTGCCGGCAGCCGCGAACCAGCACTGCGGCCGTTTCCATAGGTGTAAGCATATCCGCAACAGTTTACTTCCCTGGCAGGTGCGTCAATCGATGTATGACCGTGCCGATCGCTCTTCCGACTTTCGGATGGCTGACGGCGACGAAGGACCCTGGTCACGACGTGATCGTCGTAGTCTCGGCGGTGCATGGACGGGGAGGCGACGGTCGGAGTGGGTGGTGAGCGGGCGGCTGAGCCGTCACGTCCCCACCCCCGGCACCCGGATCACCACGGCCCGGACGCTCGGGCGCGCCGGGACCGCCCGTGGCGGTCCATCGTGTTCTCGCCGGTCGGCGACGGAGCCACCCGCCGACGCGGCTCCGACGCCTTCCGGCTGGTGGTCGCCGCCCTCACCGTTCTGTGCTGCTGGCTCGTCAGCGGCACCCCGTCAGCGCCGCAGCTGGCGTTCCTGCACTTTCTGACCCCGCCGCCCGACGGGGTCCGGTGGCTGGTGAGCACGGTGTGGTGGCTGGGGTCCGTCGGCGTCGTCGTGGCTCTCGGCGCCCTGGCCCTGTTGTCCCGCCGCCGCAACGTGGCCCGGGACATCCTGTTGTCGGGCCTGGTGGCCTGGCTGGCCAGCGTCCTGCTGCAGCTCGCCGTCGGGGCCACAGGGGGGCACGCGCCCACCGCCACACTGAAGGGCATCAACCTGGGGTTCCCGGTGGCCCGGATGGCCGCCACCGTGGCCGTGGCGCTGGCCGCCCTGCCGTACCTGAGCCGGGGCCTGCAGCGGGTGGTGGAGGTCATCATCGTCGTGGCCGCCGTCTCCACCGTGGTCAACGGCTCCGGCCTGCCCATCAGCGTCCTGGCCAGCCTGGCGGTGGGCTGGGGGGTGGCCGCCGCCATGCACCTGTGGTTCGGGTCCCCGGTCGGCCTGCCGGCGGCCGACGAGGTCTCGGCCCTGCTGGCCGACCTGGGTATCGACGCCCGCGACGTCGCGCCCACGCCCGACCAGGAGTGGGGGGTGGCCCGCTTCCGGGCCGACGACGACGCCGGACCGGTCACCGCCTCGGTGTACGGCCGTGACGCCCACGACGCCCAGCTGCTGGCCAAGGCGTTCCGGTTCCTCGCCTACCGCGACTCCGGTCCCACCCTGACCCTGACGCGCGTGCAGCAGGTCGAGCACGAGGCGTACCTGACCCTGCTGGCCGAGCGTTCGGGTGCCCGGGTCCCCGGGGTCCTGGCCGCCGGTACCGCCGGGCCGTCCCGGGACGCCGTCGTCGTCACCCGACCGCCGCCCGGTCTGCGGCTGGCCGACCGGCTGGCCGCCGCCATCACCCTCGTCGAAGCCGTGTCCGCTCCCGACGGGGTCGCCGCGGCGGTCGACGGGACCACCAGCGCGGTGGACGATGTCCCCGCCACCCTGCCGCCCGACCCCGGCGTGCTGCCGGACGCCGCCGCCGACGACCTGTTCGGCCAGCTGTTGAAGTTGCGGGCCGCCGGGATCGCCCACGGGTCGATCAGCGGGGCCACCGTGGTGGTGGACGACCCCGGGTCCGCCGGGCTGACCGACTTCCGCCGGGCCACCGCCTCGGGGGCGGCGGAGCGCCTGGACCGGGACGTGGCCGGGGCCCTGGCCGCCGCCGGGGTGGCCATGGGGCCCGACCGGGCAGTGGCGTCGGCGGCCCGGGCGCTCCCCACCGACGTACTGGCGGCGGCGCTGCCGTTCCTGCAGCGCGCCGCCCTGGACCCGTTCCTCTCGAAGACCCTCCGCGGCCGCAAGGCCCTGCTGGCCGACCTCCGCCGCCAGGGGGCGGTGGCCGCCGGGGTGGAGGTCCCCAAGCTGGCCGAGCCGCGCCGGGTCAGCTGGATCAACCTCGTCATGGTGCTCGGCACCCTCATCGGCGGCTGGGCCCTGCTGGGGGTGCTCATCAACGTCACCAAGTCCTGGGACACCATCACCGGTGCCCGCTGGGGCTGGGTGGTGGCCACGTTCCTGTTGGCCCAGCTCACCTATCCGTCCCTGGCCATGACCACCACCGGGTCCATCGTGGACCCCCTGTCCTACGGCCGGGTGGTGGCCCTGGAGGTGGCCAACAGCTTCGTGCAGCTGGCCGGCGGCACCATGGGCGGCCTGGCCTGCCGGGTCCGGTTCTTCCAGCAGGAGGGTTACGACGCCACGGTGGCCGTCAGCTCCGGGGTGGTCATCTCCACCGTCAGCTGGATCGTGAAGGGCGCCCTGTTCCTCATCGCCCTGCCCATCGCCTTCAGCAGTCTGCACTTCACAAAGAAGCCCACCAGCGGTGGCGGCGGCCACGGCGACCTGGTGTGGCTCATCGTCCTGGTCGTGGTCGCCGTCGCCGTGGTCCTCGGCCTGGTGCTCGTCGTCCCGCGCCTGCGTCGCCTGGCCCGCGACACCCTCCGGCCGAAGCTGTCGGATGTGTGGGCCCACCTCCGGATCCTGGCCAAGCATCCCCGGAACATGGTGGAGATCTTCGGCGGCGCCGTCCTGGCCCAGCTGCTGGTGGCCATGGCCCTCGGGACGGCCTTGCACGCCTTCAACCAGCATCTCGGGCTGGCCACCCTGCTCGTCGTGCTGACCCTGGCCTCCATGATCGGCGGGGTGTCCCCGGTGCCCGGCGGCATGGGCGTGGTGGAGGCCGGCATGATCCTGTGCCTGACCGCCGCCGGGGTCCCCCAGACCGATGCGGTCGCCGCCACCTTCGTGCAGCGGCTGTTCACGTCCTACCTGCCGCCGATCTGGGGCTGGTTCGTCCTGGTGTGGCTGCGGCGGAAGGAGTACCTGTGACCGACGGGGCGGCTTTCCCGCCGGCCGTCGACGTGCTGGTGGTGTGCACCGGCAACGCCGCCCGCTCCGTGATGGCCGGGTACATGCTGGAGTACCTCTCCGAGGCCGGCGGATTGGGCCTGCGGGTGGCCACCGCCGGCACCCATGTGGTCGACGGCCAGCCCATGAGCCGGCGAACCCGGACGGCGCTGGCCGCCGTGGACGAGCTCGCCGCGGCACCCACCGGCCGCCACCGCAGCCGCCAGCTCGACCCGGCCGGGCTGGACCGGGCCGACCTGGTCATCGGGATGGAGGCCGACCACGTCCGGTTCGTCCGCCGCCAGTTCCCGGCGGCGGCGTCCCGGACGGCCACCCTGCGGCGGTTGTGCCGGGACCTGCCCCCTGGGCCGGTGTCGTTAGCGGAGCGGGTGGCCGGCCTGGGGCTGGCGGAGGTGGCGTTGACCGACGACGAGGACGTCGACGATCCGGCCGGCCACGACCAGGACGTCTACGACGCCTGCGCCCTCCAGCTGTGGCAGCTCTGCCAGCAGCTGACCGACCGCCTCTGATCCGAGGAGCCGACGGGCGGTGCCGGGCCGGTGGCTCCGGCGCCGCCCGTTGCGGTACGGGTCTTCAGGCGGCGAGGCCCACGATCGGGGCGTCCAGGGACTTGCCGCCCATCGACCCGTCG
>CAYVPF010000062.1:0-3287 GCA_964453355.1 uncultured Acidimicrobiaceae bacterium | reverse complement strand
TGGGCGTCGCCGAAGGCGAAGATGCCTCCGTCGGCGGCGACCTCCCAGTAGCCCTGGCCGTTGGCTGGGGCCGGGTTGGTGGACGGGGCCGGGTTGGTGGACGGGGCCGGGTTGGTGGACGGGGCCACCGGGGTCCCGGTCAACTGGCTGGGCGTCGGCGAGGTGGTCGGGCCGACGGTGGCGGTGACACAACCGGTCGTCGGGTCGAAGGTCTGGTCGGAGAACGGCACCCATGTCGTCCCGTTCCACCAGGTGATCGACTGACCACCGGGCCCCAAGGCGCAGACGGTGACCGTCACTGAGGTGAAGGTGCTGGTAGGCGCCAACTCCACATCGTAGTAGATCCCGGTGCCACCCGAGACCGCCCCCACCACCGGGTCACCGGCGTACTGGGCGACGGTGAGCGCCCCGGCGCCGCTCCCGGTGGCCGAGACCGTGTCGCCCGGCAGGGAAGCCGTGGCCGTGCCCGAGGGTGATCCGGACGAGGCGCCCTGCGAGACCGTGGTGCCGGTCGGCGGGGCCGGTGGGGTCGGCGCCGTGGTTGTCGCCGGTGGTGTCGAGGCCGGGACTGTTGTCTTGGTCCCCGGTGTTGTCTTGGTCCCCGGTGTTGTCTTGGCGACGAGGAAGAACGCCGCCGGCGAGCGTACGGTCGTCGTGGCCGATCCACCGGCCGCGGTGGCCACCGACTGCAGTGTGCCCGATGAGCCGAGCTGTTCGAGCTTCCACGAGGTGCCGAGGGTCGAGTCGGACACGGCGACCGTCACCGGGTCTGTGGACGGGAACCGGACGGCCGAGCCGGCGGGCGTGATCCAGGAGATCCCCACGGCGGTCTCTTTGGCTGTCACCGTGGCCGGGCAGGCATCTGTGGCCAGTGTGACCGCCGACCCCACGGCGTCGCAGGGCGCGTCGACCAGGGACACGGTCGAGCCGACGGGTAACACCCCACCCGGGACGGTCGCCTCGAGGTGGACCGAGCCGACGGTGGTGGACAATGTGCGGGTCTGCCCCGCTGTTGTGGCTTTCACCAGTGTCGACGTCGATGGGGACACGTAGTAGGGGGAGAGCCCCTGCGGGGCCGGCGTGAACGACGTGCCGACCACCTCGAACGTGAAGTCGGAGGCGTTGTCTGTGGTGTCCACCGGGCCCCCGTCCGACTGGTGGCGGACGAAGGCGCTCTGGGTGGTCGTGGCCCCGGCCGCCGGTGCCGCCAGGGCGGTGCCGGCGCGCAACCCGGTCGGCGACCCGATGATGCCGGCGGCGTCAGTGACCGTGCCGTCGGGCGCCACCACGGCGAACCCACCCTGGGCTGTGGAGGTCGACGGGCCGATGACGGTCGGGATGCCGACGGCTGTGTTGCCGGAGAAACGGGGACCGGCGACCAGGATCGAGTGGCCGGGGGCCAGCGTGTCTGTGCCCAGCGCGACGTAGAGCGGCTTTGTCGTCGGGATGGCGGGTGTCGCCCATGTGGATGGCGCCGGTGTGGCCGGCTTGGCGGCGACCATCTCCAGGGCCCAGCCGGAGAGGGAGACGTCGGAGGAGGTGGTGTTGGCGACCTGGGCGAACCAGTCACCGGGCCCCAAGGGTCCTGACGTCCGGAACCCGGTCACCTCGAGGGCGTGGACCGGTGGGTGGACCCCCACCTCGACGAGGACTGTTGTCCCGCCGGTGGCCGAGACCAGGAACGACGATGTCGTGTACTGGGTCGCCGTCCCCGAGAGCGTCCCTGTTGTAGAGAGGGTGAGGCCGGTCGGTAGGGCCTGTGTCGGGTCCAGGGTGTACGTGTGACCGGAGGGGAGGTGCGCGGTGTAAGCGGCACCGAGGTCCGCTGTGGCGAGCCGGACCGGGACCTGGAGGACCACCCCGATCTGTCGGCCGCCGCCGCCGACATCGCTGGTGGCCGAGATGACCAGGCGCGTCGACGTGCCCGCGGCTGTCGCCGGCGCCGTTCCCGAGAGGTGGACGGTGTCCCCGGTGATGGTCACCGTGAGCCACGACGGCGCCTCCGGACCCACCCTCGTTGTGAGGGCGAGTGTCGGCGCCGGCGAACCGGTGACTGTCACCGTGGTGCTCGTCGCCACCCCGGGGGTGAACACGACGCCCTTTGTGATGGGTGCCCCTGTGCCCGGTGTGCTCGTGGCTGTCTTCAGATTGGGCGGCTGGTCGATCGTCAGGGTCAGATCCTGCGTCGTCGAGCCGGCCGAGTTCGTCACGGTCAGCACCAGCGGGTATGTGCCGGCCGACCCCTTCTGCGGCGAGCCGCCGATCTGCGCCGTGCCGTTCTTCCCCGCGGTGAAGGTCACCCCGGCGGGGAGCGCGCCCGAGAGGCTGAGGGTGGGCACCGGGAAGCCGACGGAACCGACTGTCCACTGGTACTCGGTCCCCGTGATCCCGAAGGGCTCGGCGGTGGAGAACCCGGGTGATGTGACGTACGACGGCGCCTCGTCGACGTCGACGGTCAGTGTCTCGACGGTCGTGCCGTAGGTGTCGGTCGCCGTGACCTTGACCGTGCGGCTCCCACCCTGGCCCGGCGCCGGCGTGCCGGAGATCGTGGCCGTACCGTCGCCGTGTGTGGCAAAGGTCAGCCCGGTCGGCAACGGTCCTGTCGCCGACAGCGTGACGGTCCCGACGCCGGTGACCGAGACGGTGAACGACGATGTGGTCCCGACGGAGAAGTCGGCTGTCTGCCCGGCGGTGAACGCCGGCGCCGGTCCGACCTGGACCGACAGCTGTTGCCGCGCCGTGGTTCCAGCCGAGGTGGCGGTCACCGAGACCGTCGTCTCCGCCAGTGTGGTCCCTGTGGTGGTCGAGGGCGTCCCCGAGATCGTGGCCGTACCGTTGCCATTTGTAGCGAAGGTGAGGCCGGTCGGCAGTTTGCCGTTCACCGTGAGCGACGGCACCGGGTAGCCGGTCGCCGTCAGTGTGCACGTGCCGTGCACGCCGCCCGCGAACACACAGGCGGACGAGCTGGTGAACGCCGGGGGCTGGTCGACGTCGATGGTGAGCTTCTGGTCGACCCCTCCCTGGTCCAAGAGGTTGGCGGCGTTCAGTGTGATGGTGAAGGATCCGGCTTCGGTCGGGGTGCCCGAGATCGTGGCCGTGTTGTCGTTGCCGTCTGTGGTGAAGGTGAGCCCCGGCGGCAGTGTGCCGGCGAGGCGGGCCATGGCCACGGCGGGCAGACCGGTCGCGGTCACGGTGAAGGAGCCTTGCTGGCCCTCGGTAAAGGTGGCCGTTGACCCGCTCGTGAACACCGGCGTTCCGAAGACCTCGAGCTCCACGAAGGCGACACC
>CAYVPF010000061.1:12740-14121 GCA_964453355.1 uncultured Acidimicrobiaceae bacterium | reverse complement strand
ATCCCGCCTACAGGCCGGCTCACCGTCACCCATCGAGAACGCGGCACCGAGGGCTGATAGAAGACTCCGGGCATCGAACGACGGAAGGGTGGGCAATGCGATGAAGCTTCACTACGTGCTCGAGGGCAGCGGGCCCGATCTCCTGTTCATCCACGGTTGGTGTGGTGACAGTTCGCACTTCGACCCACAGATAGCGTCGTTTCGAGACGATCATCGCGTCCTGGTTCCCGACCTCCCGTGGCACGGTCGGAGCCCCAAGGAAGGGGAGATAACGATCGAGGCGTTCTCGACGGCGATCGCCGAGCTGCTCGACGAGCTCGGCGAGACGTCGGTGCCGGTCATCGGGCACAGCTTGGGCGGGTGCATCGCCGTGGAGCTGGCGACGTCCCGCCCCGACCTGGTCGGCTCCGTCATGATCCTCGACTCGGGGTTTGCCATCGCCCCTGAGCACGTGGAGGCGATGACGCACCAGGCAGCCCGGTATCAAGGACCGGAGCGCGACGAGGCCATCTACCAACTAACGGAAGGAATGTTCGCCCCTTCCGACGACGCCGGGCTCCGAAAGCGTCTGATTGACCAGATCCGGCACGCCGAGGTCGATGTCCTGGTCGAAGGGACCCGGACGATGGTCGACTTCATGTCGGGACCGGGCGACGCCAAGTACGCCGACTTGAAGGTGCCGGTGGCGGTCGTGAGCGGGTCCACGCCGTTCTCGGACATCGAGCGGCTCCGCCCGCTCCGGCCGGAGACCCACTTCGCCCAGGTCCTCGCCGGCGGCCATTACGTCCAGCTGTTCGCGCCGGCCCAGATCGACGCGATGATCAGGCAGTTCCTGACGGTCTCCGGCGAGTAATCGCCCTTCCGTTCCCCGACGCCGATCGGTCGGCGGGTCGTGAGAACATTCGACGCCCTCAGACAGCACCAGGAGGTTTGCGTCGATGTCCGAACCAGCGCAGCGCGGCCGAGCGTGGTCGGCCCTGCGCCTGGACCTACGGCCGGAGCATCGGCAGCCGTCGAACCTGAGGGTGGCCATCGCCACCGTGGTGTCGGTCGGCGGATCGCTGGCCGTCGACGCGATCCTGGTGGCCCTGGGGACGGCGGTCTTCCCGGCCACCAAGGGCTACACCCACTTTCGCTTCTTCGACTACGCCGAGCTGACCGTCATCGGGGTCGTCATCGCCTGTGTGGCCTGGCCGGTGGTGACCCGGATGTGCGCCGCGCCACGATGGCTCTTCCTCCGCCTGGCCGTCCTCGTCACCCTGGTCCTCTGGCTCCCCGACGTCTGGCTGCTGGTCCGGAACCAGCCACCGAAGGCGGTGGCCGTCCTCATGGTCATGCATCTGGCCATCGCCGTGGTCACCTACAACGCGCTGGTCCGGAT
>CAYVPF010000061.1:0-12640 GCA_964453355.1 uncultured Acidimicrobiaceae bacterium | reverse complement strand
TGGATCGTCATGGGCGTGTCGGTGGTGCTGGAGTTCGGCATCGGGCTGGCCGCTCTGTTCATCATCCCGACCGGCCGCCCCTCCGGCATCCTCCCCGACCACGGGCGGCTCGTCTACGGCATCCACGGGCTGCTGGGTGCCGTCCTGCTTGCCGGCGCCGTGATCCTCGCCGTGGCCCACCGACGAGGCAAGCGGTTCGTGCGGATCGGCGCCGTCACCGGGCTGGTGGGCATCCTCCTCGGGGGGATCGGCGGCCTGCTCGCCACCTGGCACCCCTATCGGTCGCTGGGCATCGTCCTCATGTTCGTCGGCTCGGTGGTCGCCGGCTTCGGGTACTTCGTCGGCGCCGCCGAACCGGCAGCGGGTGAAGACGCCGTGGAGCCGACGGCGTAGCAAGCAGTCGATGGCGTAGCAAGCAGTCGATGGCCACCCTGCTGAATTGGCCACTATCCCCACTTCGCTTTTTCGGCTTTCATGTGCTAAATCAATAGCGTCGAGGGGGGCGGACATGGACAAGAAATGGTTGACCGGTCGGGTGCCGGTCGTGGTCGTCGCGGTGCTGGGGGCGGTGGCGATGATCGGGGCGCCAGCCGGGTCGGCGCAGGAAACGCTCGCCACCTGGTCCCAACGGCACGGCCCTGCCGTGGCGCAACTGGCGCAGGCAGCCGACGACCTGTCGGCGTCCACCGCCGCCGGCGTGTCGGCGGGCTGCACCACCCTGTCTCAGGCGGCCGTCCAGGTGCTGGCGATCCCCGCACCTCCGGTCGGGGGCGCGGCCTGGAAGGCCGTGGTGTCGCCAACCAGATCGACGGCCGGAGCCTGCGCTCGGCACGCCAAGGGCCGCTCCGGTTCGACGGCGGTGGTACGTCAGGCCAAGGCCCTCCGCCGGAGTTTCGGGAGCCTGGTCGCCGTCCTCGATGCCCACCATGTCGCCCTGGGGGCCCAACTGCACCGGATGGTGGCCGTCCCCCACACGACGACCAGGACGGTGCCGACTGTCACCACCACCACCACGACGACGACGACGGTCCCACCGACCACCACGGTGCCCACCACCACCACCACGACGGTCCCACCGACCACCACGGTGCCGCCCACGACCACCACCACCTCCCCGCCGCCGCCGCCCACGACGGCTGCCCCGGTGGGCTGCTCCCCGATCAGTGACGAGGGCGGCTGCTACGAGCCCGGCGAGTACTGCCGGGACGCCACACACGGGGTCAGTGGAGTCGCCGGCGATGGGGAGGCCATTACGTGTGAGACAAACGACGGATGGCGGTGGGAGCCGACGTAGGCGCAGAGAGGGCTTCGTGCGCGAGGGACAACCGGCTCAGTCCGTAGATCCCGGACGGCCCGACAGCTGAGCGATGCGCCGCCCTGGCGGTCACCGTCGCCTCTACCGCACGTCGCGGCCGATGTGGCTCGTCGTCCGGACGGTGACGGGCACAGCGAGGACCGGCCCGCCACGGACGCGATCCCGATGGTGGATTGTCGGTCTCCTTGGTCAATAGCCCTTCGGGAATTGGTCATTGCCACCGTCCTCAGCCTGCCTATATATCGGAGGTTGTTTTTTCTGGAACGATGCGGTTAACATCCTGCGATGCGGCAAGATCCAAACCTTCGCCAGGGGATCGCTCTCCACCGTCATACCAACGTCATGCCGCAGCTATGAGTGACACGGCCACACCGCCAGTCGACAATCCGCTCCCGCCCCGCCTGCAGTGGAACGAGAACTATGGCTACTGCGGTGAGGTCACGTTCATCAGTGCCGGCCTCTACTACGGGCAGTACCTCTCCCAATACGATGCCCGGGCGATCGCCAGCAAAGGGAAGCCCCAGTCCACAAAAAAGGCTGAGCTTCTCCTCGGGACAAACGACCAGTACGCCGCCGCCCAGATGCGCCTCACAGGCTCGGAATGGACGCCGGGCGCACACTCGACGACCGACGACTTCCTCGCCTGGGTGAAGGGCGAGGTGATCCAGGGCCATCCGGTGGCCATCGGCGTGTACGAAAACTGGAAGCGGTTCTACGCGACAACACCGACAACAGCAACAACAACTCCGACAGCCGGTGATCCGATATACGACCACATCGTCGTGGTCACGGGCGTCTCCTCACGGTATCCGTTGACCCTGCCCGCCACCTACTACCCCGACGATGAGCTGAAATTCAGCGACAACGGCCTGTGGACCGGCGGGACATCCGACGAGACGCCCGGTGGAGAACCGACGTACTTCTTCACCATTCGATTCGACTCCTTCCAGGCCACCCGCCAGCAGGCCAACACATCGGCCAACATCTACTCGCTGCCCGATGCGGTGACGAACTACGGCATCGCCATCACCGGCATCATCGACCCGGGCCACGAGACCGTTCCGGTGCGTGTCGCAACCAGCCTGAACTACGAAACACCGCAGATCGGCAAAGGCTCCAACACCCGCCCCATGGCCATGCCGCTCACACTGGCGGTGACCGTCACCGGGCTGCAGCCGGGCACCAGCTACGACCTGTACCGCTACGACACAGTGTCCAAGGTGCCGACGTCCGGGTTCGGGCCCCAGGGCACGTCCTGGCAGCTGCAGTTCACGGCCACCGGGACGAGCTACACGCTCGTCCAGCCGGTGCTGTCCAGCGACCAGGTCATCTATCGGGCGGTTCCCGCGGCATCCACGGCCCCACCGTCGGCACCGCCGGCCGGCTCCTGAGGCAACTGCCGACGGAGGCGTTCAGCGAGGTGGCAGCCGGGAGGTCCCCGGGAAGTTCCCGTACAGCTCCTCGGCGGCACCTTCCGGTCCATAGGTGAGGGCCTGAACCAACAGGTCACCGCCGACGAACGCCCCCTTCCACGAGGCGCCCAGTCCGCCGAACACCTCCTCCCGGTCCCCGCGGCTCCGGGGCTTGTTGATGCCTACCTTGAACGCCTGCACCTCTTCGGCCAGCTGGGCGCCGAGGTCGGAGTCGTCGGTGGCGAGGCTGGCCACCAGGGAGCCGTTGGAGGCGTTCATGGCCGCCAGCAGCTCGGCCTGGGTGTCGACCACCACCACCGAGTCGAGGGGCCCGAACGGCTCGGCGTGGTGCAGTGACCACGCCGCCGGCGGCTGCAACACGCACGCCGGGGCGACGTAGGCGGACGTGTCCTGGACGTCGAGGAACCGCCCGTCGCCGACCGAGCCGCGGTACAGGGGGATGCCGCCCCCGCGCACGGCCTCGTCGAACTGCGTCGACAGGTCGGCCGCCTTGGCGGCGTGGATGACCGGCCCGAAGTCGAGCTCCGGCAGCGGATCCTCCGGGTTCTCGACGGCCAGCGGGTGGCCGAAACGCACCGACTGCACCACCGGCAGGTAGGTCTCCAAGAACGCCGGGAACAGCCGCCGCTGGACGACGTAGCGGGGGTAGGCGGTGCACCGCTGCTTGGCGTACTCGAACCCCTTGCGCATGTGCTGGCCGAGGAGATGCCACTGCGAGAACTCCCAGATACCCCAGGTGTTCAGCCCCTCCTGCTCGAGCATATGGCGTCGGCCGGTGTCGGCCAGGGCGACGGCGGCCCGCCGGCCGTTGGCCCGTCCACCGACGAATACCAGTGCCCCGATCCCTTCCGACCGGATCAGCACCTCCCCCATCTTCGACCCCATCCCCGAGATCAAGGTCACCGGTAGCCCGGCCCGGCGCATGAGGGCATGGGCCAGGGTCAGGGCATGGAAGCCGCCCTGGCTCGGGGTCTTGGCCACCACGGCGTTGCCGGCCAGCGCTTGGACCAGCTCGGCGTGGACCTGCACGCTCATCGGGTAGTTCCAGCTGGCGATGTTCGACACCGGCCCCGGCAGCGGCCGCCGCAGGCTACCGTCGTCCGTCTGGAGCTGGCGCTCGATCTGGCCCAAGTACCACCGGACCCCGTCGATGCACCGGTCCACATCGGCACAGGCCAACCGCCAGGGCTTGCCGATCTCCCAGACCAGCAGAAGGGCCAGCAGGTCGCGATGCTCGCTCAGGGCGTCGACGGCATCGGACACCCGCTCCCGGCGCCGGTCGAGGTCCACCTTCGCCCACAACTCGTGCTCCCCGAAGGCGAAGTCGACCGCCGCGACCGCCTCGTCGTAGTCGACCAGCGGAGGGCCCGGGATGGGCGTCCCGTCCACGGCGTTGACGTGGTCGCCGGGAATGCCGATCCGGCGCCATTCCCCTCGCGTCAGGTTGCGCAGGCGATCCGAGTCGAAGGCCTCCGGGGCCACCTGGGTGCAGCGACCGTAGGTCTCCCACCACGACGTTCCCGGCTTCAGCGAAAGGGCCATGGCGGCGTGCTCCTCGGGATTGGGCCTGCCATAACACCGTACCGGGCCGAGGGGAAGGCGGTTGCCAGGTTCGGGATCCCGATACTTCCGTGGACGCCGGGAAGTCACTGACCATCGCTGGCCGCAACGGCTGCTGAGCGTTGGTTCAGTTGGTGCCGGTCTGGGTAACCAGTGTCCGGCGGCTCGTTGTTGTCCAAGACCCCTCGGCCGCCAGATGAGGCGGCATGAACTTCAAACGAGCGACGTACGCAGTACCGGTGATGCTGGCCCTGGCGTTCGGTGCGCTCCAATTTGCCGTTCCCCCCACCGCAGGCGCAGCGAATCTCAGCACCGTCGCCAATCCGACGTCAGACCTCACACCTCCGAGCTTCGACTGGATGGTGGCGACCAACGACGCACGGGCCCAAGAGGGCCTCGGTGCCATGCCGGTGAGCGAAGCGGCCCTGGCGACCGTCGCTGTTCCCGAGCAGGTCTTCATCCTCGAGAACCTCGAGCGGATCGGTCGGGGGCTGCCGCCGATCGATGGCATGAACACGGAGTTGGAGGCCGACGCCCAGATCGGGGCCAATGAACACGCCGACCCTCCGGTCACCAACGCCAACGGGTGGACAGAGAGCTCAGAGATCTGGAGTGCCGCTCCGAGTCCCCTCAGTGCGAACTACGACTGGATGTACGACGACGGTTGGGACGGTTCGCTGACCTCGAACGACACTTGCACCTCGCCTTCCAGCACAGGTTGCTGGGACCACCGTCAGATCATCTTGGAGGACTGGACCTGCCCGAACGGCCAGGCGCCGGTCACCGAAATGGGTGCGGCGACAGCCGGCAGCTCCATCGCCGTCGTCTTCGCCGAGTTCTGTGGCAGCTTCCCCCCTGGCCAGTCCACCACCTGGGCCCAGGCTCAGGCGCAGATGGCCTCGTACGTCCCGAACGTGGTGCAGATCGTTCCCACCCGATGGGGTGGGGGCTACTGGGAAGTGTCCTCGAACGGCACGGTCGCGGGTTTCGGCGTGGCGCCGGACTACGGATCGATGGGCGGTCAGCCGCTCAACGCACCGATCGTCGGGATGGCCACCACCGCGGATGGAACCGGCTACTGGCTGGAGGCGTCGGACGGCGGGATCTTCGCTTTTGGAGGGGCCACGTTCTACGGATCGATGGGCGGGCAACCACTCAACTCTCCGATCGTCGGGATCGTGTCGACCCAGGACAACCACGGCTACTGGGAGATTGCTGCTGACGGCGGTGTCTTTGCCTTCGGTGACGCGACGTTCTACGGATCGATGGGCGGGCAGCCGCTCAACGCACCGATCGTCGGGATGGCCACCACCGCTGATGGTCACGGCTACTGGCTGGTGGCGTCGGACGGCGGCATCTTCGCCTACGGCGACGCGGCCTTCCACGGCTCGATGGGCGGGCACCAGCTCGACCAGCCGATCGTCGGGATGGCGCCCGATTGGGCCACCGGCGGTTACTGGGAGCTCGCCCGTGACGGCGGGGTGTTCACCTTCAACGCTCCCTTTGAAGGCTCGGTGGGAGGCATGAGCCTCGATGCTCCGGTGGTCTCCATCGGCGCACTTTCCTGGACAGGCAACGGCTACTGGATGGCTGCCAGTGACGGAGGCGTCTTCACCTTCGGCTCTGCCGTCTTCTACGGATCCGAAGCCGCCTAGGCCCCGTTCCCGCCTTCGGGGGGCGGCGCGGTCAGACGGGCCGACCCGTCCTCGGGTCCGCGAAACAATCCGCCGGAGGAGTCGCCACTGTCGGCGATCACCCGGACGTCGAGTTCGCAGGCGTCTCTTCGGCCTGAGAGACTGGACCGGCCGGAGGTCGTTGAAGATCGATCGAGGCAGATTCTCGATCATCGAAGAGGCGGTATCGGCATGAAGGAACGCTGGGCAACGTCGAGGGTCAAGATTCGTGGCGCCTGGAGGCATGCGGCCCTGCTGCTGGCTGCAGCGGGGGTTGGCGTGGCCGCCAGCTGCGGCGGCGTAACGGCGGCCGGCAGCAGCCAATTGGTGGCAGCCACGACCGGACATCCGGTCGTCGTCTTCGGCAGCTTCCCCTTGCGGGGACCCGATGCCAGCGGGGCCGGTGACTTTCTCAACGGTGCCCACGTGGCCCTGGCCCAGCGGGAGGGGCGGCCGGGCGCCACGCCGGTGACCTTGCAAGTGCACGACGACACCGACGGCTCCCGTTGGAGCGCCGACATGGTGGCGGCCAATGCCCACAAGGCCGTGGCCGACCGTTCAGTGGTCGCCTACCTGGGCGACTACAACTCGGGGGCCGTGGCGGTGGCCATGCCCATCTTGAACCGGGCGGGGATGGCCCAGATGGGTGGGCCGGCCAGTGCGACCGCACTCACCGTGTCCGACGGCGTCGATCCGACAGCACCGGCGCGGTACCGGCCCACCGGGGTGCACACGTTCGCCCGCGTCATGCCGAATGACCGCGCCCAGGGGATGGCCATCGTGCAATACCTGGTCGACCAGCACGTCACCTCGATCTACGTCGTGCACGACGGCGGCCTGTACGGCAAGGGACTGGCCGCTGCCGTGTCGGCATACGCCCCCAAGGCGGGGGTCACCGTGGTGGCGCAGACCAGCATCGACCCCAACGCCACCGGGTTCACCACGGTCGCCCACCACGTCGCCGCCTCCGGCGCCGGGGCGATGGTCTACGCCGGGGCCACCTCCAGCCACGCGCCCGAGCTGTTCCGGGACGTCAACGCCGCCTCGCCCCACCTGTTGCTGTTCGGGGGGGACAGCCTCAACCACGCCGGGTTCACCGGCGCCGTGGGCGGCGCCGCCGGGCAGGTTCGGGTCACGGCACCCGTCCCGCCGGCCCACGGCGGCTCGACCGTGACCAAAGCGTTCGTCGCCGCCTACGAGAAGAAGTACTCGGCGGCCCCCGCCCTGTTCGCCTATCTCGGGTATGACGCCATGAATACCCTCCTCAACGCCATCGCCCAGGCCAAGCCGACGGGAACCGACGGCGCGGCCGATCGAGCCGCAGTGCGAGCCGCCCTCTTCGACCTGGGTCCCCAGACCGGCGCGATGGGCGACTTCTCCATCGACCAGAACGGGGACACCACGCTGGCCCGCTTCGGCCAGTTCGTCCTCCGGGACGGCCGCCTGGTCGAGGTAGGCCAGACCTGACGTCCGGTCTGCGCAGGGCCTCCTCGGGTGCCGGCAGGGCTGGCCAGCCCCACGACGATGAGCGCTCCGACGAAGGTTCCTGCCTTCGGAGGACGGCCCTCACTTCCCGTGGTGGTACCGCGCCTGGAGGATGACGAGGTCAGCGTCGAGCACCTGGTGGACGAGGCGATGGTCTTCGGCAATGCGCCGCGACCACGACCCACTGATCCCGTACTTGAGCGGCTCAGGCTTACCGATCCCGGAGGTCGGATCACGAAGGGCGTCGTCGAGCAGACGGTTGATTCGCTTCAGGACTGCCCGGTCGACCTGCTGCCAGTAGGTGTAGTCCTCCCACCCCTGAGGGGTGAAGGCCAGCCTCATTCCCGATCGAGCGGATGTTCGACCGTCTCGCTTCGTGCCGCCGCCTCGGCGGCGTCCAGGAGCCGGCGTGCGTTGGCCGGCGACCGGAACAGGTGAGCCGTCTCCTGCCAGGCCGCATACTCGTCGGCTGACATCAGCACGGCGTTCCCGCGCTTCGACGTGATCTCGATGGCGGCCCGGTCGTCGTTGACCTTCTCGATGAGCGGGAACAGCTCCCGGCGGGCTTCGCTGGCGGTGATGGCCATGTCGGCTCTCCCGATCGGCTAGTGGTACCGGATGTTGTACCACTTTCCCGTTGGCCGAACCCGCCGTTTTGGTGGCGGCCAGCGTAGGATCGGGTGATCACGGACACGGGACGACACGGTGGTCTCCTGCGACGGCGCGGCGAGTCGGCCGCTGAAGTCACGCCGGTCGAGCTCTTCTTCGACCTGGTCTACGTGATCGCCATCACCCAGCTGACCCATTACCTGGTCGGCCATCTTTCCCTCCGGGGCGCCGGACAGACCCTGTTGTTGCTGTTGGCCGTGTGGGGGTGCTGGAACTACACCACGTGGTTCACGAACTACTTCGACCCCGGCAAACTTCCCGTGCGTCTCCTGCTGGTCGGCCTCATGCTCGCCAGCCTGGTCATGTCTGCCTCGTTGCCCGACGCCTTCGCTGGCTGGGGTCTGACGTTCGCGGTGGCATATGTGGCGCTCAACGTCGGTCGTACCGCGTTCGCGCTCGCCTCCCTCGGGCGCCACCACCCGCTGACGGGCGTGTTTGCCCGTCCCCTCGTCTGGTGGTCGGCAACGGGCATCCTCTGGGTCGTCGGCGGGACCGTCGACGGAGGCGGACGCATCGCTTGCTGGATTGCCGCCGTCGCCATCGAGTACGTCGGGGTCTGGGCAGGGTTCGCCACGCCCCATCTGGGCCGATCCCGCACCACCGACTACACGATCGCCGGTGGGCACATGGCGGAACGCTGCCAGCTCTTCGTCCTGCTCGCCCTGGGCGAATCGCTGCTCGGGACCGGGGTCAACTTCGGTCGGCTGCCACGTTCACCGGGGACCATCGTCGCCTTCGCCGCCGCCTTCGTCGGAAGTGTCGCTCTGTGGTGGATCTACTTCAACCGGGGCGCCGAAGCCGGACAGGAACTGATTGCGAAGGCCAAGGACCCGGGGCGGCTCGGGGTCGTGGCGTACACCTACGCCCATGTGCCGATGGTGGCCGGGATCATCGCCTTCGCGGCCGCCGCCGACCTCACCATCCCCCACCCTGCCACCAACGCCACGACTGCCACCACGGCCCTGATCCTCGGCGGCCCAGGGCTCTACCTCGTCGGCCACGCGGTGTTCAAACAGACGCTGTGGCAACACGTGGCATGGCCTCAAGTGCTCGCCGTGCTCGCCCTCGTCGCATCCATCGCCCTCGCCCCCGTCTCATCAAGGCTCGTCCTGCTCGCTGTCGCCGTCATCGTCCTGTTCGTCGTCGCTGTCTGGGATACGTACTCGGGCACTCGGGGTTCCACCGAACCCGAATGACGAGTCCCACGCCACGGCGGTGGGGGGCCACGGCCGGATCGGCGTACAAGCTCAACAGCCCCCATTCGACGGCCACCACGGAGCCGCCGATCGGCCCAACCAGGTCTTCGCCGACTTCCCGCCCTGAACTACCGGGATCTAGGGCACGATCAGACGCCTTGTCACGAAAGTTTTACAAACTATTTTTCGTGGTCCCTGGTTCCAACCATACGAACCGCACCCCGATCATCGTCGGCCCAGCCATCGACCTTGGATGACCGGGTTCGAGTCCCCTGGAGCGGACCCTGGTTCCCACAATAAGAACCGGTCCGCGCTGACCAGCGGCTCGCTGATCAAGGTCTGAACCGTCGGACGCGACCGTCCGGTGCTGCTTTCAGGCGGCCACCGTGACGGCCAGCAGTTGCGGAGTGCCGAACTCCTCTGGCACGACCTCGCCGCCAGCCTCGAGGCCGGCGATGTGCACCTCGATCGCCTCGGCTGCTCTCGCCTGGCACTCTTCCAGGGTCTGTCCCTGCGTGAAGCAGCCGGGCAGGGCCGGCACGGTGACGAAGTACCCCCCGGTCTCCTCCGGTTCCACCACGATCGTGTAGGTCCGCATCAGCACCAATCCTCTCACAGGGACGCCCGGAACTCCTCGGCCGTCAGGCCTGCCTGGTTCAGGGTCGACCGCAGCAACGCGGGACCGAGGGTCTCGCCGGCGTGGATCGGCACCGTCACCCGGCCGCCCCGGTCCGGGTGACGGAGTTGGACATGGGAACCCCGCTGCGCCACCACGACCCAGCCGAGCCGGCTGAGCGCTCGAACCACTTCCCGGCCAGTGATCCGGGGCAACGGCGGCATGGTTGAACGGTACGCGACGGTTGTGACTCAGAGATCCAGCGGCCACCGCACCGGGCCGGGCCGGGCCGGTCATCGCGCCGACTTCGGTTCGCGCACCGAATCGAAGTCATCGCGTCGAACCAGGTCAACGGAGTCAGTGGACCTTGGCTCCTACAATAAGAACTGGCCTCCCTGTATCGCTGGTTCAGCCATCAGGCTGTAGCGATCCGATCTCTCGGGGATCAACGGTCTTGGTCGGTCCGGCCCTTGGTTGGCCTCTCGGGAATAACAGCCTGGGCCAACTGAGGTCTGCGACCAGGCCCGGCAAGGCCGCCGCTCACGCGGCTCAGTTCAGGAGGGTTCGGACTGCACCCAGTAGCCGGCCGACGTCGGCGGCACTATCGGCGAAGACCCGGTCCGGCGACAGATCACCGGGGAGGGCGTGGGCCAAAAGGTTGCGGTAACCAGCAAGTTCTGGCCAAGGGTCGACCCCGCCGGGAAGGCCCTTCGTCAGCCGGTAGCTCTCCGCCAGGTTGCCGGCGGTGATCCACAGCCGCTCGACGGCCAGACGAACTAGTGCCTGACGGTCCCACGACGCCTTGTCATCAGGAAGAATCTGCCGAAGCTGCTCAAGCGTGCTGACGAGCCTCTAACAGCTCGTCGTCGGTCACAACTCCCGGGTGGTGCCAGCTCCGGGCACGTCGTCGGTGATGACGTGCACGTAGGGCCCGACCAACTCCGACAACGACGACGACAGGCGGGTCACGGCCCGGTAGCCGGGTTCGTCACTGTGAACCACGATCGCCCCGTCGGCCCGGAGGCGGGGGCTGCTCAGCCCCACAGCCTCAGCCAGGCGCCGGACATCGGCGGCGCGGCTCGACACCTCATCAGCCGTTGCCTTCCGGTCGAAGAGACCTACGCGGGTCACGCCACCATCGTACCGTCCGCCGACCACTCGTCATCGACGGTTCGTGCACCGTCCCGATTCGGACCTTGGTTCCCACAATAAGAACCGGTATCCCGCCGTTGCCGGCCCGATGCTGGTGCTGGCTCGTCACGAAGCCACGTAGCGACGGAGGGCATCCCGTGCTACAGCACTGACGGTCCGATGCTCCTCTCGGGCTCGTCGATGCAGGGCCTCGGCCAACTCGGGCTCGACTCGAAGGTCGAGGCGCGGCGAGGTCCCTCGGCCCAGGGAAGGGCGCCCGGTCTGGACGGACTTGGCCTTCGACAGGTCGCAACCGGCCTCCGCCTCGTCGGCCAGAGCTTCCTCGACGGCAGGCGTTAGGACCGTACCGCCCTTCGTCCGCTTCACACTCGCCATTGTTTGGCCTCCTCGTACTGACTGCGGTACTTCGCTCGTAGCTCCATGACGTGGATGACCCGTAAATGCTCTTGGCCGTCCTCGGCCTCCAGCTCCACGCCCATCGCTTCCAGCGCCCGTCCTGACGGATCGTCCCCCAGATAGACAAACCGGTCCTCCGGCACCGGCGAGCCGGCCGGTCCGGCTGGAGGAAGACCAACCCACAGTGGATGACCACGTACCGAGCGTCACGTCGGGCGACACCGTGACGCCGGGAGGCATGGGTCCAGCTGATGCGCACACTGGCCAGCCTAGTAGTTTTGTCCCACAGAAGGTTCCCGGCAGATCAGGTTGCCTGGACGGTTCGCACAAGGGGAAGTATCCACCTTGCGTCGGACCAGGTCACGAGCTTGCTGGACCTTGGTTCCCACAATAAGAACCAGGCCCCCACTCCTCATCGGCTCGGCGCTCTGCCTCGGGTGACCCAGCGGCTCGGTCGTCGTGATCAGTCGGGGTCGGCGTGGAGGATGAGGCCGGCTGGGCTGAGTTCCACGAACGGTGATTCCGACAGGGCTTCGATAATGACCGTCAGGTTGCCATCGAACAGGGCGAGCAGCTCACGGTTGGTGATGTTGCCGGTCGTCACTACCAGCAGGCGGCGGGGCGAGCGGTTCAGGAGGTAGCCGTCGCGGAAGTCCCGATCCTTGGTGATGACAACCCGACCTTCGCTGTCCGCCTTTCGGGCCAGGACCTGATCGGTGGTGCGATTCCCCTCCAGAAGCTCGGAGGTATGGACAACATCGTGTCCCGCCCTCCGAAGGAGTTGGGCAAGCTTGGCGGGCAGTTGGGCGTCGACCAGGAATTTCATGCAGCGCCGAGCGGCACCACCCGGCGCTGCCCGGCCGCCAGCGCACCGAACTCAAGGACGGCCAAGAGATCGTCTCGTTCGAGGTCGGAGTGGTCTTCGAGGACCTCGTCGATCGTCATGCCCGAGGCGAGGAGATCCAGGAGGCCTTCGACCGTGTAGCGCAGTCCGCGCACCGTGGGCTGGCCGTGACAGATGGCCGGGTCTGAGGTGATCCGATCCAGGCGGGACATAGCACCTAGCGTAATCCCCTCCGGGTGCGGGCCCGGTCAAGTCCACGCACGTGGTGTAAGACGACCACCGCGCCAACCGTGTTGTCGAT
>CAYVPF010000060.1:9895-14141 GCA_964453355.1 uncultured Acidimicrobiaceae bacterium | reverse complement strand
GCCGGGCCCGCCGCCGGCGGCGACCGACCGACCCCACTGGCCCGGCTGTCGGGGTGGGCCATGGCGTCGGGCGATCCCCAGCGGATCGCCTCCATCCCGGCCGTCGCCGCCCACCTGGCCCTGGCCCGGGCCGGCCTCGGCCTGGCCGACGTCGACGTGTTGGAGATCAACGAGGCCTTCGCCGCCGTCCCCTTGGTGACCACCCTGGTGCTGGCCGACCACGACGTCGCCCTGGCCGACAAGATCCGGGACCGGACCAACCTGTCCGGCGGGGCGGTGGCCATCGGCCATCCGACCGGCGCTACGGCGGCCCGCCTGGTGATGACCACCATCAACCAGCTGCGCCGCCGCGGCGGCGGCCGGGGACTGGTGACCATCTGCGGCGGCGTCGGCGAGGCCGAGTCGGTGGTGGTCACCGTGGGGGAGGGCTCATGATCCCGGCCCTCGTCGACCGGGCGGTGCACCGGTACGCCGAGCGGGTGGCCGTCGTCGACGGGCCCCGCCGGCTGACCTTCGCCGAGGTCGGCGACCGGGTCAACCGGCTGGCGAACGCCCTCCTGGGGCTGTCGCCGGCGCCCGGGTCCCGGGTGGCCCTGGTCATGGCCAACCGGCTGGAATTCGTCGAGGCCGACCTGGCCATTGCCGCCGCCGGCAAGGTGAAGGCGCCCCTCAATCCCCGGCTCACCGACGCCGAGCGCCGCTACGTGCTGGCCAACTGCGGCGCCGACATCGTCATCACGGAGCGCAACGAGGTCGACCGGCTGGAGGCGCTGCGGGGCGACCTGCCGGACCTGCGGTACATCGTCAGCGTCGACGGCGCCATCGGTGGGAGTGGTGCCGTCGACTATGGGGACCTGCTGGCCGGCGCCCGGCCGTCGCCGCCGGCCGTGAACGTCGATCCGCACGCGCCGAGCATGATCCTGCACACCTCCGGCACCACCGGCCATCCCAAGGGAGCCACCACCTCCCAGGCCGCCCGCCTCGCCGCCGTCACCAACATGTGGCTGGACGAGTTCCTGCCCGGGCCGCCCGACGGCATCATCCACGTCGCCCCCATGTCGCACGGATCGGGGTCGAAGATCCTGGCGTTCCTCTGCCGCGGCGCCCGCAACATCACCCTCCGCCGGTTCGACCCGACCACCTTCTTCGCCGCCGTCGCCGACGACGGCGGCACCAGCACCTTCGTTGTCCCCACCATGGTCCGCATGCTGCTGGACGCCCCCGACCGGCCCGCCAGCCCGGGACTGCGCAACATCACCTACGGCGGCGCCCCCATGCCCCCCGCCCTGGCCGAGGAGGCCATCGAAGCCTTCGGCCCGGTCCTCACCCAGATCTACGGCTCCTGCGAGGCCCCACACCCGGTGACCGTGCTGTCGTCGTCCGACCATCGCCGCGGCGGCACCCTGCTGTCGTCGGCCGGCTACGAGACCACCGGCGTCACCGTCCGCATCGCCGCCAGCGACGGCAGCGAGCAGCCGGTGGGCGAGCCCGGCGAGCTGTGGGTGAAGGGCGCCAACCTGATGTCGGGGTACTGGCAGGACGACCGGGCCACCGCCGCGGTCTTCAGTGACGGCTGGTACCGCAGTGGCGACGTCGCCGTCCGCGACGAGTCGGGCGCCATCAGCATCGTGGGTCGCGAGCGGGACCTGGTCATCTCCGGGGGCCTCAACGTCTATCCGGCCGAGGTGGAGGCGGTGCTGCAGCGGCACGAGGCGGTGCGCGAGGCGGCGGTCTTCGGGGTCGACGACCCGCTCTGGGGCGAAGCGGTCACCGCCGCCGTCGTGCTGCGGCCCGGGTGGTCGGCCGACGAGGACGGCATCGTCGGCCACTGCACCGAGCACCTGGCCGGCTACAAGAAGCCGCGCCGGGTGCTGTTCGTCGACGAGCTCCCCAAAGGGGTCACCGGCAAGGTGTCGAAAGCCGATCTCCGGGCCCTGGCGGCCGCCGGGGACGGAGCACCGGAGGAAGAGAGGGGCGGGGCATGAGCGGATCGTTGGACGGTCGGGTGGCGCTGGTCACCGGGGCCGGCCGCGGCATCGGACGGGCGGTGGCCAAGGCGCTGGCGGCGCAGGGGGCACAGACGGTCGTCGCCTCGCGGACGGCCGGCACGGTGGAGGCGGTCGTCGCCGAGATCGAGGCCGCCGGAGACACCGCCTTCGGGGTGACCGTCGACGTGGGAACCAGGCCGGCGGTCGAGGCCATGGTGGCCGAGGCGGTGGGTCGGTTCGGGACGGTCGACATCCTGGTCAACGCGGCCCAGAGCTTCGGGCTGCCGGGCCGCGGGGAGCAGGCCCCGGCGTACCGGCCGCTCGAGACCTTCCCCGACGACCTGTGGGAGCACATCTTCGACACCGGTCTGCGGGCGTCGCTCTGGGCCATGCAGGCGGCCTTCCCGCACATGGTGGCCGGCGGCTACGGCCGGATCCTCAACTTCGGCTCCGGCAACAGCTTCCTGGCGGTGGAGGGGACGGTGGCCTACAACGCCAACAAGGAGGCCATCCGGGTCCTCACCCGCACCGCCGCCCGTGAGTGGGGCCAGCACGGCATCACCGCCAACGTCATCGTGCCCTTGATCGAGACCGACGCCTTCACCGGCTACATGGAAGAGAAGCCCGGCATGCGCGACCACCTGCTCAACACCATCCCGGTCCGTCGCATCGGCACCGACAGTGACGTCGGCCCCTTGTTCGTCTTTCTCTGCGGGGAGGGGTCCAGCTACCTGACCGGTGGCACCTACATGCTGACCGGCGGCGCCATCAACGTCCCCTGACCGGCGCCCGGCGGAGCGGGTTCGCCCACGGGGCCACGGGCACCGGCAGTGCGACGAAATCAACCAAACGACCGTCTGAGGCCCATGGTACGGTGGCCGACGATCGGCGCCGGAGTGACTGGAGGCGACCGGGAGCCGGAGACGGCGGAAGGGGGCAGGGGATGGGACGGTTGGACGGCAAGGTGGCGATCGTCACCGGATCCGGCAGCGGTATGGGGCGGGCCGTAGCCACCCGGTACGGGGCCGAGGGGGCGTCGGTGGTGGTGTCCGACGTCAACGACGTCGCCGGGCAGGAGACCCTGGACGGCATCCTGGGGGCCGGCGGCACCGCGGTGTACCAGCACACCGACGTCACCCAGGAGGCCGACATCAAGGCCCTGGTGGACCGGGCCGTCACCGAGTACGGCCGGCTGAACGTCATGTACAACAACGTCGGCGGCGGCCAGTCCATGGGCCTGGACTGCTCGGTGGAGCAGTGGGACTTCGACCACGCCATCAACGTCCGGGCGGCCTTCTTGGGCATCAAGCACGCCATGCCGGAGCTGAAGAAGGCCGGCGGCGGCTCCATCATCTCCACCTCGTCGGTCACCGGTCTCCGGCCGCTGCCGGCCATCCACGGCTACGCCACCTTCAAGGCCGGCCTCAACATGCTGACGATCAGCGCCGCCCAGGAGCTGGGCCCCTTCAACATCCGCGTCAATGCCATCGCCCCCGGTTGGACCATCACCCCGGCCCTCGTCAGCACCCTGCCCGGCGACCTGGCCGACGCCGAGCGCATCGCCGCCAAGGCCCAGCCGATCCCCCGGGCCGGCCGGCCGGAGGACATCGCCGCCCTGGCCCTGTTCCTGGCCACTGACGAGGCCTCCTGGATCACCGGGGTCACCATCCCCTGCGACGGCGGCTTCATGACCCTGTGCATCCAGACCCCCGAGACCGAGGCCGAGGTCCGCCGGGTGATGGAGCGCCAGGGCGAGGCGCCCATGTTCTGGCGCGAGCCCGGCTCGGCCGACGCCGACGCCACCCCCGCCCGGGACTGAACCGGCACGCCCGATGGAGCTCTGGGAGCTGGAGGCCCGCGAGGCCATCCGGGACCTGGTGGCCCGGTACACCCACCTCGGCGACGGCGGCCGGGTGGACGAGCTGGCCGAACTGTTCGAGCCCGACGGCGTCCTGGAGGCCACCGGCCAGCCGCCCAACGTGGGCCGCCCGGCCATCGCCGCCTTCCTCGGCGGCCTGGCCGACGGCCACGTCGCCGTCCCCGGCATCACCTACGTCCGTCACCACGTGGCCAACCTCTGCATCGACGTCGACCCGGCCGACCCGGTCACCGGCCAGGCCGTCTGGGCCACCGGCAAGGCGTACTGGCAGGTGATCAACAACGCCGGCCTCTGGACGTGGGGCCGCTACCGCGACCGCTACCACCGGTCCGTCGACGGTCGGTGGCGGTTCGCCCACCGCACCGTCCGCCGGGACCCG
>CAYVPF010000060.1:2478-9795 GCA_964453355.1 uncultured Acidimicrobiaceae bacterium | reverse complement strand
GCTTGGGCTGGATCAGGGCCGGCGGCAGGGTGTGGCCGTCGGCGCCCGGCAAGTCGACCAGCCGGACGGCCGTGATCGACGCCACCACCCCGTCGGTGTCCGCCATCACCGCCTGCGCTTGCCCCATGCCGTTGCCGCTGACCCAGCCGGCGCCGTCGATCTGCAGCCACTCCCCGGTGGGCTCCCGGACCACATTGATGGTCAGGTCGGCGTTGATCCAGGTCACCGGCACCGTCAACCGGTGCGGGCCGCCGCTGGCCAGGTCGGCGGCATGGGCCATGCGGGCCACCGGCAGCGGCCGCTCACCGGCGATCACGTCCACCCGTAGCCGCACCCAGGTGGGGTCGAAGTAGTGGCCACCGGATGCCTCGTGCAGGTAGTCGGTGGCCAGCCGACCGCCATGGGGCTCCGGCGGGAACGGGTCCTCGTCGACCGGCCGCGGGCCCGGTAGCGGGTTCGGCTCCCGGCCGTCGGGCAGGCCGCCCAGTCCGAGGTCGGCCCGACGCAGTCGCAGCGCCGTGGACCGGACCACCTCCACCCCGCCGGCCCGCAGCGACACGGCCACCACCTGGATCTTCTTGCCCTCCCGCACCACCGTGACCTCGGGGGTGAGGGGCTCGAGGGGGACGGGCCGCATCAGGTCGGTGGTCAGCCGGGCCAGCTGCATCGGCACCAGCGTCGGCGTCCGTTCCACCAGCGTGGCCACCAGGGCGTTCGGGGCCCCGCCGAACTGGGCGTTGGCGTCCCACGGCCCCTGGGCGTACCGGGTCGGCACGAACCGGCCGCCGTCCGGCACGTACAGGGCCGCCCCCTCCTCTGCGACCCGCTGCACCGGCGTCGGTGTCGGATTACTCGGCGCCGCTCAGTTGGTGGGGGAGGGGGCCCGGACCTGGTCCTTCACCGCCGGCACCACCGGCGGGGCCTCGCGCCACGGCGGCACCCCGTCCTCGGGGGTAGCCGCCCACACCCCCGGGCCGTGCACTTCGGCCCAGTGCGAGTGGTTGACCTGGTGGATCGTGAAGCAGGCCTGCAGGGCGTTGTAGAAGCCCATGTTGTCCACCGACTGGTTCACCGACTCCTTGATGAGCACCGACGCCATGGACGGCACCGTCGCCACCCGCTGGGCCAGCTCCAGGGTGCGGTCGGACAGCTCCTCGGGCTTGAACACCTTCGACACCATCCCCAGCCGGTACGCCTCGTCGGCGTCGATGGAGTCGCCGGTCAACAGCAGCTCCTTGGCCTTCCGCGGCCCGAACTCCCAGGGGTGGGCGAAGTACTCCAGGCCGCACATGCCGAGGCGCGTGCCCACCACGTCGGCGAACGTGGTGCCCTCGGCGGCCACGATCAGGTCACAGCACCACGCCAGCATCAGGCCGGCGGCGAACACGGTGCCGTGGACCTCGGCGATGGTGATCTTGCGCAGGTTCCGCCACCGCAGGGTGTTCTGGAAGAAGTAGTGCCACTCCTGCAGCATCCGCATCTCGCCGCCCTGCCGGGTGCCGCCGTTGATCCCATAGGTGCGATTGAAGGCCGGGTTCTCCGGGTCCCGCTCGGCCAAGGCGTCCTTCGAGCCCAGGTCGTGGCCGGACGAGAACATCGGGCCGGCCCCCCGCAGGATGACCACCCGGACCTCGTCGTCCTCCTCGGCGTCCGTGAACGCCTCCCCGAGCTCCACCAGGAGGCCCCGGTTCTGGGCGTTCCGGGACCCCACCCGGTTGAGCGTGATCCGGACCACCCGGCCCTCGTCCAGGCGTTCGGTCTCGATGTACTTCCAGCTCATGTCGCCCTCCTGGCCGCCGCGGGGGCCCGATGTGTTGACCGGACGGTCAAACTTTACTCAGCCGGCTGTGTTGCTCGAGCCGGGGGCTCGGGCCGGCATCAGCCGGCGGCGGCCATCAGGGCGTCGGCCTCCACCACGGCGGCCTCCGCCATGGCCTGCACCCCGGGCACCAGGACCGGATCGGCGCAGAACCCCAGGCTCAGCCGGTCGGCGTGGGACATGGCGGAGACCCGCAGGGCGTGGTGCTGGCCGATCTCGGCGAACGAGAACAGCTGCGTCACCGGTGACCCCAGCACGGCCACCTGGCCGCGGGGCCCCGGGACGTTGGAGATGTTCAGGGCGAACCGCCGGGGGCTGTCCGCCAATTTGGCCGCGAACCGTTCCAGCCGCGGCGAGACGGCGGCCAGCTCCCGGTAGAAGGTCTCCATCTCCTCGGCGTCGTCGGCGGTCTTGCGCAAGGTGGTCTGCCGGTGGACGTCCCGGAGCCGGGCCACCGGGTCGGCCTCGTGCACCGGCAGCACCAGGCTGAAGTACGAGTCCCGGTTCGCCGTCTCGTCGCCCTCGTGGTGGAGGCTGACCGGCACCCGGGCCCGGAGGTTCACCACCGGGCCGTGCCGCTCCTCCAGCCACCGCCGCAGAGCCCCGGCCACCACGGCCAGCACGGCGTCGTTGACGGTGGCCCCGTCGATGGCGTGAGCGGCCGCCCGCAGGCCGGCCAGGGAGGTGGTCGCCAGCCCCATCTCCCGGGTGGTGCCCACGGCGCCGTCGAACGGGGACCGGTCGTGCTGGCGCGAGAACTCCCGGCGCAAGAACCCCGACAGGTGGGCCCGCCGCCGGGCGTCGTCGGCCCGGTGGGCCCGGGCCAGCTGATCGGCGGCCGGCGGCGGACCGTCGTCGTCCCACAGCAGCAGCGACCCCAGCCGGGTCGTGGTGGTGCCGTCGGCCAGGGCGTGGTGGATGCGCCACACGATGGCCGTCCCGCCGTCGTCCAGCTGCACCACCGTCATCGCCCACAGCGGCCGTGTCCGGTCCAGCCGCCGCTCGAACAGCTCGGCCACCTTGGCCAGCAGGCCCGACCGGTCGACCGGTCTGCCCGTGTCCTCCACCACGTGGTCGCCGACGTCGAAGTCGGGGTCCGGCACCCAGCACCACCCGCCGGTCGGGGCGCCCAGCCGGCAGGCCAGCATCGGCGCCCGGTCCAGCCGCTCGGCCACCCGGTGGACCAGGGCCGCCCGGGTGACCCCGGGGGCGTCCAGCACCACCACCTTGCAGGTGTGCCCGGCGATGGTGTCGCACTCCAGCGCCAAGATCGCCAGGTCCTCTTCGCCGAGAGGCTGCGTTTCGCCGAGGGGTTGGGGGTCGCCGTCCACCGGGACAGTTCACCAGATGGACCGGATCATCCGCTTGCGGTTCCGGCGTGGCCCGGCCGGGGCCGCGTAGGCTGCGGGGATTCTGGACGGCGGACCCGGCGGTGGCGAGACGACGTGGTGATGGACAGCGACCTGGCGATCGCCCGGCGGGCCACCCTGCGGCCGATCGCCGACGTGGCGGCGCGGATGGGCATCCCCGAGGACTGCCTCGAACCGTACGGCCACCACATCGCCAAGGTCCGGCTGGACGCCGTCGACCGTCTGGCCGACCGGCCCCGGGCCAAGTACGTGCTGGTGTCCGCCGTCACCCCCACCCCGTTCGGTGAGGGCAAGACCACCACCACCGTCGGTCTCGGCCAGGCCATGGCCCACATCGGCCGCCGGGCCACCGTGGCCATCCGCCAACCGTCGATGGGGCCCACCTTCGGCATCAAGGGCGGGGCGGCCGGCGGCGGCTACAGCCAGGCCGTCCCCATGGAGGCGTTCAACCTGCACCTGACCGGCGACATGCACGCCGTCACGGCCGCCCACAACCAGCTGGCCGCCATGCTGGACAACCACCTGCACAAGGGCAACCGGCTGGGCCTCGACCTGGACCAGATCACCTGGCGGCGGGTCCTCGACGTCAACGACCGGGTGCTCCGGAACATCGTCGTCGGCCTCGGCGGCAAGGAGGACGGCGTCGTCCGGCAGACCGGCTTCGACATCACCGCCGCCTCCGAGGTCATGGCCATACTGGCCCTGTCGACGTCGTTGCACGACATGCGGGCCCGGCTCGGCCGGGTGGTGGTCGGCTACACGGCGGCCGGCACGCCGGTGACCGCCGAGGAGCTGAAGGCGGCCGGGGCCATGACGGTGATGCTCCGGGAGGCCATCAAGCCGAACCTATTGCAGACCATCGAGAACACCCCGGTCCTCGTCCACGCCGGGCCGTTCGGCAACATCGCCCACGGCAACTCGTCGGTGGTCGCCGACCGCCTGGGCATCCACTGCGGCGACTACCTCATCACCGAAGCCGGCTTCGGGGCCGACATGGGGGCGGAGCGGTTCTTCAACATCAAGTGCCGCACCTCCGGCCTGACGCCCGACGCCGCCGTGGTGGTGGCCACCGTCCGGGCCTTGAAGGCCCACTCCGGCCACCACCGGCTGGTGGCCGGCCGTGACCTGCCACCGGCCATCCTGGACGAGAACCCCGACGAGGTCCTGGCCGGGGCAGCCAACCTCAAGAAGCAGGTCGACAACATCCGGTTGCACGGCGTCACCCCGGTGGTCGCCGTCAACGCCTTCCCCGGCGACTTCCCCTCCGAGCACCGCGCCATCGCCGAGGTCGCCGACGCCCTCGGGGTGCGGGTGGCCGTGTCCCGGCACTTCGCCGAGGGCGGCAAGGGCGGGGTGGAGCTGGCCGAGGCCGTCGCCGAAGCCGCCGAAACCGGGCCACCGGGGCAGCTCCGGTTCTTGTACCCCGACTCGGCCAGCCTGCGCGACAAGATCGAGGCCGTCGCCACCCGGGTGTACGGCGCCGAGGGCGTCGACTACGCCCCGGCCGCCGCCCGGTCCCTGGACGCCTACGAGCGGGCCGGCTTCGGTGGCCTGCCGGTCTGCATCGCCAAGACCCACCTGTCCATCTCCTCCGACCCCACCCTCCTCGGCGCCCCCACCGGCTGGCGCCTGCCGGTCCGCGAGGCCCGAGCGTCCGCCGGCGCCGGCTTCGTCTACCTGATCAGCGGCGACATGCGCACCATGCCCGGCCTGTCGTCCCACCCGGCCGCCGAGCGGATCGACATCGACGAGAACGGCGACATCGTCGGCCTGTCCTGACCAGGGGGAGTATTCAGGCCAGGTGGGCCGGGAACCCGCCCCGGCTCACGGGGCCCCAGCGCTCGGGGACCAGCCGGATCAGCACCTTGCCCTGGTCCACCATGGCTTGGCGGTACTCCGCCCAGTCCGGGTGCTCCCCGCTGATCGACCGGAAGTCTTCCGACAGCACGCACATGGTCGCCTCCGGCCGCCGCCGCAGGTTCTTGACCTTGGCCCGTTCCGGGTAGCTGGCCACCAGCACCGCCCCGTCGGGGCCGAGACCCATCGTCACCGGCGACAGCTGCGGGCTGCCGTCCGACCGCCAGGTGCCCAGGATGCCGTGGTGCCGGGGCCGGACGAACGCCTCCAGGCCATCCCGGTCGACCACCGTGTCGCGGGCGATGCTGCGGGCCACCGACCGAACGTACCACCGGCCCGGTACCGTGGAGCAGTGGAACCTGACCAGGAACCGCAGGTGTTCGCCGACCCGCCCACCAATGCCGACGACTGGACCGACGAGCAGTGGCTCGGCTGGCTGCGGGCCACCGACGCCGACTATCCCGACGACCGGCCGGTGACCGCCCTCGGCCGCCTCGCCCGGTCGAGCGGTGGCGGGGCGCTCGGCCAGGCCATGCTTGGTCTGGCCCAGGCCATGTACGGCCGCCAGGACGACAAGGTCGTGATCGTCCAGGAGCGGGCCGAACCCGACGACGACGACCAGCCGTTCACGGTCCGGTTGGACCCCGACCACCCGGTGGTGGTCGTCCGGACTCCCTCGGCTGGTGGGACGACCCCCGGCTCCCCGCCGCCCGATTCCCTGCCGCCCGATTACCTGCCGCCGGCCAGCCCGGCTCCCGGCTGACCGGTGTTCTTCCTGGACGGGTCGCCGGTCTTCAGCGCCAGCGACCTCAGCGGGTTCCTGGCCTGCGGCCACCTGCTCGGCCTGGACCGCCGGGCTGCCGCCGGCGAGCTGGCGAAGCCCCCGGACCCGGCCAGCCTGTCGGCCCTGTACGGCGACCGGCACGAGGCCGCCTACCTGGCCCGGCTGCGGGCCGCCGGACTGGCGGTGGCCGAGCTGGACCGCCCCGACCTCCGCAGCACGGGCTCGCTGGCCGACGCCCAGGCCCGGACGGCGGCCGCCCTGGGCGGCGGTTACGACGTCGTCTACCAGGGCACCTTCTTCGACGGCACCTGGCTGGGGCACCCCGACTTCTTGGTCCGCGTCGACGGCCCCTCGGCCCTCGGGCCGTTCCGCTACGACGTCGTCGACACCAAGCTGGCCCGCCACGCCCGGGCCACCGCCCTGCTGCAGGTGGCCCTCTACGGCCAGCTGCTGGCCCCGTTGCAGGGCGCCGACCCCGACCAGCTGGTGCTGGCCCTCGGCGACGGCACCGAAGCCCGTTTCGAGTACGCCGCCGTGGCCGCCTACCTCCGGGCCACCACCGCCCGGTTCGTCGCCGCCCTGGACCAGCCGCCGCGGTACCCGTACCCGGTGGACCACTGCGCCGACTGTCGCTGGGACCCGGTCTGCTCGGACCGCCGCCGGGCCGACGACCACCTGTCGCTGGTGGCCGGCATCCGCCGGCAGCAGGTCGACCGGCTGGAGCGCATCGGCGTCACCACCGTTGCTGACCTCGCCGATTTGGTCGACCTGACCACCGGGCCGGTCCCGCCGCCAGCCGGTCTGGCCATCGCCGCCGGCCCGTTCCGCCGGCTGCAGCGGCAGGCCGCCGAGCAGGTGGCCAGCCGCACCGTCGGGGTCCTCGCCTATGCCCGGCTGCCCGCCGCCGACGGCTCTGCCGCCGGGAAACAGGGGCTGGCCGCCCTGCCGGACCCCGACGACGGCGACCTGTTCTTCGACCTGGAGGGGTTCCCCTACACCGACGACGGCGGCCTCGAGTACCTGTTCGGCTGGGTCGACGTCGCCGGCACCTTCCATCACCGGTTTGCCGACGACCTCGCCGGCGAGCGGCGGGCCTTCGAGCAGTTCATGGACCAGCTGGCCGACCGCCGGCGGTCCCACCCCGGCCTGCACGTGTACCACTACGCCAGCTACGAGCGGTCCGCCCTGTCCCGGCTGTCCAACCGCCACGGTGTCCGCGAAGAGGAGGTCGCCGACCTGCTCCGTGACGGCGTGCTCGTCGACCTCTACCAGGTCGTCCGCCAGGCGCTGGTGGTCGGGGCCGAGTCCTACTCCATCAAGAGCCTCGAACCCCTCTACGGCCTCCGCCGCACCGGCGACGTCCGCACCGCCGACGACAGCCTGGCCATGTACCAGCAGTGGCTCGACTCCGACCCCCGGGACGACGGCTTGCGGCAGCGCATCGCCGACTACAACGAGGTCGACTGCCGGTCCACCGTGGCCCTGCG
>CAYVPF010000060.1:0-2378 GCA_964453355.1 uncultured Acidimicrobiaceae bacterium | reverse complement strand
CAGATGGCCGACTGGCTGGCCGAGTGCGAGGCCACGGCGGCGGCGCTGCGGGAAGGGGTGCCGGAGGACCCGGCGGCGCGCGACCCCGACCAGCGCGGTCGGGCCCTGCTGGCCCACCTGCTGAAGTTCCACCACCGCGAGGCCGCCGCCGAGTGGCGCGACCGGTTCGCCTTGCTGGAGGTGCCGGTGGACGAGCTGGTGGAGGATCGCACCGCCGTGGCCGGCCTGCGCTACGAGGGTCCCGCCGGCCGGGTGAAGCAGTCGCAGGACCACCGGTACTCGTTCCCGGCCCAGGACGTCGGGCTGCGGGTCGGCGACCGCCCCACCGACCCGGCCACCGAAGGGTCGGCGGGCAAGCTGGTGTCGCTGCACGCCGCCGACGGGTCCGGCCGCGGCACCCTGACCCTGCGCCGCGGGCTGGCCGCCGACCCCCCGCATCCGCGGGCGTTGATCCCGGCGGCGCCGGTGCCCGACTACGTGTTGCGGTACGCCCTGCTCCGGATGGCCCGCTGGGTGGTCGACCACGGACTGGACTCGCCGCTGCCCACCTACCGGGCCGGCCGGCAGCTGCTGCTGCGCCAGCCGCCCCGCCTGCTTCCGGATGCCAGTGCCGGCGCGGAGGGCGGCGATGGCGCGGCCGGCGGCCGGCTGACCCGGCCGGGGGAGCACGGGTCCGACGCCCTGGTCCGGCTGGCCGGGCAGCTGGACGGGGCCGCCTTGGCGGTGCAGGGGCCGCCGGGGTCCGGCAAGACGTACTCGGCCGCCCGGGTGATCGTCGACGCCGTCCGCGACGGCAAGCGGGTGGGCGTGATGGCCAACAGCCACCGGGTCATCGACCACCTGCTGGCCTCCGTGGTGGCCCAGGCCCCGGAGTTGCGGGTGGTGCACAAGGCCGACCCGGGCGACGCGCCGGTGCCCGGGGTGGTCAACGTCGGCGCCAACGCCGAGGTGGTGAACCTGCTCGACCGAGGCCAGGTCGACGTGGTCGGCGCCACCGCCTGGCTGATGGCCCGTGACGAGCTGGCCGGGCGGCTGGACCTGCTGGTCGTCGACGAGGCCGGCCAGGTCAGCCTGGCCAACGCCCTGGCGGCCATGGCCGCCGCCACCGACACCGTCCTGGTCGGCGACCCAGCCCAGCTGGACCAGCCGGTGCAGGCCGCCCATCCCGACGGCGCCGACGTCTCCGCCCTCGCCCACGTCATCGGCGACCCCACCACCATGCCGGCTATCACCATGCCGGCCATCACCATGCCGGACGACCTGGGGCTGTTCTTGGACCAGACCCGGCGGATGCACCCGGCCATCTGCGCCTTCGTCTCCGAGGTGGCCTACGCCGGCAAGCTGACCCCGGTGGACGGCCTCGACCGGCAGTCGGTGGACGGCGACGGCTCCGGGCTGCGATGGCTGCCGGTGCCGCACCACGGCAACCGGACGTCGTCGGTCGAGGAGGCCACCGCCGTCGACCGGGCCGTCCGGGACCGGCTGGGCCGCCACTGGACCGACGACGCCGGCGCCCGGCGGGTGCTCGGCCCGGCCGACGTCCTGGTGGTGGCCCCCTACAACGCCCAGATCGCCGCCCTCCGGGCCCGGCTGCCCGACGGCGTCGAGGTCGGCACCGTCGACCGGTTCCAGGGCCGCGAGGCGGTGGTGGTCTTCTATTCGATGGCCACCAGCACCGTCGACGACCTGCCCCGCGACTTCGAGTTCCTGTTCTCGTTGAACCGCCTCAACGTCGCCGTCTCCCGGGCCCGGGCCCTCGCCGTGCTGGTCTGCAGCCCGGCGTTGCTGGCCCCCCGGTGCCGGACCACCCGGCAGGTGCTCCTGGCCAACGCCCTGTGCCGGTTCGCCGAGTGCGCCGAGCCCCTCGGCACCGGCTGATCAGTCCAGCGGGACTTCCTGGAGCCGGCCGGTCTCCACCTCGTAGACGAACCCCCGGATGGACTTGTGCGGCACGAACGGGCTGGCCTGGATGCGGGCCGCCGTCTGGCGGACGTCGTCCTCGGCCTTCGGGAAGGCCTCCAGGGCGAAGCTGGGCCGCAGCCCGGTGTCGCCCAGGATCTGGTCCTTCACCTGGTCGTCGGTGAACGTCTCCATGCCGCAGTCCGTGTGGTGGATCAGCACGATCTCCTCGGTCCCGAGCAGCCGCTGGGAGATGACCAGGCTGCGCAAGGCGTCCTCGGAGGCCACCCCACCGGCGTTGCGGATGACGTGAGCGTCCCCCTCTTGGAGGCCCAGGGCCTTCGCCGGGTCGAGCCGGGCGTCCATGCACGCCAGCACCGCCACCTTCTTGGCCGGCGGCAGCGGCAGGTCGCCCTTGTCGAACCCGGCCACGTAGTCGGCGTTGTTGGCCAGCAGATCGGCGGTCGCGGTCATGGGGC
>CAYVPF010000059.1:0-14202 GCA_964453355.1 uncultured Acidimicrobiaceae bacterium | reverse complement strand
GCAGAAGGTGTGGACGTCGCGGGCCCACTACAGCGACCTCGGCATCCTGGTGGCCCGCACCGGGGAGGAGGCCGACCGGCACCGGGGGATCACCGCCTTCATCGTCGACATGCACGCCCCCGGGGTCACCGTCCGGCCGCTCCGGCAGATGACCGGGGACGCCCCGTTCAACGAGGTGTTCCTGGACGACGTGGCCATCCCCGACGACTGGCGGGTGGGGCCGGTCGGCGAGGGCTGGTCGGTGGCCATGTCCACGCTGGCCAAGGAGCGCGGCGCCATCTCCCGCTCCGGCCGGTACCGGCCCGGCGGCCTGGCCGACGTGGCCGCACCGGCCAAGCTGGCCGACCTCATGGCCCGCACCGGCCGGGCGGCCGACCCGTTGGCCCGGCAGCGGTGGGCCGACCTGTACGTCCGGTTCCGGCTCCAGCGGCTCACCGCCGACCGGCTGGCCACCGGGGCCTACGGCCACCTGACGGACGCCGCCCCGGGCATCGGCAAGGTGCAGCTGGCCCGGAACATGTCGGACGCCGCCGACTTCGTCGCCGAGCTCCTCGGGCCGCACGCCGTGGCCGCCACCGCCGAGGGGTGGGCCGAGCACTGGGACCCCCTCATCCTCGGCGTCCCCGGCATGCACATCGGCGGCGGCACCGACCAGGTGGTGCTGAACGGCCTGGCCGAGCGGGTGCTGGGCCTGCCCCGGACCCCCCGCTGAACCGTTCTGCCGGCCCCGCATGCGCCGCCGGAAAGAAATATCCAGTCATCGATAGTATTGTTGATATTGTGACGTTGTGACCGGAGGACCTTCCGGCGGAGCGTACCGTGGCCGCTGAGCAATTTCATCGACCGCGCATCTCCGAGATGCTGGCCGACCAGCTGCGGGACCGCATCCTGAGCGGGCAGCTGAAGGACGGCGACGCCCTGCCCAAGCAGGACGAGCTGGTGGAGGAGTTCCGGGTCAGCCGGCCGGCGCTGCGCGAGGCGCTGTCCATCCTGGAGGTCGAGGGGCTCATCTCGGTCCGCCGGGGCAACGTCGGCGGCGCCGTGGTCCGCCTGCCCCAAGCCAGCGACGCCGTCCACATCGTCAGCGTCATCCTGCGCTCCCAAGCGGTCACCCTGGTCGACCTCGGGGTGGCACTGTCCTACGCCGAGGCCACCTGCGCGGCCGAGGCCGCCCGCCGGACGGACCGCCTGACGGCAGTGGTGCCGGCGCTGCGGGCCATCCACGAAGAGGCCCTGACGGCATCCCGGGAGGAGCCGGCCTACAGCCGGTTGGCCCGACGGTTCCACGAGGAGCTGGTGCGGTCCTCGGGCAACGCCACCATGATCCTGCTGGACGGCCTGCTGGAGTCCCTGTGGATGGCCCACGAGGACCGGCGGAGCGCCTACGACTTCGACGAGGACACCCGCCGGGCCGGGTTCGAGGCCCACGAGGAGATCATCCGCGGCATCGAGGCCGGCGACGTCGAGGCGGTCATGGCGGTCACCAAGGCCCACAACGACATCCGGGTCCGTGAGGCCACCGGCCCCGGCGACGAGATCATCCGGCCGTCGACCCGACCGACGACGCTCTGACCCCCGGCCGGGGCGGCCGCAGCCCGTCGAAGGCGGCCATGGCCAGGGTGAGGGCGGCGAACCCGGCGCCGAGCAGGCAGATGCCGTCCCAGCCGTCGGCGGCCAGGACGGCGCCGGTGGCCACCGACCCGATGGCGCCGCCGACGAAATAGCAGAACATGTAGGCACTGTTGATCCGGCTGCGCGCCTCGGGCGCCAGGGCGTAGATCACCGCCTGGTTGGTGATCTGCATCCCCTGAGTCCCGATGTCCAGCACCACGATGCCGGCCAGCAGGAAGCCCAGTGAGGTCTTGCCCGCGGCCAGCAGGGCGAACGAGCCGGCCAGCAGTAGGCCGGCGACCACCGTGGTCGGTCCCGTTCGCTTGGCATCGGCCAGCTTGCCGGCCAGGTTGGCGGCGGCCACCCCGCCGACACCGGCCAGCCCGAACAGGCCGATGACGGCGTTGGAGTAGTGGTACGGCGACCCGGACAGCAAGAACGCCAGGGCCGTCCACAGGACGCTGAAGCAGGCGAACCCGCAGGCGCCGTGCCAGGCCCGCCGGCGCAGCAGTGGTTCGTCGAACAGCAGCCGTACCGACGAGGCCACCAGGGTGGTGTAGCGCACCTTCGGCCGTTGCGGTTCGACCGGCAGCAGCCGGCGGAGCCACAGGGCGAAGACCACCATGAGGGCGGCCGAGATCCAGTAGATGGCCCGCCAGCCGGCCGCCTGGGCGATCAGCCCCGCTACCGTCCGGGCCAGCAGGATCCCCATGAGCAGGCCGGTCATGATCCGGGCCACCACCCGCCCCCGCCGTTCCGGCGTGGCCAGGTCGGCGGCGAACGGCACCATGACCTGCCCGGCCACCGACGCGCAGCCGGCCAGCACCGAGCCGACCTCGAACAGCCAGAAGCTGGGGGCCACGGCGCAGACGACCAGGGACACGGCCGCCACGAAGAAGATCATCACCACCAGCCACCGGCGGGGATGCAGGTCCCCGAGGGGCACCACCAGCAGCAGTCCGGCGGCGTAGCCGACCTGGGTGCAGGTCACCACCGTCGACGCCGCTGCCGACCCCACGCCGAAGCTGGCGGCCAGCTCGTGCAGCAGCGGCTGGGCGTAGTACAGGTTGGCGACGATGGCCCCGGTGGCCACGGCCATGGCCAGCACCAGGCCACCGGACAGCCCGGCCCCGTACAGCCCTACGCCCGACGGACCGGCCCCCGACGGGCCGGTGGCCGACGGACCGGCGCCGGCTGGCGTTGGCTCGGTCACATCAGTACAGCAACGGCCGCGGCGGCGGCCCTATTCCGGCCTGCCTATTCCGGCTTGAAGGTGCCGGAAGACGGCGGATCAGACGTGGCCGCCGCGGCGGCTCTCCGCCGTCCCGCCGATCAGGGCGGTCACCAGCAGCAGGACGCCGGGAATGAGCAGCCAGACCCCGAAGACCAGGGAGATGACCAGCAGGAACGCCCCCATCCCGAGGATGAACGGCCAGATGCTGGAGCCGGGGAACGAGTTGATGATGCCGGCACCGTCCTGGATGGTGGCGTCGCTGCGGTCCTCCGGTCGGTCCCCGACGGCCTTGTCCAGGGTGCCCCAGTAGAAGAACTTCGATCCCCGGAACCGGCGGTGCCAGTAGAAGTAGTAGAGGCCGGGCAGCAGGCCGAGGGCGCAGGTGCCGATCAGCATCATGAACCCGCCGTCCTCGTAGCTGAGGAACCAGTAGATCAGGCCGACGCAGCCGAAGAAGAGGCCGACCCCGATCAAGAAGATGGCTTCGATCCTCATGGCACCGGCACCCTTTCGCGGTCGCCCCCGCTCCCGTTGCTGCCGGGCCCACCCGGCGGCTTGGGCGGCCCGTGATGCAGGGCCGGGTGGTCGGGGTGGTTGTAGTCCCAGGTCGGCCGCTCGGAGCGGATCGGCGGCAGGTGGGTGTAGTTGTGGTGCGGCGGCGGCGACGTGGTGAACCACTCCAGCGTGTGGGCGTCCCAGGGGTTGTCCCCGGCCGGCACCGGTCGGCGCCAGGAGATCCAGAGGTTGACCAGCAGGACGGCGAACGAGGCGGCGATGACGAAGGCCCCGACGGTGGACAGGTCGTTGTAGATCTGCCAGCCCAGGTCCCCCGGGTAGGTGGCCACCCGCCGCGGCATGCCCTTCAGGCCGACGATGTACTGCGGCATGAACGTCAACCAGAACCCGACGAACATCAGCCAGAAGTGCCACTTGCCCAGGTGGTCGCTGAGCATCCGGCCGAACATCTTCGGGTACCAGTAGTACAGGCCGGCGAACCCGGCGAACACTGCCGTCCCGAACAGCACCTGGTGGAAGTGGGCCACCACGAAGTAGGTGTCGTGGGTGAAGAAGTCGATGGGCGGTGCGGCCAGCATGACCCCGGTGACGCCACCCATGAGGAAGGCCAGCAGGAACCCGATGCAGAACAGCATCGGCGTCTTGAACTGGATCTGGCCCCGCCACATGGTGCCGATCCAGTTGAAGAATTTGATGCCGGTCGGCACGGCGATGAGCAGGCTGAGCAGCGAGAAGAACGGCAGCAGCACCACGCCGGTGGTGAACATGTGGTGGGCCCAGACGCCGGTGGACAAGGCGGCGATGGACAGGGTGGCGAAGACCATGCCCTTGTAGCCGAACACCGGCTTGCGGGAGAACACCGGGATGATCTCGGTGGCGATGCCGAAGTAGGGCAACGCCAGGATGTACACCTCCGGATGGCCGAAGAACCAGAACAGGTTCTGCCACAACACCGGCGAACCGCAGGCGTTCGGATCAGAGACAGACGGGTGCCCAGCCGTGGCCGTCGTATAACAGCCGATGACGTCGTAGATGTGCGTCCCGAAGTGCCGGTCGCAGAACAGCATGATCAGCGCCGCCGTCAGCACCGGGAAAGCGATCAGGATCAGGATGCCGGTGACCAGCATGTTCCAGGTGAAGATCGGCATCCGGAACATGGTCATGCCCGGGGCGCGGAGGTAGAAGATCGTGGCGACCAGATTGACGCCGGTGAAGATGGCCGAGAACCCGGTGAGGGCCAGCGCCATGATCCAGACGTCGGCGCCGGCGCCGGGGGAGTTGGCGGCGCTGGACAGCGGGGCGTAGGCCACCCAGCCGAAGTCGGCGGCGCCGCCGGCCACGAAGAAGCCCATCAGCATCGTGATGGAGCCGGTCAGGTACAGCCAGTACGACAGGGCGTTCAGCCGGGGGAAGGCCATGTCGGGGGCGCCGACCTGCAACGGCACGATGTAGTTGGCCAGGCCGCCGAAGGCGAAGGGGCCGGCGAACAGGTACAGCATCAGGCTGCCGTGCATGGTGAACAGCTCGTTGTACTGCTGGAACGACACGAACGACCCGTTGGGGGTGGTCAGCTGGATCCGGATGCCCAGCGCCATGAGGCCGGCCAGGTAGAACAGCACGATCGACGTGATCATGTAGCTGAGCCCGATCACCTTGTGGTCGGTGCTGGTCAGCCACTTCAGGATCCCGGTCGGCCCGTGGGCGTCGTGCCCGTGCTCGGCCACGCCGTTGTGGTCGTCGTGGACGACCGGTACGTGCACGCCACCGGCGGCGCCCGGGAGGGTGATCGGCGGGTTGATGACGTCGGTCATCAGTTACTCCCTGTTGTTGTGGCGGAACCGATCGAGGTCGTTGTCTTCGACGTTGTCGTACCCGTCGACGTCCCGTCCCCGGCCGACCCGGCCTGCCGTTTGGCGCTGGTGATGGAGCCGCCCACGCTGGTCGAGCTCTGCTGCTGCTGGATCCAGGCGTGGAACTGTGTGGCCGTCACGGCCTTCACCTGGAAGAACATCAGGGAGTGGTACAGGCCGCAGAACTGGGTGCACTGGCCGCGGTAGGTGCCGGTGTGCAGCACGTCCAGGTTGAACTGGTTCGTGATCCCCGGCTGGGCGTACCGGCTGAAGTTGAACTGCGGCACGTAGAAGCCGTGGATGACGTCGGCGGACCGCAAGAAGATGCGTACTTCCTCGTGGGCCGGGATCACCATGGCCGGGTCGTCGGTCTCGACCCCCAGCACCTTGACGTCGTAGGTCGGGTATGTGAACTGCCAGCCCCACTGGAAGGCGGTGACGTTGACCGTGACCTGCTTCGTTGTGACGGCGTCCACCTCGTTCTCGGTGACGAACGTGAACCCGAACAGGATCAGGACGAAGACGATCGGCACCACCGTGTACACGATCTCGAACAGCGTGTGGTACTGGGTCTGCAGCGGGATGGTCTCCGACCGGCGCCGGTACCGGATGACCGCCCACAGGATCATGAAGAGGACCAGCAAGAACACCGCGCCGCCGGCGATGAAGAAGCCCTGCCACAGCTTGAAGGCATCCTGCCCCTGGCTGGTGGCCCCCCTGTAAGCCCCGAAGGTCGGCAGCTGGCAGCCGGTCAGAGCGAGGCCGGCGGCCGCAGCCGCGGCCGCCACCCACCAACGGGAACGGAGCTTGGGCAGCCGACGCCGGTGCAGCTCGCCGACGGATCGGGCCGACGGCACATCGGGCAGCGGCGGTTCCACGGCGCCGACAATACAGAACGCGGCCGGGAAATTCGAAGTTGCTGGCCGGCGGGGTGGCCGGCGGGGTCCCGGGGGCTACTTGGGGGAGACCGGACCGGCCTCGTCGGAGGCCGTAGCCGGCTTGTCCGCCACCCCGTCGCCCGGCTTGGCGGGCTCCTTCAGCCCCTTCTCGAATTCGTTCTTGGCCGAGCCCAGGTTGCGGGCCAGCTTGGGGATGGCGGCCCCGCCGAACAGGACCACCAGGACCACCACCAGGATGATGATCCCGTCAACACCGAAGATCTCTGCCAGCATCGCTGTCTCCTTGCCGGTGGGGCCGTTTGGGCCGGTGGGGCCGTCGGGCCGCCCCGCGTTGTCAACAGGTTAGACCTCTCGGGTCTCCGACTTTGCGGTCAGGGGCCGGCCAGCAGGATGCCCATGAACAGGGCGGCCACCGAGGCCAGGCCGGCGATGGCGCCCCAGGCGGCCAGGCCGGCCTTGGAGGCCGCCCGGGTGTGGGCCAGCGTGGCCAGCCCGGCCAGGGCCACCACCACGATCTTTGCCACCAGCACCACCTTCCAGGCGGTGGTCTGGTCGGCGAAGTGGAAGGTCGAGACGTTCCATATCCCGGTGACGACCAGGACGGCGTAGGCCGGCCAGCTCAGCCGGGCGAAGGCCCGGGCGAGGGACCGAGGGGCGTCGGCCCCGATCCGGCGGGCGGTCGGGAGCAGGCCGAGCATCACGAACTGGCCGCCCACCCATACGGTGGCGGCCAGCACGTGCAGGCCCAGCCGGACCGCTGTAACCGCCGGGGCCAGCCCGGACAGGGCCGCCATCGGGGTTGTTGGCACCGCCGGCTACTTGCCCTGCCAGTTCGGCGCCCGCTTCTCGGCGAACGCCACCGGTCCCTCCATGGCGTCGGCCGAGCCGAACACCACCGCGGTGGCGGCGTCGCTGACGGCCCAGGCCTCCGACTCGGGAACCTCGGCGGCCCGGCGGATGACGTCCTTCGAGTACCGGATCGACAGCGGGGCGTTCTCGGCGATCCGGTCGGCCAGGGCCAGGGCCTCCTCCATCAGGTGGTCCCCGGGTACCACCCGGTTGACCAGACCGAGGGCCAGGGCCCGGTCGGCGTCGATGGGGTCGCCGGTGAGGGCCATTTCCAGGGCGATGGCCAGGGGCAGCCGCTTGGGCAGCCGGACCAGGCCACCAGCGGCGGCGATCAGCCCGCGCTTGGCTTCGGGGATGCCGAAGGTGGCGTGGTCGGCGGCGACGACCAGGTCGCAGGACAGCATGACCTCGAAGCCCCCGGCCAGAGCCGACCCGTTGACGGCGGCGACGATCGGTTTGCCGAACTCCCGCCGGGCGATGCCCCCGAAGCCGCCCGAGGCGGTCATGATGGCCGCCCCTTCACCGGCGGCGAACGCCTTCAGGTCCATGCCGGCGGAGAACGCCTTGTCGCCGCTCCCGGTGAGGACCACCACCCAGACGTCGGGGTCCTCGGCCAGCTCGTCCAGGGCCGTGCCGATGCCGACGCTGACGGCGCCGTTGATGGCGTTTCGAGCCTCCGGACGGTTGATGGTCAGGACCTCCACGTGCCCCCGGCGCTCCCGCAGGACCTCATCTGCCATCCGACTGCTCCCTTGTGTTCGACTGTGTTCGACGGGTGGAACCGAACGGACGCTACCTTCCGGCGAGGGTGGCCAGCACCCCGTCGCCGAACCGGCCGATGGCCTCCAGCTGGGCCTGCCGGGTGTCGCCGGGGAGGGCCACCGAGGCCCAGGTGACCCCCACGGCGGCCAGCTCGCGGCACGACGTCACGACGGCCGCCACGGTCTCGTCGTCCAGGCCCGCCGGATGGTCCATCCGCAGGCCGCCGGGGATGTAGCAGACGTCCAGTGGCGCCTCCCGGCCGACAGCGGCGGCGTGGTCCCGGGCGTAGGCGAGCCGGTCGGCGAGGTCGTCCACGGTGACGAGGGCGGAGGTGTGGTTGCGGCCGGCCGCCTTGGGCGGAGCCGGGAACGGGGACCACCCGTCGGCCAGCTCCACCGCCCGCCGGATGGCCCGCCGGCTGTTGCCCCCGATCCAGATCGGCGGCCGCGGCTGCTGGGTCGGCCGCGGCAGCATCGTGTTGCCGACCGCCTCGAAGCCGGTGCCACAGAAGACCACGCCGGGGGCGGCCCAGGCGGCCTGCAGGGCCCGGATGCCCTCGTCCAGGCGGTCGTTGCGGTCGGCGAAGCTGGCGCCCAGGGCGGCGAACTCCTTCTCCAGGTAGCCGGCGCCGACGCCGACGATCAGCCGGCCGTGGCTCAAGAAGTCGAGCGACGCCAGGCCCTTGGCCGCCAGGAACGGGTTGCGGTAGCCGAGGATGAACAGGTTGGTGTGCAGCCGGATCCGTGACGTGGCGGCGGCGGCGAAGCTGAGGGCCACCAGCGGGTCCAGGGCGTGGTGGCCGCCGTGGGCCAGCCAGCCGTCGTCGGGGAACGGGTGCTCGGTCGTGTACACGGCGTCGAACCCCGCCACTTCGGCGGCGGCGGCCAGTTCGGCGATGGCTGCCGCCGAGGCCAGCTCGTCGCCCCGGTCGAGCCGGTGGGTGGGCAGTCCGTAGGAAAATCGCATGGTCGTCGTAGCCTGTCATGCCATGCTGTCGTGATGTCGGAGGAGGTTGGCACGGGCCTGGTCCCCGCGGGCTTCCTGCTCGGCCTGACCTGGGCCGGCTGGCAGGCCGAGGGCGGGTTCAACGGTGCGCGGGAGCCCGCCGACAACCGGGTGCGTTGGGTCCGCAGCGGCCGGGCCGGCGCGCCGTGGCCGGTGGGCGACTTCTGGCGACAGCCGCAGCCGACCCTGGACCGGGCGGCGGCCATGGGTTGTACCGCCTTCGGCCTGTCGGTGGAGTGGGCCCGCGTGGAGCCGGCCGACGGTTGTCTCGACGTCGCCGCCCTCGACCGCTACGGCGAGGTGCTGGCCATGTGCGCGGACCGGGGCCTGGCGCCGGTGGTCACCCTGCACCACGGCACCCATCCGTGGTGGCTGGGCGAGGAGTTCTGGCTGACCCCCGGTGCGCCGGACCGGTTCGCCGACCACGTCGCCCGGGTGGTCGACCGGCTGGCCGACGGCTGCCGCCGATGGGTCACCGTGCACCGACCCGACCTGATGGCCCGCGCCGGGTGGCTGGCCGGCGACGCCCCACCCGGCCGCCGGGGCGCCCTCTCCGACGCCTGGGCGGTGGTCGACAACCTGCTGACCGCCCACGTCCTCGCCTTCGACGCCGTCCGGCGGGTGCAGCCGGAGGGGCAGGTGGCCATCGGCACCGGGTCGTCCACGTTCTACGACGACGGTCCCCTGCTGGTCGACCTGCTGTGCGCCCGCAGCCTCGGGGTGGACCGTGGCGGGTTGGACGACTGGGTGGACGAGCGCCGAGCCGCCCACGACCTGGCCTTCCCGCCCCGGCACCTGCCCGACCTGGCCGCCCGGCGCCTGGTCGGCGCCGCCTGCCCGTTCGGCCGAACCGGTGGCGCGGTCCGAGCCCGCCTGCGCCGGCCGTCCCCCCGCCGGGTGGTCCGGGCCGTCTACGACGGCCCGACGCCACGACCGCTCGGGTCCGTGGTCGTCGACGTCGCCGATCCGTCCACCCTGGCGACCCGCTGCCGGGAGCAGCAGGCCCTGATCCCCGGACTGCCGTTGTGGGCCACCGGTGCCGGCACGCCGCAGGACGTCCGGCGGCAGCTGCGGGCGGTCGTCGATGCCGTCGCCGACGGCGCCCCGCTCGACGGCTACCTGTGCCGGGGCCCGGGCGGTGCGGTCGATCCCTCCGCCGGGGGCGGCTTCTCCACCTACGGCCGACTCCTCCGAGCGGTGCGCGCCGGTGATCCCACGGCCCTGGACTGAGGATGAAGTGACTCGCCCCTGGCCGCCGGCCAACACCCTGACCACGGGGTGGGTGCTGCTGCCGTTGCGGGCGTTCCTGGGCGTCACCTTCTGCTACGCCGGCCTGCAGAAGCTGGCCAACCCGAACTTCTTCAACCCGGCCAGCCCGTCGGGGATCCAGGCGCAGCTGTTGGCCTCCGAGCGGATCAGCCCGCTGCACGCCGTCCTCGGACACCTCCTGCACCTGGCCACGCCCATCGGCGTGGTCATCGCCCTGGGTGAGCTGGGCGTCGGCCTGGGCACCCTGCTGGGCCTGTGGGCCCGGGTGGCGGCCGTCGGCGGTCTCATCCTGTCGCTGACCCTGTTCCTCACGGTCAGCTTCCACGCCTCCCCCTACTTCACCGGCGCCGACATCGTGTTCGTGTTCGCCTGGACCCCGTTCATCCTGGCGGGGGCCGGCGGGGTGTGGTCGCTGGATGCCGTCATTGCCGCTCGGGCCCGCCGGCCGAGGCCGGACGGCACCCCGGAGCCGGACCCGGCGCGGCGGGCGTTGATCCTCGGCGGCACCGCGGCGGGGGTGGTGGCGGTGGCCGGGGCCGCCCTGGCCGGGCTGACCGCGGGGATCGGTCGATTGGCCGGTGGGGCGAAGGCCCCTCCGGGCGAGGCCACGTGCACCCTCCCCGGGGCCGGATCGTCCGGCCGGTCGACCACCACCGGCGGTGCGGCCACGACCACGAGCCGACCGGGCGCGCCGTCGACCACGACCTCGACGACGGCGACCGTCGCCCCCGCCGGGACCGCCATCGGGCCGGCCACCGACGTCCCGGTGGGTGGGTCGGCCCGGTTCACCGACCCGGCCAGCGGCGATCCGGGTCTGGTGTTGCAGCTGACCAAGGGCGCCTTCGTGGCCTACGACGCCGTCTGCCCCCATGCCGGCTGCACCGTCGGGTACTCACCGGCCGCCCGGCTGATCGTCTGCCCGTGCCACGGATCCGAGTTCAACCCCGACAACGGGGCCGTCGAGGTGGGGCCGGCCACCCGGGGCCTACGGACCATCCCGGTGGCCGAAGGCGGCGACGGCCGCCTGTACGTGGACGGCTAACTCACTCGTCGGCCCGGGTCAGCCGGCGGCCCGGAGGGACCGATCCCGGGCGGTGAACCGCCGCCACCGGTCGTCCACCTGGTCGACGAACCGGCGACCGCTGGCCAGGTGGCTCAGCACGTCGGCTTGGCCCTGCGGGCGGGCCAGCATCCAGGAGTGGCCGCCCGGTAGCCACTGCACCGCGGTCCGGGCGTAGTCGCCGAACTCGGCGGCCGTGGCGCTGTTGGCCACCCGGTCGAAGCAGCCCCACTCGGCCAGGATCGGCATGTCCTGGGCCACCAAGCTCCTGATCTCCGGCCGCAGGTCCACGGTCATCAGCATGCTGCCTACCGGCATGGCCCGGCCCATAGTCCGGACGTTCCGGCGGACGTCCGGCAGCACCGACCGCACGGTGGAGTACATGCGGCCGATGAACAGGTCCGGGGTGTCGAGGACCACGGCGGCCAGCAGGTCGGCGAAGGCCGCGGCGTCGGGGGCGAACGACGACACCACCGTCGGGAACAGCCCGTGCCGGTGCTTCCAGGCCGGCGTCGCCACCCCGTCCCGGTAGACCACGCCGAGGGTGTTGCGGGGGTGGTCATGGGCGTACTGCACCGCCACCGCCCCACCCATCGAATGACCGAGGACCACCACCGGCCCGGCTTGCACCTGGGCCAGCACCACCGCCACCTGCTCGGCCAGGGCTTTCATCGACACCTGTTCCCAGCCGAACGGGTCGCTGCCGCCGAACCCGGGGAGGCTCGGGTTGACCACCCGCCAACCCATCCGCTCGGCCAGCCGGGCGCTCTCCCGCCAGTACATGCCACCCCCGGCGAAGTACCCGTGGATGTTGACGGCCCAGATCGGGGGGCTCCCCGGGCCGTCCGGTCCGTGGGCGTCCTCGTTGTCAGACACCGCGAACCACAACCGCCGGCCGCCGACCGTCACGGTGCCCGGCACCATCCGGATCTCCGGCGTGTGCCGGACGTTGCGCCGGTACTGCCGCCGAGCCGCGCCGATGGCCCGGCCCCCGCACCGCCATCCGATCCCCATCAAGCTGCCGCGCCCCGATTCGGCCGCTCCCGTGGCCGGCCCGGTGGTCTCGGGTGCTGTCGGTCCGGCCATCAACGCCCCGGCCGCCAACGCCCCGGCCGCCAGCATGCCGGCGCCCAGTGTGTCGGGCGCCAGGGTCTCGGGCACCGGTGCCCCGTGGGCCGGACCGATGGCGGGTGCGGATTCTCCGGGGGCCATGACGGGACCTGACGCTAGCGCGGGCCCCGCTGCCACCGGCGGTAGGCCGCAGTAGCCTGCCGGTCGCATGCCGGGAGCCAGCAACCCGTTCCGACGACTGGCCATCAAGGCCACCCTGGTGGCCCGGGAGGTGTCCGACCTGGGGCCGTCCACGTCGGCCGCCATCGTGTCCACCACCCTGCGGATGGCCGCCCGGGACCGTCGTGACCGGCGGGCCACCGGCGGCCCGGCCACCAGCCGGGGGCCCGGTGACCTGGTCTCGGTGGACCGGCTGGTCGACGGCGGGTCGGTCGTCGGTGCCCGTTGCCGGTTCGCCGAAGCCGACCTCGAGGTCCGGTTCCTCGCCGACGACCTGGTCCGGCTCACCTGGGGTCCCGGGCCCCTTCCGCCGCCGTGGGCCGTCCTGGAGCCGACCGAGGGCCCCGGCGATTCGGCCCCGGAAGTGTCCGTCGCTCCGGACGGTCCGGAGTGGGTCGTCCGCACCGTGGCGCTGCGGGTGGTGGTGGCCGCCGACGGGTCGGTGCGGTTCTTCGATCCCGGCGGCCGGCTGGTCCGGCACGAGCTGCCGCCGCTGCGGCGGGGGGTCACCCGGACGTTCCGCCAGGTGCTGCGGCCGGACGAGCGGGTGTCGGGACTGGGGGAGCAGGCGTCGTCGGTGGACCTGCGCGGCACCGCCCACCGGCTGTGGAACCGCGATCCCGGCGGGGCCTGGGGTCCGGGGCAGGACCCGTTGTACTGCGGCATTCCCGTCATGGTCGGCCTGCACCCCGACGGGGACGTGTTGGGGTTCTTCGACAACAGCTACGAGGCCGAGGTCCGGATCGCCTGGCCGGGCTCGGTGGCGCCGACGGAAGTCACCTTCGGGGGCGGGGTGCTTCGGCACTACGTGGCCGTCGGGCCGCTGCCACGACTGCTGAGCCGCTATGCCGGGCTGACCGGCCGGCCGCCGCTGCCGCCGCGGTGGGCGCTGGGCTACCACCAGTGCAAGTGGGGATACAAGGACGAGGCCGACATCCGGGAGGTGGCCGACGGGTTCCACGCCGAGCGGTTGCCGCTCGGCGTGGTGCACCTGGACATCGACTACATGGACGGCTACCGGGTGTTCTCCGTCGATGCCGACCGGTTCCCCGACCTGGCGGCCCTGACCCGGGACCTCGGCGACCGCGGCACCAGGGTCGTCACCATCGTGGACCCGGCCGTCAAGGTGGACCCGAGTTACGACGTGTACGCCGACGGGATCAGGGGCGGCCACTTCCTGCTGGACGACCGCGGCGATCCACTGGTCGGGGTGGTGTGGCCCGGTCGGGCCGTGTTCCCCGACTTCACCGCTCCGGTCACCCGGCAGTGGTGGGCCGGCTGGTACCGGCGGTTGCTCGACGCCGGGGTGGCCGGGGTCTGGCACGACATGAACGAGCCCACGTCCATGACGCTGTGGGGTGACCGCACCCTGCCGCGCAGCACCGTGCACGCCGCCGAGGGGCAGGGTGGCGACCACCGGCAATGCCACAACGTCTACGCCCTGCAGATGGACCGGGCCGGCTGGGAGGGACTGGCCGCCGCCCGCCCGGACCGCCGGCCGTTCGTGTTGTCCCGGTCCGGCTGGGCCGGCGTGGGGCGGTGGGCGTGGACCTGGACCGGCGACGTCGAGTCCAGCTGGAACGGCCTCCGCCAGCAGGTGGCCACCGCCGTCGGGTTGGGGCTGTCCGGGGTGCCGTACGCCGGGTCCGACATCGGCGGCTTCAGCGGCGTCCCGTCACCCGACCTGTACCTGCGGTGGCTGGAGCTGTCGGTGCTGATGCCGTTCTGCCGGACCCACAGCGTCCTCGGGTCCCCCAACCGGGAGCCCTGGCGGTTCTCGCCGCCGTACCGCGGGGCCATCGGCCGGCTCATCCGGTTCCGGTACCGGTTGCTGCCGTACCTGTACACCCTGGCCGA
>CAYVPF010000058.1:3494-14468 GCA_964453355.1 uncultured Acidimicrobiaceae bacterium | reverse complement strand
CCCGGGTTCATCGCCGGGGCCACCTTCGCCCAGGCCCTCGGCTGGACCGGGGCCCGGGTGGCGTCCAGCTACGCCGCCTGCGCCTCGGGGGCGGCGGCCATCGCCAACGCCCGGGCCCAGATCCTGGCCGGCCTGTGCGACGTGGCCCTGGTCGTCGGGGCCGACACCACCCCCAAGGGGTTTTTCGCCCCGGTCGGCGGCGACCGCAAGGATGACCCCGACTGGCTCCGGTTCCACCTCATGGGGGCCACCAACCCCACCTACTTCGCCCTGTACGCCCGCCGGCGGATGGACCGGTTCGGGGCCACCGACGACGACTTCGCCCAGGTGAAGGTCAAGAACGCCCGCCACGGCCTCGGCAACCCGTACGCCCGGTACCGCAAGGAGGTCACCGTCGACGAGGTGCTGGCCTCCCCGGTCGTGGCCGACCCGCTGCGGCTGCTGGAGATCTGCGCCACCTCCGACGGGGCGGCCGCCGTGGTGCTGTCGTCCATGGACTTCGCCCGCCGGCACGGCGCCGGCGAGCCGCTGGTGACCGTGGCTGCGGTGTCGACGGTGAGCCCCCGGTTCCCGAACACGGTCATCGAGATGCCGAACTTCTCCACCGACTCGGCCGCCGCCGTGGCCGGCGACGGGCTGGCATCCAATCTCCAGGGCTTCCGGCCGTCCATCGCCCGGGCGGCCTACGAGGAGGCCGGCGTCGGCCCCGACGACCTGGACCTGGCCGAGGTCTACGACCTGTCGTCGGCCCTGGAGCTGGACTGGTACGAGGACATCGGCCTGTGCGGCGAAGGGGAGGCCGAGAAGCTGCTGCGTGACGGCGCCACCACCATCGGCGGCCGCATCCCCGTCAACCCGAGCGGCGGCCTGTCGTCGTTCGGCGAGGCCATCCCGGCGCAGGCCATCGCCCAGGTGTGCGAGTGCGTGTGGCAGCTCCGCGGCCAGGCCGACGGCCGGCAGGTGGAGGGGGCCCGGGTGGCCGTCACTGCCAACCAGGGCCTGTTCGGGCACGGGTCCTCGGTGTTGCTGACCCGCTGAGGTCCCGCGGACTAAGTCCGACTAAGTCCTCCTAAACTTCGACTACGTTGTGGAAGTTCCACGAGGTTGGAGGATTTCGGAGGTGCCGGTGCCCGCGACGGTGAACGTTCACGAAGCCAAAACTCACCTCTCCCGGTTGTTGGAGCGGGTCGAGCAGGGTGAGGAGGTGGTCATCGCCCGTTCCGGCCGTCCGGTGGCCCGCCTTGTGCCCCTGGGCAATGCTTCCGGCCGGCGGGTTCCCGGCGCCTGGCGGGGCCGGGTGGTGATCGGGGATGACTTCGACGACCTGCCGGAAGGGATCACCGAGGCCTTTGCCGGCGGTCGTCCATGAGGCTGCTTCTGGACACGCACGTCCTGCTGTGGTGGTTGGCGGACAGCCCCCTGTCGGATCCGGCGGCCGAAGCCATCGCCGACACACGTAATGAAGTGCTGGTCTCCGCGGCCAGTGCCTGGGAAGTGTCCATAAAGAAGGCCCTGGGCAAGCTGACGGCTCCCGACGACCTGGTCGATGAGCTGACGTCCAGTGGCTTTACGCCCTTGAACATCACGCTCCTCCATGGAATGGCCGCCGGGTCCTTGCCTCGCCACCACGACGATCCGTTCGATCGCATGCTGGTGGCCCAAGCCACCCTTGAGGGTCTTACGGTGGTGACTCGGGACGCCCGGTTCGGCGAGTACGACGTCCCCTGTCTCTCAGCCTGAACGACCATCGGCCGCCCCCGGCGGCTAGGTCCCTCGCCGGTTCAGTTTCGGGAAGTACCGGGCGCCCAGCCGGTGCACGATGTCGAGGGCCAGGGTCGGTGACATCTCCGGGGTGAGCGCCGGCGGCGGGGTCGGAGCCGACGGCTCGGTCCCCCGGCGTTCCCGTTCGTGCTCGACCAGCCCGTGGCAGAGATGGCGACCGAGGGTGCCGATGACCTCGCACGCCTCCACCCGGCGCACCTGAAAGTCGGGGACCGCCGGCGCGGTGATCGTCGGCCAGGTGTCGGGGTCGCGGGGCTTCTCCAGGCTGAAGACGTCCTCGAAGGTCCGGGCGGAGGCGTCCCGGCCGGTCAGTGGCTCACCCAGGTCCCACACCTTGCGCAGGGTGGCGATCATCGAGGTGTGCCGGTACTCCTCGGTCAGGACCGTCCCGTCGGCCACCCACGGTGACACGACGACGGCCGGCACCCGGTAGCCGGAACGGTCGAACCGGAAGCCGTACTGGCCGACCGGGCTGGCCGGGTCCGGCGGCGGGACCGGTCCGGGGGCCACGTGGTCGTAGGTCCCGCCGGGCTCGTCCCAACCGATGAACAGGGTCGTGTTGAACGGGTTGGCCCCGCCACTCGAGCTGCCCGGGCCAGCTGAGCCGGCCGACCGTACGGCGTCGTAGATGCGGGCCAAGAAAGCCTCGCCGGCCAGGATCGACGAGGGGGGATCGATGGGGATCTCCACCCCGGCCATCAGCGCCCGACCGAAGGCGGGGTGGTAGTCGCCGTGGCCGGCCAGCAGGTTGGGCTCGATCAGCGAGAAGTTCGGCAGGGTGCCCGCGGCACAGTCGCGCTCGAACTCGGCGAAGGGGACGAAGTGGGTGGCGAACCGGTCCCGCAGCCGCTCCAGGTGGATCATGCCGGTGAACGACACCGGGTCCGGCTCCAAGACGTAGACCTTCCAGGACTTCCCGTGCCGGTCCAGCCGGTCGAAGATGGTCTCGGCGGTGTTGTGGCGCATGAAGTTGGTCATCGGCCGGTTCACCACGAACCCCGACGACGTGGCCGCCGTCCAGAACGACCGGTTGGCCATCGTCTGCGACGGCACCTCGCTGAACCAGTGGTCGAAGACCCCGAACCCGCGGGCCAGCCCGCTGATCACCGGCACCTGTTCGGGGGTGTAGCCGGTCATGATCTGCCGGTACTCGTCGACGGTGGGCTGCCGGCCGAGCTCGACGGTGAGGAAGCTGATGTAGTCGGCCACGAACCCGTCCATGGTCGGGCCCTGCCCGTCCGGCGGGACGTTGAACGGGGCCACCATCTCGGTGGCGTCCTTCGACCGGTTGGCCTCGTCCAGCTGGTTGAACAGCTGCGTGTTGGTGTGCTGGAACTCCTCCCCGGGGTCCGGGTTCGGCGAGTCCATGTCGGCGGCCACGCCGTAGGGCACCACCCCGTCGGCCGGCCGGTGCTCCGCCCACGCCGGCACCGGGTTGCTCAGGTCCTTGCCGATCACGCCCTCGAACGACCGCACCTCGCCGGGTTGGTACAGCCGGCCCAACAGGTTGTCGAACGACCGGTTCTCGAACAGCACCAGGACCACGTGGTCCATGGCTTCGGTGGAGGTGATCACGGCCAGAGTCTTACCGCGTCCGGCCCGGGCACCCCGGCGGCCGGGTGACTGGGTGACTGGGTGACTCCGAAGTCGTTCAGACGGTGCAGTCCAGGCTGCGCAGGACCGTCCGGGCCAGTCCCGGCCCGTCCAGGCCGTGGGCCGCCAGGATGTCCGCCGCCCGGCCGTGCGGCAGGTAGGCCAATGGCAGCCCGCAGTTGACTACCGGCGGCGTCGGCCGGCCGCCGTCGTCGGCCATCGCCCGCAGGGTGGCCGACGCCTTGGTGCCGACGCCGCCCTCGGCGACGCCGTCCTCGGCCGTCACCACCAGGTCGTGCCCGGCGGCGTCGGCCAGCATCACCCGGTCCAGCGGGCTGGCCACCCGGACGTCCCAGACGGTGGCCTCCACGCCGTGGGTCGCCAGGAGGTCCGCCGCCTCCTGGCAGGCCGGCACCATCTTGCCCACGGCCAGCAGGCACACCCGCCGGCCGGTCTGGTCGGCGGCGCCGGAACCGATGGGGCCGGAGCCGGCATCGGCCGACCGCAGCAGCCGGCCGGTCAGCCCCCGGCCCGGGGCCCCGCCGGTGCGGGCCTCGGTCTTCGGCCACCGGATGGCCACCGGGCCGTCGGTGATGTCCAGGGCCTCGGCCAACATGATCGGCACGTCCTCGTAGCAGGACGGCACCAGCACCGTCATGCCCGGGATCTTGGTCAACAGGGCCAGGTCCAGCAGGCCGTGGTGGCTGGGGCCGTCGTCCCCGGTGACCCCGGCGCGGTCGATGCAGAACACCACCGGCAGCCGGTGCAGGCCGACGTCGTAGTACAGCTGGTCCCACGCCCGGTTGAGGAAGGTGGAGTAGATGGCCACCACCGGCCGCAGCCCGCCCATGGCCATGCCGGCCGCCGCCGTCACGGCGTGCTGCTCGGCGATGCCCACGTCCACGAACCGGTCCGGGAACCGTCGGGCGAACGGCAGCAGGCCGGTCGGGCCGGCCATGGCCGCCGTCACCGCCACCACCTCCGGCCGCCGGGCGGCCTCGGCCATCAGCGCCGCCCCGAAGGCCTCGGTGTAGCTGGCCCCCGGCCGTGACGCCCGGGGCCGACCGGTGGCCGGGTCGAACGGCGTCACGTCGTGCAGGCACTTCTCCGGGTCCTGCTCCGCCGGCCGGTACCCCTTGCCCTTGACCGTGTGCACGTGCACCACCACCGGGCCCGGACATCGGGCCGCCCACCGCAACGCGCCGTCCAGGGCCTCCACGTCGTGGCCGTCCACCGGTCCGCCGTACCGCAGCCCCAGCGACCCGAAGAAGGCTCCCGGTGTCCTCTCGGGCCGACCGCCGGTCTCGGCGGGCGCGGTGGTCAGGCGGGAGACGGTGGGGGAGTACGACCGGCCGTTGTCGTTCAGCACCACCACCACCCGGCTGCCGGACGCCCCGATGTTGTTGAGGGCCTCGTACGCCAGCCCGCCGGTGAGGGCCCCGTCGCCGATGACCGCCACCACCTGGCCGCCGCCCCGCAGGGCGCCGGCCCGGGCCAGCCCGTCGGCGTAGGACAAGGCGGTGGAGGCGTGGCTGTTCTCCACCAGGTCGTGCGCCGACTCGTCCCGGTTGGGGTACCCCGACAGCCCTCCGGCCTGGCGCAGGTCGCAGAATGTCTCGGCCCGGCCGGTGACCAGCTTGTGCACGTACGCCTGGTGGCCGGTGTCCCAGACGATCCGGTCGGTCGGGGAGTCGAACACCCGGTGCAGCGCCAGCGTCAGCTCCACCGCCCCCAGGTTGGACCCCAGGTGGCCGCCGGTGGCCGACACGGCCTGCACCAGGAACCGTCGGACGTCGTCGGCCAGCCGGTCCAGGCCGGCCCGGTCCAGGGACCGGACGGCCGCTGGCGACAGCCACGACAGGTCCACCGGTCCGGCCGCGCCGATGGGTGCCGTCGGCACAGTGCCGATGGGTGCCGCCGCCAGGGGGGCAGGGGTCACCGGCTCGGCCTGGCCGAGGACGGTGTCCGGAGGGACCGGTTCTATGTGCAGGGCCACGCCGACCGGCCGATCAGTGGGTGTTGACCAGGGCGCGAAGCGACTGCCGCATGGAGCCCATGGTGGCGATGACCGACGACGGCTCGTAGCCGCAGTGGGCCATACAGTTGGCGCAGCGCGGGTCCTTGCCGCGGCCGTAGGCGTCCCAGTCGGTGGTCTCGACCAGCTCCTTGTAGCTGGAGGCGTACCCGTCGGCCATCAGGTAGCAGGGTCGTTGCCAGCCGAGTACCGAGTAGCTGGGGACCCCCCACGCCGTGCAGGCGAACTCGGCCTTGCCCTCCAAGAAATCGAGGAAGAGCGGCGAGTGGTTGAGCCGCCAGCCCTTCCGCTTGCCGGCGAAGGCGTCCCGGAAGAGCTTGCGGGTCTGCTCGACCCCCAAGAAGTGCTCCTGGTCCGGCGCCTTCTCGTAGGCGTAGGCCGGTGAGATCATCATGGCGTCCACCCCCAGGTCGTTGTTCAAGAAGTCCAAGACGTCCCGGATGGTCTTGGGCGAGTCGGTGTTGAAGAACGTGGAGTTGGTGGTCACCCGGAACCCCTGCTCCTTGGCCTGGCGGATGGCGGCCACCGCCTCGTCGAACACCCCCTCGCGGTCCACGGCGGCGTCGTGGCGCTCCTGCAGACCGTCGATGTGGACCACCCAGGAGAAGTACCGGGAAGGCGTGAACTTCTCCATCCGTCGCCGCAACAGGACGGCGTTGGTGCACAGGTACACGTACACCTTCCGCTTCGTCAGTTCCTGGACGATCTTGGCGATGTCCGGGTGCAGTAGCGGCTCCCCACCGGCGATCGACACCATCGGGGTCCCGCTCTCCTCCACGGCGCCGAGGATGTCCTCCACCGACAGCCGCTTGCGCAGGATGTCGGTCGGGTGCTGGATCTTGCCGCAGCCCGGGCAGGACAGGTTGCAGGCGAACAGCGGCTCGATCTCCACGATGAACGGGTAGTGCTTGTTCTTCTTGATCTTCTGCTTGAAGAGGTGGGCTCCGATACGGAGGTTCTGACGGACGGGAACGGGCATTAGCGCACCTGCATTGGTAGGGAGAATCGGACGGTTTCTTGCGTGGTTCGACGTTCCTCAACGGTCACCGGCCGGAGCCGGCCGAGGGCGTCGAGCACTTCCTGGACGAGCACTTCTGGGGCCGACGCCCCGGCGGTGAGGCCGACGGTGGACACCCCGTCGAGCCACGACGACCGCAGCTGGCCGGCGTCTTCCAACAGCTCCGCCCGGCTGCCGTGCCGGCGGGCCACTTCCACCAGCCGGGCCGTGTTGGACGAGTTGGCCGACCCCACCACCAGCATCAGGTCGCAGTCCCCGGCCATCGCCCGGACGGCGTCCTGGCGGTTCTGGGTGGCGTAACAGATGTCGTCGGCGCTCGGCCCCACGATGTCCGGGAACCGGTCCCGGAGGGCGGCCACCACTTCGGCAGTCTCGTCGGTGGCCAGCGTGGTCTGGGTCAGGAAGGCCATCGGCCGTTCCTGGGCGGGACCGGGCAGGGCGGCGACATCTTCGGGCGTCTCCACCAGGTGGATCCGGTCTGGGGCCTCGCCCACGGTACCCTCCACCTCTTCGTGGTCGGCGTGGCCGATCAGGGCGATGTCGTACCCCCGGGCCACGAACCGGCGGGCCTCGTGGTGGACCTTCGCCACCAGCGGGCAGGTGGCGTCGATCACCGCCAGGTCTCCCCGCTCGGCCGCCTGGCCCCGCACCGCCGGGGACACCCCGTGGGCGGCCAGCACCACCGTGGCCCCGGCCGGCACCTGGTCCAGCTCCTCCACGAACATCGCCCCCTTGGCCTCCAGGTCGGCCACCACGTGGGCGTTGTGGACGATCTGCCGGCGCACGTACACCGGCGCCCCGTACCGCTCCAGGGCCCGTTCCACGATCTCGATGGCCCGTTCCACCCCGGCACAGAACGACCGGGGGGCGGCCAGCAGCACCCTGATGGGCTCAGCCATGGCCGGGCCCTCCGGTCGCCCCGGTCGCCCCGGCCCGCACGTACCGCCCCAGGGCGGACACCGGGAACACCATCCGGTACAGGTGGTAGTTGATGTAGAAGTCCCCCGGGAACCCGGTGCCGGTGAACCACGGCTCGTCCCAGGTGCCGTCGTCGTTCTGGGTGGCGGCCAGCCAGGCCACACCCCGCCGGATGCTGTCGGATCCTTCCGGGGTGCCAACACCTGCGGCCAGCAGGGCCAGCAGAGCCCAGGCCGTCTGCGACGCCGTGGACGGCCCCCGGCCCCGTTGGGTCGGGTCGTCGTACGACCGCAGGTCCTCGCCCCAGCCCCCGTCGGGGTTCTGGTGGCCCTCCAGCCAGGCCACCGCCCGGCGAACGGCCGGATGCCCGGCGGGCAAGCCACCGGCCACCAGCGCCGGCACCACCGCCCCGGTGCCGTACACGTAGTTGGCCCCCCACCGGCCGAACCAGGACCCGTCCGGCTCCTGGTTGGCCAGCAGCCAGTCCACCCCACGGTCGAGCGGCCGGCCGATCCGACCTGCGGCGGCCAGCATCTCCACCACGTGGGCCGTGACGTCGGCGCTCGGCGGGTCGATGAGCTCGCCGAAGTCGCAGAACGGCAGCTCCCGGCAGAGCGTCCGGACGTTGTCGGCGTCGAACGCCCCCCAGCCGCCGTCGGCGCACTGCATTCCGAGGATCCAGTGCACGCCCCGGTCGATGGCCTCGCCCGCTCGGGCGCCGGGGACGCGGCGGAGCGCCATCACCACCTCGGCGGTGTCGTCCACGTCCGGGTAGTTGTCGTTGGCGAACTCGAACGCCCACCCGCCCGGGGCCAGGTCCGGGCGGCGGACCTGCCAGTCGCCACCCACCGTGATCTCCTCGCCGACCAGCCATTCCGTCGCCCGAACCTGCGCCGGGTGGTCCGCCGGCACCCCGGCGTCGGCCAGGGCGGTGACGGCCAGGCAGGTGTCCCAGACCGGTGACTGGCACGCCTCGATCCGCCGTCCCCGGTCGTCGTCGATGGTGAACCCGTCCAGGCCGGCGATGCCGGCCCGTATCACCGGGTGGTCCAGCGCGTACCCCTGCAGGTTCAGGGCCATCAGCGAGTACACCCACGGCGGCTGGATGCCGCCCCAGCAGCCGTCGGCCTCCTGCCGCTCCACGATCCACCGCTCGGCCTGCCGCAGGGCCAGCCGCCGCAGCCACCGGATCGGACGGCGCTCGTACCGGTGCAGCGCCCGGTCCAGCCGCTCGAACGCCCCGGCCCAGGTGGTGGCCGCATGCCCCGGCAACGGCGCCGCACCGGACCGCAGCTCGTCCACGTCGACCGGCAGGTGTCGCACCGGCCGGTGGGCGCCGACCACCGTCAGGGCCACCACCGTCTGCCGGGCCCAGCAGCCGAAGTCGTACACGTTCAGCGGCATCCACTTCGGGAAGAAGATCAGCTCCGGCGGCAGCACCGGCAGGTCGTCCCACGACCACTTCCCGAACAGGGCCAGCCAGATCCGGGTGAACACCCGGCTGCGCTCGATGCCCCCGGCCTCCCGGACGAAGGCGGCCCCCCGCCGCATGTGGTCGGCCTCCGCCGGGTCTCCGGCCAGCCGCAGGGCCACCCACGCCTCGGCGGTCGTGGACAGGTCACCGGGCCCGCCGTAGTAATTGGCCCAGGTCCCGTCCTCGCGCTGCTGCGACCGGATCCACCGGGCCGCCCCGGCCTTCTCCTCGTCGGTCAGGATGCCCAGGAACTGCCGCAGCAGCAGGTCCTCGGCGTCCATCGTCACGTTGGTCTCCAGCTCTCCCTTCCACCAGCCCGCCGGGTCCTGCAGACCGAGCAGCGCCGCGGTCGCCTTGTCCAGGCAGGCCACGGCGGCCGCCCACCCCGGAGTGGCCGCCTCTGCCGTGGACGAAAACGTTTCCGCGGAAACGTTTTCGGGGGGGCCGGCGGGGGGATCGATGACGGTGGTCAACGGTCCCTCGCCGTCACGTAGTGGGCCACCGCCACCAGCTCGTCCCGGGCCGGCTGGCGGAGCTCCACCCGGTCCAGCGCCCCGAGGGCCAGCTCCAGGTGGGTGTCGGCGATCGCCGTCACCTCGGCCCGGGCGCCGCAGTCCTCGATCAGGGCCGTGGCCCGGGCCACGTCGGCCTCCGTCAGGTCGCCACCCAGGATCCGCGCCAGCTCGTCGGCCACCGCACCGTCGGCGGCCATGGCGGCGGCCACCGGCAGGGCCTTCTTGTGGGCCAGCAGGTCGCTGCCCACCGGCTTCCCGGTCACCGCCGGGTCGCCCCAGATGCCCAGCAGGTCGTCCACCGCCTGGAAGGCGATGCCGAGGTGGTCGCCGAAGTCGCCCAGGGCGTGCACCGCCGCCGGCGGGCCGCCGCCCAGCACCGCCCCGAGGGAGGCGGCGCAGGCCAGCAGGGCCCCGGTCTTGCCCTGCTCCATCGACAGGCACTCCGCCACGGTCACCCGCTCCCGGGTCTCGTAGGCCATGTCGGCGGCCTGCCCGGCGATCATGGCCTGGTTGGCCCCGGCCAGCCGGCGGGCCGCCTGCACCCGCTCCGGCGTGGGGTCCTCCAGCAGCAGCTGCGTCGACAGGGCCGCCAGGGCGTCCCCGGCGACGATGGCCGGACCGACCCCGTACTCCGCCCACACCGTCGGCTGGTGCCGCCGCTCCCGGTCCCCGTCGATGATGTCGTCGTGCAGCAGCGAGTAGTTGTGCACCAGCTCGATGGCCACCGCCCCGACCACCGCCACCTGCTCGTCCGCCCCGACGGCCGCCGCCGACAGCAGCACCAGGGCCGCCCGGACCCGCTTGCCGCCGCCCCGCAGGTGGTGCTCCACCGGTATCCGCAGGGCCGGGTCCAACCGGTCGACGGCGGTTGCCAGGGCCGGGCCCGTCAGCCCGGCGGCCCGGGCCAGGATCTCGGGAGCTCCCGGCGGGGGTGCCGCGGCGGCGACCGCCGCGGTGGCGGCGGGAAGGGTCCTCGAAGGGGTGGCCAGGGTGGTCACGCCGTTGCCTCCTGTAGCTCGGCTGGCAGCTGGGCCGGATGATGGTCGGGGGAACTTGCAGAGTGCGGCGCGGTGGTCGCCAGCCGGGCCAGGACGGCGGCGGCGGCGTCGGTGCCGCTGCGGACGGCCCCTTCCATGGTCGCCGGCCACCCGGTGGCGCACCACGCCCCGGCCACGAACAGCCCGTCGACCGAGGTGGTGCTGAGCGGCCGCAGCGCGGCGGTCCCCGGCCGGCCGCGGAACGTGGCGGTGTGCTCCCGGCTCACCACCCCGTCCACCACCGTCGCCCGGCGGGCCACCGGGAACAGGTCCCCGATCGCCTGGTGGAACGTCCGCACCAGCTCTTCCGGCCGGCGGCCCACCCAGGCGTCCGCCGCCGACAGCGACACCACCAGGCACTGCTCCGCGGCCGCCGGGTCCATGCCGGCCGCCGTGGTGTGGTCGAACACGAACTGCACCGGTGACCCCACCGTGGCGGCCATCGGCAGGTCGGTGACCTTGCGGTCCAGGACCAGGTGCACGTTGACGATCGGCGACGTCCCCAGCCCGGCCACCGCCGGCAGGGTGCCCGGCGGCAACAGCGATGCCGCCGTCTCCGGTGGGGTGGCCACCACCACGGCGTCGGCCTTCAAGGCCCGGCC
>CAYVPF010000058.1:0-3394 GCA_964453355.1 uncultured Acidimicrobiaceae bacterium | reverse complement strand
CGGCTCCCGCCCCGGCGTCCCGGGTACGCACCGTGAACGATCCGGCCTGCCGGTCGACGCCGTCCACGGCGGTGCCCAGCACCACCTCCACCCCGGCCGCCGCCAGGGCCCGGGCCCCGTTGGCCCCGTGCAGCTCGGCCAGCGGCACCGTCGACCAGCCCACGTCGGCCCCGTCGGCGCGGTCCAGCAGGCCGGTCCGGAACACCTTGGCCGCCAGGGCCAGGGACGCCTCCGACGCCGGCACGTTGACGGTCGGCAGCGTGATCAGGTCCCACAGCCGCTCCACCGCGGCCGGCCGCTGGCCGTGGCGGGCCAGCCAGTCACCGAACGTCTCCTGGTCGAGCGCCGGGTCGTCCAACCGCAGCCGGCGCAGCGCCAGCGCCGGCCAGCCCAGCCGGGCCCGGTCGGCCAGCGACAGGTGCCGGTACCCGGCCAGGGCTCGGGCCAGATGCAGGGGGGCCGGCAGCCGGTCCCGGGTGAGGTCGGCCCGGACCACCCGACGGCCGGTCCCGGGGCCGCCGGGGGAAAGCACCGGGATGTCCAGGCGGGGCTGCAGGTACACCTGGCCGGCCGCCCCGATGCGGTCCAAGAACCCCTGGTAAGCGGTGCAGCAGCGCAGGAACACGTGCTGGCCGTTGTCGAACCACCGACCGTTCCGCCGGAACGACCACGTCAACCCGCCCAGGTGCCGGCGCCGCTCCACCAGCGTCACCTCGGCGCCGCCGGCGGCGGCGGCCAGTGCGGCCTGCATGCCGGCCAGCCCGCCCCCGATCACCACGACCCGGCCCATCGGGACCCGGCTCACGGCTGGCTCCCGGCCAGGCTGGACCCGGCCACCCACAGCTTCTCCCAGGCCGGCACCGACACCCGGCCCCGGGTCACCGACACCGGGTCGGACTGGATGTGGCGGAGAAGCCGGAAGTAGATGCCGGCCATGGCCCCCACGCAGGCCCGGCTGCGCCGGTCCAGCAATGGCAGAAGCGGCAGCCCCCGGTCGAACCATTCCCGGGCCCGCTTGGCCTCGAAGGCCACCAGCCGGGCCACCGCGGCGGGGTCCCCGACCAGGTCGGCCGGGCACCCGACCGCCTCGGCGTCGTCCGACGGCAGGTACACCCGCCCCCGGCCCTGGTCCTCCAGGACGTCCCGGAGGATGTTGGTCAGCTGCAGCGCCACCCCCAGGTCACAGGCCTTCGGCACCGCGGCCTCCCGGTCGGTGGTGCCGAACACCGCCAGCGACAGCCGGCCGATGGACCCGGCCACCCGCCGGCAGTACCCGACGAGGTCGTCGATGGTCCGGTACTCGGTCCCGGCCACGTCCATCTCGCAGCCCTCGATCAGCTCGTCGAAGGCCGCGAGCGGCAGCTGGTACCGGCGGTGCACGTCGGCGATGGCCCACAGCACCGCATCGCCGGCCGCCGCCGCCGGCTCGCCGCCGCCGATGGCCGCCAGGTCCTTGCGCACCCGGGCCAGGCCTTCCAGCTTGTGCTCCGGGGCGTCCTCGCCGTCGCCGATGTCGTCGATCCGCCGGGCCAGGGCGTACACCGCGGACAGCGCCTGGCGCTCCGGCGGCCGCAGCAACCGGATGCCGTAGGCGAAGTTCTTGGCCTCCCGCCGGGTGATGGCTTCGCACTCGGCGAACGCCACTGTCGCCGTCAGGCCTGTGCTGGTCATGCCGGCACCGGAGCCGGGCGCAGCAGGGTGGACACCAGGTGCCGCCCGAACCGTCCCGGCCGTGGCCGGCAGGGGACGGCCAGGACGTCGTGACCGGCCTGCTCGATGGCATCCAACGCCGCCATCCCGCCGGCGGCGAACCCGGCCACGGCCAGCCGCGGCCGCAGCGGGAGGGTCCGGGCCAGCGGGCCACCGGCGGCCAACAGCGGTCGGGCTCTGGCCACCTCCCGGGCCACCACCGCCCGGACCGCCGGGCTGGCGCTGGTCGCCGTCAGCGCCGCTTCGTCACACCCGGCCACCGCCAGGTCGTCCTGGGGCAGGTACACCCGGCCCCGGCCGGCATCCTCGGCCACGTCCTGCAGATGCTCCACCACCTGCAGCCCGATGCACACCTGGTCGGACAGGGCCACCCGGCCGGGCGTGGCCAGCCCCATGACCGCCAGCACCAGCTGCCCCACCGGGGCCGCCGACAGCAGGCAGTAGCCGACCAGGTCGTCGAAGGTCCGGTACCGGTGGACCGTCTGGTCCTGCCGGTTCGCCTCGATCAGCGCCCGGAACGGGTCCAGCGGCAATTGCAGGTCCTGGATCGTCGGGGTCAGCCGCTGCAGCACCGGGTGGGTGGCGTGGCCGACGGCCGCCCGGTCCAGGTCCTCGTCCAACCAGTCCAGCAGGGCCAGCCGGTCACCGTCGGCCTCGTCGCCGATGTCGTCGGCCAGCCGGGCGAACCCGTAGATGGCCATCAGGTGAGCCCGCGACGCCCGGGGCAGCACCCGGGAGGCCACCGGGAAGTTCTCCTGGCCGGCCTGCGACAGCACCTCGTCCAGGGTGGGCATTGCAGCCGATCCAGGCGCCGGTTCCGGCGGGATGGCTTCCGTACCAGGTGATCGGCCACTCGTCCCGTCGGCCTTTTCGGCTACCGGCCGTGCGACCGCCCCATCCCTCACCGTGGCCATAGTACTCATATTCTGCGCCTCTACCGGCGACCGAATGGGTCAAAATCCCCCCAGGGATAATCAGGATCCTCCCTGGTAGAGAGGGTAAACGATCGTATGTTTGGGAAAATGGATCTTCACAAGGGAGGGCTCATTTATGGTTCCCAAACGTTCGTATGGGAGGCACCCAAACGTTCGTATGGGTCCCCAAAGGCGCCGGCCTTCGGCTATGCCTGAGCCGGCTGGAGGCGGGCCGGCGCGGTTTCAACGGCCGGTGCCCGGGTAGGTATGGAGCAGACCGGGATGGACCCAGACACCGAGTCCCCGAAGGCCGGGGCCGGTCATCGTGGTGATGGGTGGTGATTCGAAGGTGGCAATGCGCCAGGAATTCGACAACCGGAGCTACGAGGGTGGCGAACGGCGGGACCAGCACCCTGAGGAGCCTTTCGTCCGGGTGGCCGGCGACCCCACGCTGGAAGCGCTGGACGCGCTCAGTGTGGCGTTACAGGAGATCACCCGGGAGCAGCGCGAGCTGACCGAGCGGATCGACCAGCTCCGCCAGTCGCGCCAGAACGGCATGAGCTGGCACGAGATCTTGTCCAGGGAACCGTCGCCGGGGACCATGCAGGTGGTCAGCCAGATGCTGGCCCGCATGTCCAAGGCCAGCGGCACCCTCCGCAAGGAGCTGGTCGACTCCCTCCGGGCCGAAGGCACCAGCATCCCCGCCATCGCCCGCATGTTCGGGGTCACCCATCAGCGGGTGTCCAACCTGCTGCGGCGACCGCCCGACT
>CAYVPF010000057.1:0-14702 GCA_964453355.1 uncultured Acidimicrobiaceae bacterium | reverse complement strand
ACCTGTGGCTGGACGGCGATGCCATCAAGGAGTTCGACGTCTGGCTGGAGGCCGAGCTGGAGTGACGGGTCAGGCGGCGGCGGCATCCTGGAATGGTCGCCGCCGCCCACCCCTCGCCACCGGCCACTCCGATAGCAGGGAATAGACGATTCGCTATAGGCTAGGGCTATGACAGAGGCGGGAAGTTCCCCAACCGGCACCGTCCTGCGTGACGCGCGAATGCGGGCTCACCTATCGCAGGCCGACGTGGCACGCCGGGCCGGGATCGCACAGAGCGTTGTGAGCGCCTACGAATCCGGTCGACGAGAGCCGTCGGTCAGCACGCTGGAGCGCTTGGTGGCCGCCACCGGCCACCGGATGGTGATTGGGCTCGAACGGGACCCCGCTGCACCCTCTGGCCTTCCCGATACCCCACTCGGCCGCCGGCTCCGGCAGCGACGGAAGGCCGTCCTGGCCTGTGCGGCTGGCCACGGAGCGACGAACGTCCGGGTGTTCGGCAGCGTCGCCCGAGGGGAGGACCGACCGGATAGCGACGTCGACCTGGTCGTGAACCTGGCTCCCCGGACCGGCCTGTTCGAGCTGGGAGCCCTCAAGCGAGAACTGACGGCAATCCTGGGCGTTCCCGTGGATGTGGCGCCTTCCGACAGTCTCCGACCACGGGTCCGGGCTGAAGTCGAGCGAGAGAGCGTGCCCCTGTGACCCGGGGAGACCGGGAACGCCTCGCCGACGTCTTGGAGGCCATTGCCGCCATCCGGAGTCACCTGGAACGGGGCGACCTGTCCGACGGGCTGGTGTTCGACGCCGTCCGGCTTCGCCTGATCGAGGTCGGCGAAGCCGTCAAAGGACTGACACCGGCCCTGACCGAGGCCGAGCCAGACGTGCCGTGGGGCGACGCCGTCGGCATGCGGGACTGGTTGGCCCATCACTACTTCGACACGTCACACGCCATCATCCAGGCCACCGTCGAGGAGGACCTCCCGAGGCTCGAAGCGGCGGTCCTGCGCCTGGAACCGCGAGCACCTGGCCCGGACCAGTGATCGTCCCACCAACCCGAAACCGAGCTCCGGACAGACCACAAACAGACCACAAAATGACGGAAAACCGGGGTCGATGACGGATGCCGGCGGTTGTGGACAACCTCGTTCACCAGGAACTTCAGCTCTCCAACCAGGTCGGAAAACCCTACTCAGGCCGCTTCCCAAGCTGAGAACGCGGGTTCGATTCCCGTCGCCCGCTCCAAGGCTTCACCGACGTCCTGGCCGCCGTCAGACCTCGACGACCACCGGCATCGGCTCCCGGGGCGCTCCGACGACAGCCTGCGCCGGGGCGGGCTGCACCTTGCGGGGCAGGGCCAAGGCCAAGATGCCGCCGGCGATCATGATCCCCGCGGCGATGTAGAAGCTGCGGTCGTAGCCCGTGGTGAGGGCGGCCAGCACCGACCGGGTGCCCGCCGAGTGGTCACTGGCCGCGCTGGCCGCCACCGTGGCGAGCGCGGCCAGCCCGACGGCACCACCGACCTGGCGGCTGGTGTTGATCAACCCGGAGGCCAGGCCGGCCTCGTGGGGCGGGATGCCCTGGGTGGCGGCCATCGTCATGGGCACGAACATGATCCCGAGCCCCACCCCGATGAACACAGCCGGCCCGAAGATGTGGGCGAAGTAGCTCGAGCCGACACCGATCTGGGCCAGCCACAGCAGGCCGATGGTGGTGAGCGTGGAACCGATCACAAGCTGGGTACGGAAGCCCAAGCGCACCACGATGCGGCTTCCGGCCAGGGCTCCGCCCAAGGTGGCCAGGCCGACGGGGAGAAAGGCGAGGCCTCCTTTGAGCGGCGAGTATCCGTCGACCTGCTGGAGATACAGGGACAAGAAGAAGTACACACTGAAGATCGCCGCACCCACCGACATGGCGATGCCGTTGGCCGTCGACAGGGACCGGCGCCGGAACACGCCCAACGGGATGAGCGGGTTCTTGGCGAACCGGGCCTCGATGAGGACGAACAAGGCCAGCAGGCCTACGCCGATGGCCAGGGTCACGATGGTCTGAGCGGACCCCCACGGGTGGGTGTCGGTGCTCACGATGCCGTAGACCAACACGGCCAGGCCACCGGTCACGGTCACCGCGCCGGGAAGATCGAGGCTGGTGCGCTTGGCCGGGGCCTTCGACTCGACGAGGGCGATCGAGGCCACGAAGAGGAGGACGGCGCCGATCGGCACGTTGACGAACAGCACCCACCGCCAGTTCAACAGGTCCGTGAGGACCCCGCCCAGGAACACGCCCACCGCCGCCCCGCTGGCCGCGGTGGCCGACCAGGCGCCGAGGGCCCGGCGCCGTTCGTTGTGGTCGGTGAAGGTGGAGGTCAGGATGCTGAGGGTGGCGGGAGCCAGGATGGCGCCGCCCAACCCCTGGGCGGCCCGGGCGGCGATGAGCCACCCTCCGCTCTGCGCCAAGCCGCCGAGGAGACTGCACAGGGTGAAGACGGCCAGCCCCAGCATGAAGATCCGGCGGCGCCCGAACAGGTCGGCGGCCCGACCACCCAACATCAAGAAGCCGGCGAAGGTCAGGGTGTACGCATTGATCACCCACTGCTGGCCCGTCGCGGTCAGGCCCAGGTCGTGGCGCATCTGGGGCAACGCCACGTTGACGATCGAGATGTCGAGGACCACCATGAACTGGGCGGCACAGCACAGGGCCAGCACGGTCCAGGTGGGGACCTTCCGCCGGCCGGTAAGCGCCAACGACGTCGCTAGGTTGCTCATCTGCTCACTCCCAAAATCGCTTCTCGCATCGCCCTCTCCCTGCATCGCCCTCGTCCAGGACGTCGGCTAACCTCAGAGGGGAAAGCTTCTTCACATGAAGATAATGAAGACTCATTGACATGTCAAGGGCCGGCCGTTTGAATGGAGTGGTGATGACCGCCGTGAGCGAAGCCGTACGGGAGCAGACGCCAGAGATGCGGGTGGACGTCGTGCCGACCCCAGAAGGCGATCACGACCAGGTGGACCTGGTCGTGGCGCACTGGTTGAGCGAGGACCCCGACATCGACGTCGTGGCCAAGAGCACGGTCGCCCGGCTCCGCCGCCTGGCGAACCATCTGGAGCGGGAGCTGCGCCGCGACCTGCTGCCCCTGGAGATCGAGATGTGGGAGCTCGAGGTGCTGCTGACGCTGCGCCGGGCGCCGGAGCACCAACTGAGCGCAGGGGCGTTGCTCCGGTATTGCCAGGTCACGTCCGGGGCCATCAGCAATCGCCTGGCCCGGCTGGAGGCGCGCGGGTGGGTGCGCCGCGACATCTGCCCGACCGACCGCCGCCAGGTCCTGGTGACCCTGACGCCCGACGGCGAGACGCGGGCCAAGGCGTTGATCGCCACCAAGACCGAGACGGAGCAGCGCATGCTCGGCAACGTCGACCGCGACACCTTGGAACGGTTGAGCACGGACCTGCGGACCCTGCTGCTGTCCATCGAAGGGCCGGCCGCTGACGAGCTGACCTCCGAGCAGCTGCTCGCCGGATGCGCACCGGCAACGGCACTCGAGCGGGCCGGCGTCCCCGCCTAGCTCAGCGAGCCGGCAAGTCGGCGGCTCCCGAACGACGGGTCACCGACTTCGGATTCGGGGTCCGGTACCTGGGGACACTGACTCCGACACCAGGTGCCATCCCCGGGGACCTACCTTCCGGGAGTCATTCTATGTAAAGTAAATGGCCAATCGCCTTACTTATCCTGCAGCTAGTGCAGCCTCACTGAACCAGGAGAGCCGATGCGGCCGGATGCCTTCACCGCCAGGGGCCGAGGTGCGGTCCGTCGGACGGTCGCGGGCTTCTATGCCTTCTTCCCCGAGCCGTTGCCCCGCAACGTTCCCCTGCCGGCGGAGGTGGCTGTGCTCCTTGATGAGGCGACCGGGGCAGTACACCGCCTTGGGGGCGTGGGCCGCCTCATCCCCAACCCCCACCTGCTAATCGGGCCACATCTGCGGATGGAGGCGGTACTCAGCTCCCGCATCGAAGGGACGCGGACCGGGGTGGAACAACTGCTGCTCTTCGAAGCCGGACAGCTGTTCGTGCCCGAGGAAGCCGACGACGCCAGGGAGGTTCAGAACTACGTCACTGCCATGGAGCACGGCCTCCGGCGTCTGCGCGACGACTTTCCCGTGTCGGTCCGGTTGTTCCGTGAGATGCACCAGCTGCTGCTGTCCGACGTCCGGGGCCACTACCGACGTCCTGGCGAGCTGCGGGAGAGCCCGGTGTGGATCGGGGGGACCACCCTCGAGAATGCCGTGTTTGTCCCGCCGCCCCCCGAGGAGATGGCCGCGGCCCTGACCGACCTGGAGCGGTTCCTGCATGAGCGCGAACTGCCGCTCCTCGTCCAGCTGGCCCTCGCCCACTACCAGTTCGAGGTCATCCACCCGTTCCTGGACGGCAACGGCAGGATCGGTCGCCTGATGATCCCCCTCATGCTGGTGTTCCGGGGAGCACTCCCTCAGCCGCTCCTCTACCTGTCGGCCTACTTCGAGCAACACCGCAGCCAGTACTACGACCACCTGCTGGCCACGAGCCAGACCGGCGATGTGATCCCATGGATCACGTTCTTCCTCCAGGGTGTCCGGCGGCAGGCCCGTGACGCCGAGGAACGGACCGTCCGGCTTGTGGAGCTCCAGCAGGAGATGCGGGACCACCTCCTGGAAGAGGGGCGGCCGAACTCCGTGATCCGCCTGGCTGAGCACCTGTTCGCCACCCCGGTCCTCACTGCTGGACGGGCTCAACAGCTGCTTGGTGCGGCTCGGCCGACGGCCTATGCGGCCATCGAATCGCTGGTCAACCGGGGCGACCTAGTGGAGATCACCGGAAAACAACGTCGACGGATCTATCAAGCCCCGCGTATCTACGAAGCTGTCTACGGGCCCGTGGACATCCCCGAGACATGACATCCGTTCGACCAAGGCTTGCAGTCCGACGGGCGCCGTCGCCGGCGCCGCCGGCGACGACCCCGTCTTAGGCCAGCTCTTCGATCCCCGACGCCGGCTGGCCCAGAGCCGCCACGACGGCGATGCCCACGATGCCCACCACCCCGCCGGCGATCTGTAGGTCGGCGAGGGTCTGGCCGAGGATGCAGTATGCGGCCACCGCCGCCACGATGGGGTTGGCGGACACCACCACGGACGACACCGACACGTCCAGGTGCCGGTGGGCCCAGTTCATGAGCACGTGGGCGGTCCCCGGGATGACCGCCAGCAGGACGATCCACAGCCAGTCGCCGGCGTGCACCTGCCCCAGGGTGTCCCCCACGACGTAGACGGTCGGCAGCATCACCACGGCGCCGACCACGGTGACCCCGGCGGTGTACTCCAGGGCGTCCACGCCCCGGTGGTCCCGGGCCCACTTGGAGGCGACGAAGTAGCCGGACCAGGCCACCAGGGAGCCGATGGCCAGGAGGTCGCCAGCCAGGGCGTCATGGCCGGGAGCACCGCCCCCGACGACGATGACGGCCACGCCGCCGATGGCCACGGCGGTCCAGGCCACCTTGGCCCGGGTGATCCGTTCCCCGAGGAACGGGCCGGCGACCAGCAGCACCAGGGCCGGCTGCAGGGCGCCGATCACCGTGGCCACGGCCACGCTGGTCAGCTTGACGGCGCTGAAGAACAGGGCCATGTCGGCGGCCAGCAGCAGGCCACCAGGGATCGACGCCCGCAGCACCGCCGCCGTCACCCGCCGGCCGGCCAGCCCGACGACGACCAGTAGCAGCAGCGCCCCGAGGGCCATGCGGTAGAAGGTCAGCACCACCCCCGGCGCCGTCGTCAGGGCGGCCAGCACGCCGCCGAACCCCCAGGCGACAGCCGCCACGACCGACGCCCCGAGCGCCGCCGCCCGGTCCCGGGTGCCCGCGGCGTCGCCCACGCCGGCACGGTACCGTCACCGGGATGATCGCTGCGCCGGCACCGGGATGATCACTGCACTGGCCGGCGGGGTCGGCGCGGCCCGGCTGCTGCGGGGCCTGGTCCGGGTGGTGCCCCCCGAGCAGGTGACCGCCGTCGTCAACACCGCCGACGACATGGTGTACTGCGGCCTGCACATCTCCCCGGACCTGGACACGGTCACCCGGACGCTGGCGGGACGGTTCAACGAGGCCAAGGGCTACGGAGTGGCGGACGACACCTGGACGGTGCTGTCGGCGCTCGGACAGCTGGGCGGCGACACCTGGTTCGAGCTGGGCGACCAGGACCTGGCTACCCACATGTTCCGGAGCCGCCGGCTGGAGCAGGGGCACACCCTCAGCCAGGTCACCGCCGAGCTGGCCGCCGCCGCCGGGCTGGCGGTCCGGCTGCTGCCGGTCACCGACGATCCGCTGGCCACCCGGGTGACCCTGCAGTCCGGCCAGGAGGTGTCGTTCCAGGAGTACTTCGCCAAGCTCCGCCATGCCGTGCCGGTGGCGTCCATCCGGTTCGACGGCGCCGACGGCGCCCGGCCGGCACCGGGGGTGCTGGAGGCGGTGGAGGTGGCCGACCTGGTGGTGGTGTGCCCGTCCAACCCGTTGCTGTCCATCGACCCACTGCTGGCCGTGGCCGGCCTGCGGTCGCAGCTGGAGGCCCGGCGGGACCGCAACGTCGCCGTGTCCCCCATCGTGGGGGGCAAGGCCATCAAGGGCCCGGCGGACCGCCTGCTGGACGAGCTGGGCCTCGAGTCGTCGGCCGCCGGGGTGGCCGCCTACTACGCCCCGTGGGTCGGCACCCTGGTGATCGACGAGGTCGACCGCGACCTGGCCCCCGAGGTGGAGGCCCTGGGGATGCGGTGCGTGGTCACCGACACCATCATGGCCACCACCGAACGGTCCACCGCCCTGGCCGCCGACGTGCTGCAGGCCGGGTTCGGGGACCCGGGCCAGCGGGTACCGTGACCCCATGGGACACCGAGCACACGTCGCCAACCTGCCGATGCGGATCGCCGCCGGCGCCTTCATCCTGAACGCCGGCATCGGCAAGCTGAAGGCCGGCGAGGAGACCGCCGGGGCGGTGCACGGCATGGCCAAGGGCACGTACCCGTTCCTGGAAGGGGTCCCGGCCGGCCAGTTCGTCCGGTCCCTCGGCGCCTCCGAGGTGGCCCTGGGCGGCGCCCTGCTGTTCCCGGGCATCGGCGACGGCCTGGCCGGGCTGTCCCTGACGGCCTTCGCCGGCAGCCTGCTCGGCCTCTATCTGCGGACCCCGGGGATGCGCGAGGAGGGCAGCCTGCGGCCCAGCCAGCAGGGCACGGCCATCGCCAAGGACGTGTGGCTTCTCGGCATCGGGCTGACCTTGATGGCCAGCGCCGCCGGTGCGTCCGGCCGCCGCGCCGCCCGCGGGCGCCGGGCCCGCAAGGAGCAGAGGGTCGCCGCGACCGACTGAGCTCGCTACCCGGCGGCTTGGATGCCCAGCTGGTCGCCCTCGGCCAGCAGGTACCGGCGGAACCCGTCCACGATGGCCCCTTCGGCCTTGCGGCCGAGCAGCGGGATCCGCACCACCAGGTCCCCCTCGGTGACCCGGACGGTGGTGTCACCGTCGTCGTCGAAGCTGTGCCGGCCGGACCCTTGCAACCGGTCCGGGTAATGGTCGGGGACGACGACGAATTCGGCGGTCCACAGATTGAGGTGCACGGTCAGGTCGACCGCCCAGCTGAGCTTGGCCGGGTCCACCACGGCCCGGGCGGCCGACGGTAGTGAACCGTTGAAGGCGAAGCCGAGGACCAACCGGACGGTGTCCCCGTCCTCCTGCCGGTCCCGCAGCGTGGGGGCTTCCACCCCCGGCACCCCGGCCAGGGTGGTGTAGAAGTCCGGGGACACCAGGGTGTCGAGCACCCGGTCGACCGGGGCGGCGATGGTCTGCCGGATGTCGAACCGCATCAGGCCGGCGTTGGCACCACCGAGTAGGTGTCGCGACCCGACCGCAGCACGGTGCCCGGTACGGCGCCGGTCGGCTTGCCGTCGACGATGGTCTCCACCCCGTTCACCAGCACCCGGACCACCCCGATGGACTCGGCGAACAGCCGGGGGGTGTCGCCGGGGAGGTCGTGGACCAGGCGGGCCGGTTCGGAGGCCACGGTGGCCGGGTCGAACACGAACAGGTCGGCCCGCATCCCCTCGGCGACCACCCCGCGGTCACGCAGCCCGAACAGGGCGGCGGGCTGCTGCGTCATCATCTGGACGGCCCGTTCCACCGGCACCAGCTTACGGTTCCGCAGGCAGTCGCCCAGGAAGGCGGTGGGGTAGTTGGACCCGCACATCCGGTCGAGGTGGGCCCCGGCGTCGGAGCCGCCGACCATCGCCCGCGGGTCCTCCCAGGCCTCGGCGCGGAGCGCCCAGGTGGCGTCGTCCCGGTCGGTGGGCTTCGGCCACAGCACCGTCCGCAGGTCGTCGGCGATCACGATGTCGAGGAGGGTGTCGAAGGGCGCCGTTCCCCGCTCGGCCGCGACCTCGGACACGTCCCGCCACTCGAGCCCCTGGTTGGCCTCCGAGAAGGTGTCCCCGATCACGTAGTTGCCCCACCCGGCCAGCCGGCGGAACACCCCCGCCTCCTTGGCGTGGGCCAGGTCGTCCAGTTGCCGACGGACCTCGGGGTCGCGCAGCTTCTCGATCCGCTCGGGGACCGGCAGGCCCATCACGTCGCCCCAGCCCGGGATCAGGAAGAGGGCGCAGAAGTTGAGGAAGCTCATGTTCATCGGGACGAGGGTCGGCATCGTCAGGGCCACGATCTGCCCGCCGGCCGCCGCCGCTGCCGTGGACGCCTCCAGCTGGTGGGTCATCTTCTCCGGCGTCCGGGAGTCGATGGTCAGCAGGTTCCAGTTGAGGGGCCGCCGGGCGGCGACCGTCATGGCCACCATGAGGGCGACCTCCTCCTCCGAGAAGGTGTCCAGGCAGCCACTGGTGATGTACTCGAGCGTGGTCCCGTCGTGGGCCGCCACCTCCTCGCAGAACGCCAGCATCTCCCGGCGGTCGGCGTTGCGGGAGTTGATCGGGTTGCCGTCACCGTCGGAGTGGGTCCGGGACTGCGACGACGAGAACCCGAGGCCCCCGGCGGCGATGGACTCGGCCAGCAGCTGCCGCATGGCGGCGATCTCCTCGTCGGTGGCCACCTCGGCGCCCCGGTCGGCCCCCATGACCTTGCGACGCAGGGCGCAGTGGCCGACCAGGAAGCCGGCGTTCACCCCCAGATTGCCTTCCAGCCGGTCCAAGTACTCGCCGAAGGTGGCCCAGTTCCAGGGCACCCCGTTCTCCAGGGCGGCCAGGGGCATGCCCTCCACCTTGGCCATCATCCGCCGGATGTAGTCGGCGTCCTCGGCGTTCAGCGGGGCCAGGGTGAAGCCTGTGTTGCCGCCGATGACGGTGGTCACGCCGTGCAGGTTGGACGGCGACGCCGAGGGGTCCCAGAACAACTGGGCGTCGTAGTGGGTGTGCGGGTCCACGATCCCAGGGGCCACCATCAGCCCGGTGGCGTCCAGCTCGGCCACCCCCTCTTCGTCCACCTGGCCGACGGCCACGATGGTGCCGTCGCGCACGCCGACGTCGGCCCGGCGGCCCGGGGCCCCGGTCCCGTCGATCACGGTTCCGCCACGGATCACGTAGTCAAGCATCGACGACCTCCCAAATCTGACACCGCGTCAGTTTAGGCCGTCGAGGGGAGCCCGAGCTTGCGGTGGTCCCAGGTCACCACCCGGTCGACGTGCAGCTTGATCACCACCCGCTTGTGCAGCATCACCTCCACGAACGGCCGCAGCTCCTCCGTGTACGGGGCGTTGTACCGCTCGAACACGCTGACCCCCAGCGCCCAGATGCGGTCGGGGTCCTCCACGATCTCGCCGCGGCCGACCAGCTCGACCCCCCGCAGCTCCTCGTAGCTGTCCCCGTCCTCGAACAGGCAGGTCATCTTGGGGTCGCGGCGGACGTTCTGCACCTTCTGCGCCTTGGCCTTGCTCTCCACGGCCACCGCCCCCTCCAAGAACCCGTACCACATGGCCACGGCGTGGATGGTGCCGTCGTGGTTGAGGGTGCACATGGACATCGGCCGCCGCTCGGCCAGGAAGGCGTCCACCTCCTCAGGCGTCATCTTGATGACGCCCCGCTGGTTCACGCCGTGGCCCATGGCTTCGCTCATCGGCAGCCCTTCCTCCTCGTCGTCCGTTCGTGCCGCCCCAGGAAACCTTGAAGAGTTCACCTCTGGGTCACCTCAGTGTTGCAGGCGAGTCGCGGGCCGTTCATCTGGTCTCCGTACCGTGGCGGTCATGGTGAGAACCCCCGCCCACCCCGGCCGAGCCTCCGCTCCGGTGATCCAGCTGCCGCTCGCCGCCACGGAACAGGCCGTGCGGGACCACCCGTCCAACGCCGCCGGGCCCCACCTGGTCACCCCTCCGGCCGCCCGGCCGGACGATGCCGCGTGACCACCGTCACGGGCCGGCATCGCCCATGACCACCACCGTGGACACCCACGAACCGCCGGCCTCGGCCAGCCGCGACAGCCGGCCGCTGGTCCTCGTGGTGGACGACGAAGAGTCCTACCGCCAGGCCCTGGCCTCCGGCCTGGCCCGGGAGGGGTTCGCCGTGGAGCTGGCCGCCGACGGGCACGAGGCCCTGCGGCTGTTCCACCGGGTCCACCCCGACCTGGTGCTGCTGGACGTCATGCTCCCGGACCAGTCCGGGGTGGAGCTGTGCCAGCGGATGCGGGCCCTGGCCCCGGTGCCCATCATCATGGTGACCGCCAGGGACTCCGAGGTGGACGTGGTCCTCGGCCTGGAGCTGGGGGCCTCGGACTACGTGGCTAAGCCGTTCCGGCTCCGGGAGCTGGTGGCCCGGATGCGAGCGGTGCTGCGCCGGGGCACCAGCACGCCGGCACCCAGGGACGAGGTCGTCCAAGCCGGGCCCATCCGGCTCGACACCGGTCGGCGGGAAGTCACGGTGCACGGCCAGTCGGTGGACCTGTCCCGTAAGGAGTTCGACCTGCTGGCCCTCTTGATGTCCCACGCCGGGCAGGTGGTCACCCGGGAGTGGTGCATCGACCGGCTGTGGTGGGACCAGGACCTCTCCGACACCCGGACCCTGGACACCCACGTGAAGCGGCTCCGCCGCAAGGTCGAACCCGATCCGGCCCACCCCCGGCACCTGGTCACCGTCCGGGGCGTCGGCTTCCGCTTCGAACCCTGAGCCCCTAAGCCACTGCGCCCCACTACGCTGCTCCCATGGCCAAGGGGGGCATCGAAAAGGGTGACAAGGTCCCGGACTTCGAGCTGCCCGACCAGACGGGCACCCCGCGGCGCCTGAGCGACCTGCTGGCCGCCGGTCCCGTGGTCCTGTTCTTCTATCCGGCGGCCATGACCTACGGCTGCACCAAGGAGAGCTGCCACTTCCGGGACCTGGCCGCCGAATTCGCCGCCGTCGGCGCCCAGCGGGTGGGGATCAGCGCCGACCCGGTCGACAAGCAGCGGCAGTTCTCCGACAAGCACGGGTTCGACTACCCGTTGCTGTCCGACGCCGATCGGGTGGTGGCCGGGCAGCTGGGCGTCCGGCGACCGCTGGCCAAGCTGGGCAACCGGCGGACCACGTTTGTGATCGACACCGACCGGACGGTGCTGGACGTGGTCCACACCGAGCTGTCCATGAGCGCCCACGCCGACCGGGCCCTGGCCACCCTGCGCGCCCGGGCGGCCACCGCCTGAAGCTGGCCCCGTCGTGTCCAGCCCAGTCGTGCCCGGGCCGCCCGAGACCCTGCCGGAGACCTTGGCGCCAACCCCCCGGAGCACCTTGCACCGGAAGCGGGACCGGGGACACCACGAGTGGGAGGCCGTCGCCGCCATCTTGGACGAGGGCCTGCTGTGCCACGTCGGCTTTCCCGGGGACCGGGGCACCTTCGTGGTCCCCATGGCCTACGCCCGGGTGGACAGGGACCTGTACCTGCACGGGGCGGCGGCCAACCGGACGCTGCGGGCCCTGGCCGACGGGGCCGAGGCCTGCGTGACCGTCACCCTGTTGGACGGCCTGGTGCTGGCCCGGTCGGCCTTCCACCACTCCATGAACTACCGGTCGGCGATGCTCTTCGGCGCCGCCGTCCGGGTCACCGACCCCGAGGAGCAGCTACGGGCGTCGGCTGCCCTTCTCGACCACATGGCCCCGGGCCGGAGCCGGGAGGCCCGGGCCCCGACCCCGAAGGAGCTGCGGGCCACCCTGATCGTCCGGTTCCCCGTCGACGAGGGCTCGGCCAAGATCAGGACCGGCGGGCCGGTGGAGGAGCCCGAGGACCTCGACCTCCCGATCTGGGCCGGGGTCATCCCCCTCCACTTGGCGGCCGGCGCCCCGGTCGCCGACGCCGGCCTGGCCGCCGGGCTGGCGCCGCCCTCCTACCTGGCCGAGATCGCCCGACCGTGACCACCGTCGCCGTTACCGGGTCAGCCTCGGGGATCGGGGCCGCCTGCGTCCGCCGGCTGGCCGGAGGCGGAGCCACGGTGATCGGGGTGGACCTGCACGACGCCGAGGTCGTCGCCGACCTGGGCACTCCCGCCGGCCGAGCCGCCGCAGTGGACCAGGTGGCCGGGCTGGCCGGCGGGTCCCTGGACGGCCTGGTGACCTGCGCCGGCCTGGCCGGCGCCCCGTCCCGGCCGGGGTCGCTGCTGGCCTCGGTCAACTACTTCGGCACCGTGGCCCTGATGAACGGTCTGCGGCCCCTGTTGACCCGCGGCACGACCCCGGCGGCCGTGGCCATCAGCTCCAACTCCACCACCATCCAGCCCGGGGTGCCCGGGGCACTGGCCGCCGCTTGCCTGGACGACGACGAACCGAGGGCCCGGGCTCTGGCCGACGAGGTCGGGTCGATGGCGACCTACCCGGCCACCAAGCTGGCCCTGGCCCGCTGGGTCCGCCGGCAGGCCACCGGTCCCGACTGGGCCGGGACCGGCATCCGGCTGAACGCCGTGGCCCCGGGGATGGTGGACACCCCGCTGGTGGCCGAGGGCCGGGCCGACCCCGAGGTGGCCCCGCTGCTGGCCATGCTGCCGATCCCGCTGGGGCGGCCGGGGCGGCCGGACGAGATCGCCGCCCTGGTCGACCTGCTGCTCGGTCCGGACGGCGGGTTCTTCTGCGGGTCGGTCGTCTTCGTCGACGGCGGCAGCGACGCCCTGCTGCGGACCGACGACTGGCCGGCGCCGTGGGATCTCAGCCTGGGGGCGGCCGTCAAAAAACTCTCCGACAGCTGACCGGGGCCCGCCGGTCGGGTCCGTAGGCTGCCGTCCGTGCCCGGCCGGATCTTCGTCGACGTCGCGCCCCTGCGCGAGAGCCGCGAGTTCCGGCTGCTGTTCGTCGGCCAGGTCGTCGGGACCCTGGGCAGCCAGCTCACGGTGGTGGCCATCCCGTACCAGGTCTACGACCTGACCCACTCGTCCTTCCAGGTGGGCGCCGTCAGCCTGGCCCAGCTGGTCCCCCTGATCATCGGCGCCCTGGTGGGGGGCACGGTCGGCGACGCCGTCGACCGCCGGACCCTGCTGCTCGTGACGACGGTGGCCCTGGGCCTGACCAGCGCCGGGCTGGCCCTCAACTCGGTCGCCACCCATCCCTCCCTGCTGGCCATCTACCTGGTCAGCGCCGTCGCCGCCGGACTGACCGGCTTCGCCAACACGGCGCGCAACGCCATCGTCCCCACACTGGTCGAGCGACGCCACCTGGTGGCGGCGTCCTCCTTCACCCAGGTCGTCTACCAGCTGGGCGCCGTCGTGGGCCCGGCCCTCTCCGGCCTGCTCATCGGGCTCGTCCACCTGCAGTGGGTCTACGGCATCGACGCCATCACCTACGGGCTCACCCTGGTGGCGGTGCTCATGATGGCCCCCCTGCCACCGGCCGCCGGGGTGGCCCGGCCCGGCCTCGGCTCGATCATGGAGGGGTTGCGCTACCTGAAGGGCCGCCAGCCGCTGCAGGGGGTGTACCTGATCGACATCAACGCCATGGTCTTCGGGATGCCGAGGGCCCTGTTCCCGGCCCTGGCCGCCACCGTCTTCCACGACGGCCCGAGCGTCCTCGGGTACCTGTACTCCGCCGTCGGCGTCGGCGGCCTGCTCGGCGCCGCCACCACCGGCTGGGTCTCCCACGTCCGCCGGCAGGGGCTGACCGTGATCCTGGCCGTCATCGCCTGGGGGGCGGCCATCACCCTCTTCGGCTTCAGCCGCATCCTGGTCCTCTCGCTGGTCCTGCTGGCCCTGGCCGGTTGGGCCGACGTCATCTCGGCGGTGCTCCGCAACACCATCCTGCAGTCGTCCATACCCGAGCAGTTCCGGTCCCGGCTGTCGTCCATCCAGATGGCCGTGGTCCAGGGCGGCCCCCGGCTGGGCGACCTCGAGTCCGGGGCAGTGGCCTCGGCGGTGACCACCGACTTCGCCATCGTGTCCGGCGGCCTGGCCTGCATCGCCGGGGCCGTGGTCCTCACGGCCCTGCTCCCGGCCTTCCGCCGCTACCTGGTCGACCCGGCCGCCGTCCGGGCCGGCACCCCCGAGGCCGACCCCCCCACCCTCGGGGACGGCAGCGGCGGGGACGGCGGGGTCGCCGGCGGCGGGGAAAGCTGACCCCGGGCGTCGGGGCTACTCAGGGACGGCGGGGACGGCGGGCCAGGGCTACCGTGGCCCGGTGCCACCGGAGATCTTCGAGCCGGCCGCCCTCGGACCGGTCACCCTGCGCAACCGCATCATCAAGGCCGCCACCTTCGAGGGGGC
>CAYVPF010000056.1:0-14766 GCA_964453355.1 uncultured Acidimicrobiaceae bacterium | reverse complement strand
CGCCAGGGCCCAGAACGGTGAGGCGACGCCGAGGGTGAGGAGGCCGAACAGGGCAGCGGCGACCAGCAGCATCCCGGCGGTGATGGGCACCCGGGGTCCGTAGCGGCCGACGGCCCGGCCGGCGAACGGGGACGTGAGGGAGAACAGGCCGATGAGCGGCAGCAGCCGGATGCCGGCGGCGACCGGGTCCAGGCCCAGGACGTTCTGCAGGTACAGGCTGATGAAGAAGGTCGTGCCGAACAGGGCGGAGAAGGTGAGCAGCAGGGTGACCACGCCGAGAGCGATGGACGACTGGGCCAGCAGGTGCAGCGGCACCAGCGGGCTGGGCGCCCGCCGTTCCACCAGCGCGAAGACGCCCCCGAGGACCACGGCGGCGCCCAGCAGGCCGAGCACCGTGGTGTCCCCCCATCCGAGGTTCTCCGACTCCACGATGCCGAACACCAGGCAGAAGAGGGCGCCGGCCAGCAACACCAGGCCGGGCACGTCGAACCGCCCGCGCACCGATTCCCGGCTCTCGGGCATGACCAGCAGGCCGGACACCATGGCGGCGGCGCCGATGGGGATGTTGATGAAGAAGACGCTCTGCCACGACACGTGCTCCACCAGCAGGCCACCCACCACCGGGCCACCGGCGATGGCCGCCCCGGAGCTGGCACTCCAGATGCCAACGGCCCGGTTGAACCGGTCGCCGGGAAAGGCGGCCCGGAGCAGGGCCAGGGTGTTGGGCAGGAGGATGCCGCCGAACAGCCCCTGCAAGGTCCGCATGGCCACCACCCCGCCGACGGACCCGGCCAGGCCGACGCCGGCCGACGACAGGGCGAACCCGCCGACCCCGATCAAGAACATCAGCCGGCGGCCGAACCGGTCGCCGAGCTTGCCGCCGGGGATCAGCGCCACCGCCAGGGCCAGCAGGTAGGCGTTGGTGATCCACTGCAGGTCGGACAGCGACGCACCCAGGCTGCGGGCGATGGCCGGGTTGGCGATGGACACCACCGTGCCGTCGACCCCGACCATGACGATGCCGAGGACGACGGTGACCAGGGTCCCCCACCCGGAGCCGGCCCCGGTGCCGCCAATCCCGGTGCGCTCGGTGGCCACGACTAGGAGGTGGGCATGACCCGGACGGCGCAGCGATCGTGGATGCGCCAACGGCCGTCGGCCCCCCGGGCCAGCCGGTCGAGCCAGAGGCCGCTGGAGGCCACCACGATGCCGCCGTCGGTGGCGTACAGGGTGAAGTAGGTGCTGGTGCCGACCAGCTGGTCGCCGTCGAGCCGCAGCCGGGGGTTGGCCAGCAGGTGCACCTGGCCGCCAGCCGGCACCCGGGCGCGGTGCTCGGCGAACCACTGCCGCCGGGCCTCCCGGCCCTCCAGGCGGAACAGGTCGTCGGCATCGGCGGTCGGTCGGAACCGGAACACGCCGTCGTCGGTGTAGCCGTCCAGCCAGGCCTCGGGGTCGGCCAGGTCGATGGTCTGGGCGCTGGCCGAGAGGGCGTCGAGGGCGCCGAACAGGTCGGCCTCGGGGCCGAACGGGTCAGCAGTGGTGTCAGGCAAGGGGGTGCTCCTTTTCGTGGGCGGCGTGACGGCCGGCCAGATAGCCGAAGGTGAGGGCGGGGCCGATGGTGCCGCCGGCGCCCCAGTAGCCCTGGCCGGCGGCCGAGGCGACGCAGTTGCCGGCGCCGTACAGCCCGGGGATGGGCTGGCCGTCGACGGCCAGCACCCGGCCGTGGCCGTCGGTGCGGGGCCCGCCCTTGGTGTCGAGGGCGCCGGGGGCCAGGACGATGCAGTGGTACGGGCCGGTGGCGGCGAACGGCCGCATGGTGGGGTCGGGCCAGCCGGCCCGCTTGGGCTCGTTCCAGTGCTGGGAGATGGGGATGGTGCCGCGGCCGAAGTCGTCGTCGCGCCCGGCGGCGGCGAACCCGTTGAACCGGTCGACGGTGGCCGCCAGGTTGTCGGCGAAGCCGGAGGCGAGGCGGGCCCGGCCGGTGTGCGGAGCCAGCTGCGCCAGTCGGGCGTCCAGGTTGGCCGCCAGCTCGGCGAAGGTGTGGCCGGAGACCACGTAGTCGACCTGCTCGCCCGGCTGGGGCAGCGGGCGGCGGCTCGGGGTGGGGTCGTTGGCGACGGTGTCGTCGTAGACGTGGAACAGCAGCAGGTTGGGGTACTCGAGGCGGCGGGGGTCCCACTCGAAGTGCACCTGCGCCCGCTCGTTGTACGGGGCCTTCTCGTCCACCACCCGGCGACCGAACCGGTTGACGTGCACCATGGCGTCGCCGAACGGGAACGACACCCCGGTGGCCACCTCCGGGGTCCGCAGGGCGTGCTCCAGCACCACCTCGGTCCACCAGGCGTGGGACATGTTGCCGAGCTGGGCGCCGACGGACAGGCCGATGCGGACGAAGTCGCCGGTGGCGGTGCCGGCGGCACAGCCGCCGAAAATGGGGCCGCGGAGGTACTGGCGGCGGAGGTCGACGTCGTGCGTGAACCCGCCGGTGGCGAACACCACCCCCCGCCGGGCCCGGGCCACCACCGTCCGGCGACCGACGTGGGCCTCCACCCCGACGACGGCGCCGTCGTCGTTCCGGAGCACCCCCACGACCCGATGGCCGGTAGCCACCGGCAGGCCGCGGCGTTGGCAGTAGTCGGTGAACCGATCGATCAGCAATGGGCCGCCATGGGTGCCGCCGGGCAGCAGCCGCTGAGGGACACGGCGGCCGCGGGGCGCCCGGTTCTCGGGCAGCTCGGCCGAGTAGTCGGGGGTGATCGGATCGAAGTCGACCTCGGTGGCGCCGGCGTCCACCAGGTACTCGATGGCCGCCGGGCCGTGGTCGTAGAAGGCGGCCAGCAGGTCGAAATCGGCGGCGCCGACCCCGAACCGGTCGTCGTCCGGATCGAACCGGTCGGGGTAGGCGGTGCGGGCCAGGTAGGCCAGCGCCCCGTGCCGGTCGTCGGGGACGCCGTGCTGGCGCATGAGGTGGTTGTTGGGGATCCAGGCGGTACCGCCGGCCTTGGCGGTGGTGCCGCCGGGGCGGTCGGCCCGGTCCAACAGCAGGACGCCGGCCCCCTCGCGCTCGGCGGTGATGGCGGCAGCGAACCCGGCGGCGCCGGCCCCGACCACCACCACGTCGACGTCGTGGTCGAACACCCCGTCCAACGACCCGTCGCTGCGCCCCTCCACGCCTACCCCTCCCAGAAACTTGCCGTGGTACGGTACCAAACAAACGGATGGTTGGAATAGTTGATCCGGCAACGCTCCCACCTGGGGTGGGACGTCCCGGAGGGGAGGCCACCCAATGACGCCGTGGATGCCGGAGCCGCCGGACCCGGCCGCACTGCGCGGGGACGATCGGGCGGCCTACGACGCCGTGCTGGAGCGGGAGCTGCGCAAGTACGGCAGCCTGGGCGGCTATTTCGGCGGCCTGCTCAACGCTCCCTCAGTCGGCGGGGCGCTGTCCCAGCTGGGCCACGTGGTCCGCAGCGGAGCGTCGGCGGGCTTCTACACCAACGCCGAACGGGAGCTCATCGACATGGTGGTGTCGGTGGAGCTGGACCAGGCGGCGGTGTTCGCCGGCCACCTGCCCGACGCCATCGCCTACGGGCTGCGGCCGGAGGCGGTGGACGCCATCTGCCGGCGGGACTACGACGTCCTGACCGGCGACGAGCGGCTGTTGGTGGACTACGTCCTGGCGGTGTTGCGGGGCACCGTGACCGAGACCCAGTTCGAGGCCATCACCGACCGGTTCGGCGGCCCCCGGGGGGCGGTGGCCTACACGGTGGCCATCGGCTTCTTGATCATGACCATGCGGCTGATGTCGGCGTTCGGGTTCGGACCGGGACCGGCGGACAGCTCGCTGGTGCAGCCGTACCTGGACGGCACGGCGGAGATCGTGCCGCCACCGGAGGGGCGGGCCAGCTGATGGGTGGGCAAGGAGAGGCGATCGGCATGCGGGACGTCACCGAGGCGGAGTGCACGTTCTTCCAAGAGAACGGGTGGGTGAAGCTGGACGGGCTGGTATCGGCGGACGTGGCCGGGTCCATGCTGGCCGCCGTCCAGGACACCATGCTGGGGGCCGACGGTGGGCCGCTGACCAGCCTGACCGACCTGCCGGAGGACCCGAGCGAGCGCATCTTCGACTTCGACCAGTGGCGGGACTGGCACTTCCCGGCCCGGGACCACAAGGTGGAGCCGCTGCACTCGGTGGTGTTCTCCCGGCAGATCGGGTACAACACCCGGCGGTTCCTCGGCCGGGAGGTCGGGGTGAACTACCACGCCGACCTGCTGGCGGTGAAGATGCCGCAGGGCCACGAGGCCAGCGGGGAGACCACCTGGCACCAGGACTGGATCAACTTCCCGTTCGACCGGGTCGGGTTCTTGACGTTCTGGATCGCCCTCGACGAGGTGACGCCGGAGCAGGGGTCCATGCGGTTCCTGTCCGGGTCCCACCACGACGGGCCGCTGGGCCGGCGCAACTTCGGCGACGCCGCCCACGTGGTCGAGTACTACCCGGACCTGCTGGACCGCTACGAGCTGTCCCCGCCGCTGCACCTGGCCCCGGGGGACGCCACCGTGCACACCGGCCTGGTGGTGCACAGCGCCCCGCCGAACACCACCGACCGCCCGCGGTGGTCGCTGGTCACCTCCTACCACCCGGCCGACACCTGCTACACCGGGGCGCCGCACCACATCTTCCACGAGTCGCTCGGGCTGGAGGTCGGCCAGCCGATCCGGCACCCGCTGTTCCCGACCATCTACTCCTGACCACCGCCGGCTACTCCTGACCATCTCCGGCGGCTCCGGTATCGTCCGGCCATGGCTGATCTCCACGGGCGCGTCGCCCTCGTCTCCGGCGCCAGTGGCGGTATCGGCGCCGCCGTCGTCGAGCGCCTCACCGCCGACGGGGCCACGGTCGTCGGCTGCGACGTCGACCCGGCGCCCGACGGCGTCGGCTGCGACGTCCGGGACGAGGACGCCTGCCGCCGCGCCGTGGCGCAGGTCCTCGACCGGCACGGCCGCCTCGACCTCCTGGCCAACGTCGCCGGCATCGTCGGGGCCTCGCTGGTCGGCTCGCTGCCGCCCGACCGCTGGCGGCAGATCATCGACGTCAACCTGACCGGCACGTTCCTCTTGTCCCAGGCCGCCCTGCCCGCGCTGGTGGAGGCGAAGGGATCGATCGTGAACATGGCCTCGGTGGCCGGCCTCCGGGCCACCCCCTACAACGCCGCCTACTGCGCCTCCAAGGGCGGCGTCATCATGCTCACCCGGTCGATGGCCATCGAGCTCGCCCCGATCGGGGTGCGGGTGAACGCCGTCTGCCCCGCCGCCGTCGACACCCCGATGCTGGCGGACTTCCAGATCCCCGAGGGTGCCGACCCGGCCCTCCTGGCCCGGGCCGCCTCCCCGGCCGGCCGGCTCGTCCGGCCCGAAGAGGTGGCCGCCGCCGTCGCCTACCTGGCGTCCGACGAGGCGGCCAGCATCAGCGGCACCACTCTCGTGTTGGACGGCGCCGCCACCGCCTGACCCTCAGGACCGGACGGCGGCCAGGGTCACCGTCTCGGTGTCCACCCCCGACCGCAGCACCCGCCCGGGCCGGCGGCCGGTGGCCACCCCGTCACGGACGACCTCCTGGCCGCCGACGAAGACGTGGGCCATCCCGGTGGATCCGGCCACCAGCCGCTCACCCCCACCGGGCAGGTCGAAGACGGGCACGGCCGCCTCGCTGCCCACCGTGGCCGGGTCGAACACCACGAGATCGGCGTGCCAGCCGGTGGCCAGGCGGCCACGGCCACGGAGCCCGTAGTGGCGGGCCGGTCGGTCGGTCATCATCTCGACCGCCTCTTCGACCGAGAGCAGGCCCCGCTGCCGGACGACCTCCCCGAGCACCCGGGTCGGGTAGTTGGCGTGGCACATCAGGTCCAGGTGGGCCCCGGCGTCCGAACCCCCGAGCATCACCCGCCGGTCCTTCCAGACCTCCACCCGGGCCCGCCATCCGTCGTCGCTCTGCCCGAGCGACGGGGTGAGGGAGGGCAGGACGGCGTAGAGGGTGAGCCCCTCCGGCAGGACCACGTCGAGGAGCACGTCGATCACGTCGGTGCCCCGCTGCCCGGCGACGGACCCCAACGGCCGGCCCACCCACGGCGAGCCGGCGTCGGCCACCTCCATCAGGCTGAAGTCGGCGAGCACGCCGATGGCCCGGCTGGCCACCTGCTCGGCGCCGGCCCGCAGGGCGGCCCGCTGCGCCGGGTCGGCCACCGCCGCCCGGCGGCCTTCGTCGTCCAGGCCGACCACCTCGCCCCACCCGGGCAGGTTGGCCAACACGGTGGTGGCCCGCAGCCGCATGACGTCGGGCAGGGTCAGGGCGACGACGTGCGCCCCCCGGGCCGCCGCCACGTCGGACGCCCGGAGCTGCTCGGCATAGATCTCCTCCGAGGCCATCGAACCGAGCAGGTTCCAGTTGAGCGGGCGGTCGGCGGCCAGCGACATGTCGGCCATCACCTGGACCCGTTCCTCGGGGATGGGCCCGATGGACGGGATGAACTCGAGCGTCGTGCCCTCGTGCCGGCGGAGCGTCCCGGCCAGGCGCACCAGCTCGTCCAGGGACGCCCAGGCCGACGGGACCCGCCGACCGTCGCCGTCCAGATGGCCCTCGCCGAGCGACGAGGAGAACCCGAGGGCCCCCTCGGCCAGCGACCGCTCCACCAGGTCGGCCATGGCGGCCAGCTGCTCGGGGCTGGCCTCTTCGCTCGTGGCCTCCTCCCCCATCACCACCCGGCGCACCGTCGAGTGCCCGACCAGGAACCCGGCGTTGAGGGACAGCCCCCGGTCGACCCGGTCGAGGTACTCGCCAAACGACCGCCACCCCCACTTTCCCGTCCGCTGCAGCGAGTCGAGGGGGATCCCCTCGACCACCGCCATCATCCGCTGGATGTAGTCGACGTCGCCGGGACCGAGCGGGGCAATGGAGAAGCCGCAGTTCCCGCCGATGACGGTGGTCACGCCGTGGACGGCCGACGGGCTCGCCGTCGTGTCCCAGAGCAGCTGGGCGTCGTAGTGGGTATGGATGTCGACGAACCCGGGGGCCACGACGTGGCCGGCGGCGTCGACCTCCTCCGTCCCCGCTTCGTCCACCGGGCCGACGGCGACGATGCGGCCGTCCTTCACCCAGACGTCGGCCGTCCGCCCCGGCCCTCCGGTGCCGTCGACGACGAGGCCACCGCGCACCACCAGGTCGAGCATCTCAGTTCCCCTCCATCTGCGTCGTCCCCATCCACGTCGCGACGGCCTTCTCGACCACCGTGCCTTCGAAGAACCGCGGGTTCGTTCCCGTGTAGAAGCGGGCCGGGTTGGTGAAGGCGAACGACCGGAAGGCGGCCTCGTCGATCCAGCCGTGCTCCACCATCTCGTAGGCCTCCTCCAGGACCTCCGACACGTCCGGGAGGTCCCAGTGGCCGATGTCCGAGCCCAGCATCACCTGCAGCTCGGCGCCGAAGGGGTTGACGGCGGTGTTGTAGGCCAGCGAGGTCATCGGGTCGTCGGCCTCGCAGCCGAACCAGAACCGGTCGACGAACAGCGACTTGATGTCCTCGCCCCGCTCGAGGCCGCAGGCCGCCCACTCGTCCAGTGTCCGCTCGTCCTCCGGCGGTCGGCGCAGGAGGGTGGTCCCCGCCGCGCCGCCGCTCCGGGCGTAGCGGGCGGTCAGCTCCGCCAGGAGCGGCCCGTCGAGGGTCGCCGGGTCGAGCTCCCGCCGGAGCGCCCCCAGGTTCCGCTTGTCCCAGTGGCCGACGATGTCGCTGTACAGGGCGGCGGCCCAGGCCACCCCGCCTTCCAGGAAGGCGAAGTTCATGCCCGGGAACCGGCGGGTCACCCCGCCGAGGAACAGCGACTTGGCCAGCGACTGCTGGCCCTCGGCCAGCATCGACAGGTGGTTGAACACGTAGCTCGACGTCGACCGGTACGGGGTCATGCCGATGAACCCGGAGTGGAAGGCCAGGGACACCCCGAGCTGCTGCGCCCGCTCCCACACCGGGTCGTAGTCGTAGGCGGAGTCCACCCCGAACTGGTCCAGCCAGAACGCGTACCGCGACACCTCGGGGTCCGAGCCGGCCAGGGCGTCGAAGGGACGCTGCACGTAGCCGGCCAGCACCACCGCCTTCAGGCCGAGCTCGTTCACCACGAACTCCAGCTCGGCCACCGCCTCCTCGGGGGTGTGCATCGGGATGGCCGCCGCCGGGGTGAGCCGGTCGGCCAGCCCGGCGAAGGCGTCGGCGTTGCAGCGGTTGAGGGCCCGGCAGGCACCCCGGCGGACCCGCTCGTCCTCGGCATGGAGGAAGATCAGCCCCATGCTGGGGTACACCACCCCGAAGTCGATGCCGACCTCGTCCAGCCGCTCGTAGAGCAGCTCCGGGAACAGCGCCGTCGCCAGGTCGATGGTCTGGCGGGCCGGCGAGCTCCACCACGGGCCCCGCGGCGTCCGGGTGGCCGCCCGCTCCTCGGGGCTCTGGTCGTGCCACTCCCGGTCGGTCCCGCCGTAGGGCGGCAGGATCCGCCGGAACGTCGGGTGGTCGAGGGGCACCCCCTCCTGTTCGAGATAGGCAACGAGGGTCGGTGGGTGCTCGATCAGGTGGCCGTCACCGTCGATGACGGGGTGGTCGAGCTCGGCGTGGATCTGTCGTGAGGTCGGCACGACGGCTAATATACGTGTATTAATCGCCGCCTGCCGGCTGTCCGCCAGCGATCGGGCCTGGCGGGACCGGCCGCGACCAGGGGAGGGCCATGGCCTACGACGTCGTCATCCGCAACGGCACCGTGGTGGACGGGACCGGACTGGGCTCCTACCGGGCCGACGTCGGCCTCGTGGGCGACCGCATCGCCGCCGTCGGACGGGTCGAGGGCACCGCCCGGCGGGAGATCGACGCCGAAGGCCACGTGGTCACCCCCGGGTTCGTCGACGGGCACACCCACATGGACGCCCAGGTGTTCTGGGACGGCTCCGGGGCCAACTCCTGCTGGCACGGCGTCACCACGGCCGTCATGGGCAACACAGGCTTCACCCTCGCCCCCGTCCGCTCCGGCCGCCGGGAGCTCGTCGTCCGGAACCTCGAGCGGGCGGAGGACATCGACCCGGCCGCCCTCGACGCCGGCATCGACTGGACCTTCGAGACCTTCCCCGAGTACCTGGTGGCGGTCGACCGGTTACCGAAGGGGATCAACTTCGCCGCCCAGATCGGCCATTCGGCCCTCCGGACCTGGGCGATGGGCGAGCGGGCCTTCGAGGAGGACGCCACCGGGGACGACCTGGCCCTCATGGCCGGGCAGGTGGCCGAGGCCATGGCCGCGGGGGCCATCGGGTTCAGCACCTCGCGTAACGCCCACCACGAGACCTCCGACGGCCGCCCGGTGGCCTCCCGGCGGGCCACCTGGGACGAGGTCGCCGCGCTGGTCGCCGTGGTGGGGTCGTCGGGCGGTGGGATGTTCGAGACGGCGGACGGCGAGATGTCCGACGCCGACCCCGAGGTCCGCCGGCGGGCCCTGCGCCGGATGGCCGAGCTCGCCCGCGACAGCGGGGTCACGGCCACCTTCGGGATGATGGCCATGCGCTCGACCGAGTACCTGCTCGACTTCCTCGACGAGGCGGCCGGCGCCGGGGCCCGGATGGTCGCCCAAACCCACGGCCGCGGCATCTCGGTCCTGTTGTCACTGAAGACCCGGCTCCCCTTCGATCTCCTCCCCGCCTGGTCGGCGCTGCGGGCCCGCCCGCTCGCCGACCAGCTCCGGATCCTCGGGGACCCCACCGAACGCCAGCCGTTCGTCGACGCCGCCGTCCGGGCGGACTACGCCGCCTTCACCGGTGTCGGCGCCCAGGCCCGCCCGCCGGACTTCACCACCATGCGCGTCTACGAGCGGGGGCTGCCGCCGAACCCCACCGTGGCCGAGGTGGCCACCGCCCGCGGCGTCCACCCGGCCGAGGTCGTCATCGACCTGTCCGTGGCCTCCGGTGGGAGCCAGCTGTTCATCCAGGGGAGCCTCTACCAGCAGGACGAGGACGTCCTCCTCCGGGCCCTCCGCCATCCCCGGGCGGTCATGACCTTCTCGGACTCCGGGGCCCATCTCAGCCAGATCGCCGACTCGTCCGTCCACACCCACCTGCTCGGCCACTGGGTCCGCGACCGCCACGAGTTCACCCTCGAGGAGGGCGTCCGCCTGATCACCCTGGCCCCGGCCGTCGCCTGGGGGTTCTCCGACCGCGGCCTCGTCCGGGAGGGCATGGCCGCCGACCTGAACGTCTTCGACCCGACGACCGTGGCGCCGCTGGTGCCGGCGCTGGTCGGCGACCTCCCGGCCGGTGGGCTGCGACTCGAGCAACGCTCGACCGGCTTCCTCGCCACCCTGGTCGCCGGCGAGGTGACCATCGAGCGGGGTGACCCGACGGGGGCGGCCCCCGGTCGGCTACTGCGCCGCCAGCGGGAGCTGACCCGCCGGGGCTGAGCCCTCAGCGCATCCAGACCGTGGTGGCCGTCCGGCGCAGGACGCGCCAGCCGCCCGCCTGGCGGACGAGGTCGTCCCGGTAGCGGATCCCGAGGGTCAGGTCGGCGCTCCCCGAGCCGGGTTCGGCGATCTGGAAGACGACGGCGTAGGTGTCGGCCCGGGCTGCTTCCCGGCCCTCGTCCACCTCGACCAGCGGGTCGGCGATCAGGTGCATGCTGACCGGGAACGCCCGCGGCCCCCGCATCCCGTCCAGCCATTCGTCCAGGCTCTGCTCACCGCGGGCGCCGGAGATCCGGGCGTCGGGGTGGAACACGGCGGCCAGCGCCGGGATGTCCCGGTCGTCGGCGGCCCGGGCGTACCGCTGCAGGAGGGCGCGGATCGCCTCGACGTCGCTCACAGCACCGCCACCGGGTTGACCGGGCATCCGGTGCCCTTGGGGATCCGCAGGGGGGCCATGACGAACAGGAAATCGAAGCGACCGAGGGCGGCGCACCGGGCCGCCAGGGGGGCGGTGCTGACGTTGTCGATCAGCGGCAGCCCCATGGCGACGATCCCGATCTGGTGGACGGGGAACGGCCAGTCGGGGGTGCCGGCGAAGGGCATCGGGTCGGAGATGCCGTCGCTCCCGAGCACCGCCACCTCGTGCTCGGCGATCCAGGGCAGGCAGTCCGGGTGGAGGCCGGCGAAGCCGTCGAACGTCCGGCTGGCCCGGCGGCGGGCCTCCCGGCCGGTCATGACGAGGAGGACGTCCCCCGGGCCGACGGTGACGCCCTGGGCGGCCACCGTCCGCTCGAGGTCGTCGGCCGTCGTCTGGTGGCCGGCGCCGAAGTAGTCGACGCCGAGCGCCCGCGGCACGTCCAGGAGCACCCCCCGACCGATCACCCCGGCGGCCATCGTCATGACCGTGTTCGAGCGGGCCCCGTCGCTCCGCACCTCGGTGGCCGGCCGGCCGCCGAACATGCGGCCGCCCACGAACATGTGCGAGAGGGCGTCCACGTGGGTGGTCCACAGGCCGTGCACGTCCAGGGCCAGGTGGTCCCGGGCGGCTTGGTAGCCGGGGATCCCGTTGGCGTCCAAGGCGTCGCCGGACGCCAGCATGTGGTGCTGGACGGGATTGGGGTGCTCCGGCAGCGGGACCGTGGAGAGGTCGTGGGCCAGGCTGACCGTCTCGCCGGTCCGGACCAGACCCGGGGCGGCGGCGGTCCGCTCGGGGGTCAGGTGGTTGAGGGTGCCCCGCTCGTCGCCCGGCCCCCACCGGTCCCAGGCCTTCAGCGACTCGAAGAGGGCGGCCAGCTCCGTCGCCGTCGGCACCGGTTGCACGGCTCAGCGCTCCCGGTGCGGCGCCGTCATGGCCGCCAGCACCATCTCGGTCAGGTTGTCGACGAACCGGTCGTCGGAGAACCGGTCGTCGGAGAACCGGTCGTCGGAGAACCGGTCGTCGGAGGTCTGGGCCGGCGGGCCGCCCTCGTCGAGCTGCCGGGCCCGATCGGCGACGGCCCGGCCGACGAACACGATGCACAGCCCGCAGCGGAGCTGCCAGAGGTCGGCCGGCACCTCCGGGCACCGCTCGTGGAGCAGGTCCCACGCCTCGTAGCCGACCGTCTCGCGCATCAGCGCCCGGATCTCGGGGGTGGACCGGTCCAGCGTGCCGGAGATCTCGGACCCGATCTGGAGGTAGGCCCGCTCCCGCCAGCCGAGGCGGGCGAGCTCGGCCACCGGCCGGACGATGACGCCCGTCACTTGGAGGAGGTCGGCGGCGGGGTCGGCCCGGACCTGGTCGAGGAGCGCCCTCCGGCGGGTGGCGATGGCCGGCACGTGGCGGGCCAGGACGGCGTAGAGGAGGTCGGCGCGATTGCCGATGTGGTAGAGCACGGCCGAGGTGTTGCGCTGGCCCGCCGCCCGGACGACCTCGGCCACCGACACGCGGTCCACCCCCCGCTCGGCGAAGAGCACGGCGGCGGCGTCGAGCAGCCGGTCACGGGTGGAGAGCGGTTCGGGGAGCTGTTCGGCCACGACGTCGCCACGGTAGCGGCCGCCCGCCCCGGTGACGGCCCGGTCCCGAGCCGCCGGGCATGGCCCCCGACTTCGATTTAGAGTCATAATCATTGTGGTTGATGACCCTAATCAAGGGCGCGGCCGACCGCATGGGGAGGACCCGTCCATGACCACCACCAGTCGTCCGCTGCCGGCCGCCGTCGGCCCGGAGGCGGCCGCCGCCCTGGCCGGGCCCGGCCGGCTGCTGATCGACGGCCACTGGGTCGAGCCGACCTCGGGCGTGACCGTCCCGGTGCACGACCCGTCGACCGGGCTCGAGATCGGCCGCCTCGGCGAGGCGTCGGCCGCCGACGTCGACCGGGCCGTCGCCGGGGCCCGGCGGGCCTTCGACGAGGGCCGCTGGCGTGACCTGCCGCCGGCCGCCCAGACCAGAGCCCTCCTGCGGGTGGCCGACCTCGTCGACCAGCACGCCGGCGTGCTCGGAGAGCTGGAGGCCCTGGACTCGGGCAAGCCGCTGCCCGTGGCCGCCATGGAGGTGGCCCAGGCCGCCGAGTTCTTCCGCTACTACGCCGGCTGGCCCACCAAGATCTACGGGGCGGTCAACCCCGTGGGCCCCTCCGTCCACGGCTACACCGTCCGGGACCCCATCGGGGTCTGCGCCGGGATCGCCCCGTGGAACTGCCCGCTCATCAACGCCGCCTACAAGATCGCCCCGGCGCTGGCCTGTGGCAACAGCGTGATCCTGAAGCCGGCGGAGCAGACGTCGCTCACGGCCCTCTACCTGGGGCAGCTCCTGCTGGAGGCCGGCGTGCCGCCGGGAGCCGTCCAGGTGCTCACCGGCTACGGCGAGACGGTGGGGGCCGCTCTGGTCGCCCACGACGGCGTCGACAAGGTCGCCTTCACCGGGTCCACCGAGACCGGCCGGGTGATCGCCCGGGCGGCGGCGGACCGGCTGAAGAAGGTCAGCCTGGAGCTCGGCGGCAAGAGCCCGGACCTGATCTTCGCCGACGCCGACCTCGACGAGGCCGTCCGGCACGTGTTCTCGCCGTACGGCATCTGGTACAACACCGGCCAGATCTGCGTGGCCGTGGCCCGGGTGCTCGTGGCCCGGGAGGTCTTCGACGAGGTGGTGGCCGCCGAGGTGGCCGCCAGCCGCCCCATCCGGGTGGGTGGGGCCTTCGACGACGGCGTCGACATCGGCCCGCTCGTGTCCGCCGACCAACGCGACCGGGTCGCCGGCCTGGTCGACTCCGGACGGGCCGACGGCATGGAGATCGTCCTCGGCGGCCGCCCGGTGGAGGGCGACGGCTACTTCGTCGAGCCCACCCTCTGCGTCGACGTCCGCTCCGACATGGCCATCGCCCGGGAGGAGATCTTCGGCCCGGTGGTCACCTTCCAGCCGTTCGGGTCCGAGGGCGAAGCGCTGGCCATGGCCAACGACACCGACTACGGGCTGGCCGCTTCGGTGTGGACCAACGACCTCCGTCGGGCCCACCGGGTGGCCCGCCAACTGCAGACCGGGGTGGTCTGGCTCAACAGCTACGGCGACACCGACCCCTCGGTGCCGTTCGGCGGGGTCAAGCAGTCCGGCTACGGGCGGGAGTGCGGGCGGGACTCCATCGACACCTACACCCAGGCTCGGTCGGTCTACACCCGGCTGGAGCCGGCCTTTTGACTCCCCCGGCCCGAACGGACCGGCCCGTCGACCGCGACCGGCCCGCCGACCTGGACCAGCTCGCCGGCCGGCGGTGGGACTGGGTGGTGGTGGGGGCCGGGTCCTGCGGGGCGGTGGTCGCCGAGCGGCTCAGCGCCGCCGGGGATGCCGCGGTCCTCCTGCTGGAGGCCGGCCCCGACTTCCGCCCGACCGACGCCCCGCCGGAGATGCGCCGGGGCCACTGGTCGGCCATCTTGGACCTGGACCGGTTCCCCCAGTTCCAGTGGCCCGGGCTCACCGCCCGCCGGACGCCGCACCGGCCCCCGGCCCACTACTGGCGGGGGCGCGGGATGGGGGGCAGCTCGTCGATCAACGGGCAGGTGGCCATCCGACCGCCCCTGGACGAGTTCGCCTGCTGGGGAACCACCGACGCCACCCTCTGGTCCGAGCCGGCCGCCCTGGCCGGGTTCGTCGAGCTGGAGGACGACCTGGCCTATCCGGACGCTCCGTACCACGGGACCGGCGGGCCCATCCCGATCAGCCGGGCGCCGGTGGACACCTGGGGCGACCTCGACCTGGCTTTCCGGGCCGCCCTGGAGGACCAGGGCCAGCGGTTCGAGCCCGACGCCAACCGGCCCGGG
>CAYVPF010000055.1:0-15360 GCA_964453355.1 uncultured Acidimicrobiaceae bacterium | reverse complement strand
ACTCACGGTCTCACGAGGCTTCTGGCTACATATCCCGACGAAAGCCGGCCGGTGGTCCACGCGGACGACCTTGACGCACTCGATCCGTGGGTCATCGATGGCCGGTACGCGGCCGACCTACCGGCCGTCAGCTCGGCCGAAGCGACTGCGGTCGTCGCCAAAGCCGCACGGGTTGTCGATGCAGTACTGCCTTTCGTCCGCGGCAATCCGCCCCCGGACTGACCGCTCTACACTTCGATCATGCCCCGCAAGTCCCTGTACCTGTCCGGCGACCCCAAGGCCGACGCCCTCCTGACGAAGACACCGCTAGCGCTACTTATCGGTCTCGTTCTGGACCAACAGATTCCTCTCGAATGGGCCTTCAAAGGCCCGTTCGAGCTCACCGACCGGCTGGGCACCCCGCTGGACGCCTCGGCCATCGCCGCCATGGACCCCGAGGTGCTGGCCGAGGCGTTCTCGCGCCGGCCGGCCTTGCACCGGTACCCCGGCTCCATGGCCGGCCGGGTGCAGGCCATGTGCCAGGTGGTCGTGGACGAGTACGGCGGCGACGCCGGCAAGATCTGGAAGACCGCCAAGGACGGCAACGAGCTGCTGGCCCGGGTCAAGAAGCTGCCGGGGTTCGGCGACCAGAAGGCCCGCATCTTCGTGGCCCTCCTCGGCAAGCAGCTGGGCGTCACCTCCGCCGGCTGGGCCGCCGCCGCCACGCCGTTCGGCGACGCCGGCAGCTACATGTCGGTGGCCGACATCGTCGACCCCGACAGCCTGGCCAAGGTGCGCCAGTACAAGCAGGCCATGAAGGCTGCCAAGAAGGCGGCGGCGGTCGAGGAGGCGGCTCCGGTCAAGAAGGCCGCGCCGGCCAAGGGATCGGCGCCGGCCAAGAGGTCGGCCAAGAAGGCAGCGCCGACCAAGAAGGCCACCGCCGGCCGGTGACGGCCCCCAACTCGGCTACCGGCTGGCCGGTGGCCGGCCGGCTGGCCGGGCACCGGCTGTACCTGTGCACCCCGGACCGGCCGGACCTGGAACGGTTCGTTGACGCCTGCCTGCGCGGCGGAGTGGACGTGGTGCAGCTTCGGGACAAGCACCTCGACGCCCGGCCCCTACTGGACCGGGCCCGGCGGCTGCGGCGGGTGTGCACCGACCACGGCGTCCCGTTCGTCCTGAACGACCGGCCGGACCTGGCCCTGGAGGCCGGGGCGGACGGGGTACACGTCGGCCAGGACGACGCCCCCCCGGCGCTGGCCCGCCGGATCCTGGGGCCCACAGCCATCGTCGGCCTGTCCACCCACTCCCCCGCCGACCTGGACGGCGCCCTGGAGGAGCCGGTGGACTACCTGTCGGCCGGGCCGGTGGTGGCCACCCCCACCAAGCCCGGCCGGCCGGGCACCGGGGTCGGCTACGCCGCCCAGGCCACCACCCGGTCCCCCCGCCCGGTGTTCGTCACCGGCGGCGTCACCCCCGACACGGTCCCCGGCCTGGCCGCCGCCGGCATCCGCCATTTCGTGGTGGTCCGCTGGCTCACCGACGCCGCCGACCCCGAGGCGGCCGCCCGGGCCCTGCGCTCGGCCATCGACGAGGCCCTGGACCCCACCGGCGCCTGATCAGGCCCGCTGCCGCTCCAGCCACCCCACCAGCGTGGCCACCACCCGCGGATCGGCCCGCAGCCAGTGGCCGGCGCCGGGGATGATGCGCAGGTCCACCGGGCCGTTCGGCAGCGCCGCATCGGCCAGCGCCCGGGCGGCGGCCGTCGGCACCTCGTTGTCGTCGGCGCCGTGCACCACCAGCAGCGACCGCTCCTCCAGGTGGGCGGCGGCATCCAGCGGCCGCAGCCCGGCCAGCTCGGCCGCCCAGGCGGCCTCGTCCACGGGGTACCCGTCGGCGGCGATCACCCCGGTCCGCCGGCACCGGCCGAGGACGGCATCGGTGTCGGTCACCCAGCCGGCCAGGTCGGCCGGACCGGCCAGGCTGGCGACCCCCCGGACGCGCTGGTCACCGGCGGCCAGCCGCAGGGCGAAGGCCCCGCCCAGACCGAACCCGACCGCCCACACCCGGCCGTCGGCCCCCACCTCCTGGTCGATCAGGAACGACAGGTCCTCCAACCAGCCGGACGCCGAGAAGTCACCGTCGGACCCGCCGGCCCCCCGGAGCAGGCCGATGACCACCCGGAACCCGGACTCCTGGCTCAGCCGGTCGGCCAGGGCCGGGTACGCCCGCCCGGCGTCGGCCGCCCCGCCGGTCACCCGGGGTAGCTCGTGGCACAGGACCAGCACCGGGCTCGGCGGCGACCCGGGGGCCGCCGTGGTGGAGTACAGCCGCAGCGCCCCCGCCGGCCCGTCCACCAGCCGCCACGGCGCCGTCATTCAGATGCCGATGCGCTGGGCCAGCAGCTCGCGGTGGTAGGCGGGGTCGCCGAACAGCAGCTCGGAGGACTTGGCCCGCTTGAAGTACAGGTGGGCGTCGTGCTCCCAGGTGAACCCGATGCCGCCGTGGATCTGGATGTTCTCGGCCGCGGCGTGGAAGTAGGCCTCGGAGCAGTACGACTTGCAGAGGCTGGCCACCACCGGCAGCTCGTCGGAGTCCTCCGCCGCGGCCCAGGCGGCGTAGTAGGCGGCCGACTTGGCCGACTCGACCTCCAGCAGCATGTCGGCGCACTTGTGCTTAATGGCCTGGAAGCTGCCGATGGGCCGGCCGAACTGGATGCGGGTCTTGGCGTACTCCACCGAGCTGTCCAGGCAGTGCTGGGCGCCGCCGACCTGCTCGGCGGCCAGGGCCACCGCCGCCAGGTCCAGGGTCTTGGCGATGCCGTCCTCGGCGTCACCCTCGGTCCCGATCAGCCAGGCCGGGGTGTCGGCGAACACGAGGCGGGCCTGCTTGCGGGTCTGGTCCATGGTGGCCAACGACGTCCGGGTGAGGCCGTCGGCGTCCCCCTTCACCCCGAACAGGCTGATGCCCTTGTCGGTCCGGCCGACCACCAGGATCAGGTCGGCCAGGTGGCCGTCCAGCACGAAGCTCTTGTGGCCGTTCAGCGTCCAGCCGTCGTGGGCCTCGGTGGCCGCCAGCTCGACCCCGCCGGAGTCCCAGCGGCCGTTGTCCTCGGTGATGGCCAGGGTGCCGATCGTCTCGCCCGAGGCCAGGCCGGGCAGCAGGTACTTCTTGGCCGACTCGTCCCCCGACGTCAACAGGGCGTTGGCCGCCAGGGCCACGGTGGAGAAGAACGGGGCGCACAACAGGGCCGACCCCATCTCCTCCAGCACCACCAGCAGCTCCACGTAGCTGAACCCGGACCCGCCGTACTCCTCGGGGATGGTCAGCGACTGCAGCCCCAGCTGGTCGGCCATCTGCGACCACACCGCCGGGTCGTAGCCCTCGGCGGTCTCCATCAGCCGCCGCACCTCGGTCTCCGGCGACTTCTCCTCCAGGAACCGCCGCACCGCCCGCCGTAGCTCGTCCTGCTCCTCACTGAAGGCGAAGTTCATGCGCTCGGTCCCTTTCCTACTGGCGTCCCCGCTGGCGCCACCGACCCGCACCGGCCCGGCGGCTCCAGGCACCGGAACTCTACCGGCGGCCGGCCGGGTGTGGAAGCCTGGGGGCATGGGTGACCTGGTTCGGATCTGGGAAGACGCCACCTGCGAGGTGCACCGCACCGTGGTGGGGCCGATGGACAACAACGTGTACGTGGTCCGGTGCCGCCGGACCGGCGAGGCCATGCTGGTGGACGCGGCCAACGAGCACGAACAGCTACTGGAAGTGTGCCGGGCCCTCGGGGTGACCAGCGTGGTGGAGACCCACGGCCACTGGGACCACATCCAGGCCGTCCCGGCGGTCCGGGAGGCCGGCATCTCGGTGGCCGTGACGCAGGCCGACGCCGGCATGCTGCCGTCCTACGACCTCATCTTGGAGGACGACGCCGTCCTCGAGGTCGGCCGCCTGCGCATCCGCACCGTCGCCACCCCCGGCCACACCGCCGGGTCCATGTGCTTCGCCGTCGACGGCACCCCGCTGCTGTTGTCCGGCGACACCCTGTTCCCGGGCGGTCCCGGCAACACCTCCTTCGAGGGCGGCGACTTCCCCACCATCATCCGGTCGGTGGAAGACCGGCTGTTCGCCCGGTTCGACCCCGACACCGTGGTGCTGCCCGGCCACGGGTCCTCCACCACCATCGGGTCCGAGTCGCCGCACCTGCAGGAGTGGATCGACCGCGGCTGGTGACCCGGACTCGGCGGCGGCGGCCTTCCACCGGCGACACGGCCACCGGCCCCACCGACCAACGGCGGCTCAGACGGCGGTCAGCGGGTGCCGGGGCTCCCGGACCAGTTCGATGCCGTCGGGCAGGCCGTCGACGGTGACCTTGTCCCCCTCGACGGTGACGTCCACCCGACGGCCGGCCAGAGGGATGCCCTCCACTCGCAGATGGCCGATGCCCTCGGGGACCATCGGGGACAGCCAGGTCTTGCCGTAGGGGATCCACGGGTCCAGGCGGAGGAGGGTGCGCAGGCACAGCAGCGGGGACGCCGCCGACCAGGCCTGCGGCGAGCAGGAGGTGGGGTAGCCGACGGGCAGGGGCAGCTCGGTGCGGTCCAGGCCGCTGTACAGCTCCGGCAGCCGGCCGCCCTGGGCGACGGCGGCGTCGAACAGGGCCAGGACCAACCGCTGGGCGCCCTCCTCGAACCCGTACCGGGCCAGGCCGGCGGCGATGATGGCGGTGTCGTGGGGCCAGACGGACCCGCAGTGGTAGCTGACCGGGTTGTAGCCACCCATGGAGGTGGCCAAGGTCCGGACGCCCCACCCGCTGTACATGTCGGGGCTGAGCAGGTGCCGGGCCACGGCCTGGGCCTTGTCCTCCTCGACGATGCCGGTCCACAGGCAGTGGCCGATGTTGGAGGTGAGCGAGTCGATGGGCCGCTTGTCGGCGTCCAGGCCGACGGCGAACCACTGCCGGTCGTCCAGCCAGAAGTCACGGTTGAAGGCGGCCTTCAAGTCGGCGGCCTTCTGCCGGTAGGTGGCGTACAGGGCCTGGTCGCCGGCCTCGTAGGCGAAGTGGGCCCGGGCCAGGTAGGCGCTGTAGACGTAGGCCTGCACCTCGCACAGGGCGATGGGGGCCTCGGCCACCCGGCCGTCGGCGTACCGGATGCCGTCCCAGCTGTCCTTCCAGCCCTGGTTGGCCAGGCCCCGGTCGGTGGCCCGGTGGTACTCGACGTAGCCGTCGCCGTCGGCGTCGCCGAAATCCTTGATCCAGGCCAGGGCCCGGTCGGCGTTGGGCAGCAGCTCGTCCACCAGCGCCGGTGCCAGCCCCCACCGGCGGAGCTCGCCGAGCAGCATGACGAACAGCGGGGTGGCGTCGGCGGTGCCGTAGTAGATGCTGCCGCCGCCGAGCGACAGGTTGGCGGCCTCGCCGAACCGCATCTCGTGCAGGATCCGGCCGGGCTGCTCGTCGTGGAGCGGGTCCACGTCGGTGCCCTGGAACCGGGCCAGGGTCTGCAGGACGCCGAGGGCCAGGTCCGGATCGACCAGCAGCGCCGACCAGGCCGTCAGCAGGGAGTCGCGGCCGAACACCGTCATGAACCACGGCGCCCCGGCGGCCACCACCGCCCGCTCGGGGAAGTCCGGATCGAAGATCCGCAGCGCCCCCAGGTCCTCGGCACTGCGGCCCACCACCATCCGCAGCCCGTCGTGGTCGGTCTGGATGTGCGGCACCTGGTGCCGCCACTGCGCCATCCGCTCCGACGGGGTGGCCCGCTCCACCGGCTGCCCGCAGCGGTACCGGGGCGGGATCAGGACGGACTCGATGACCGGGATCACCTCCATGCAGGCCGACCAGCTGCCCCGGGCCGGCACCACCACCTCCACCGACACGTGGTCCTCCGACAGGTGCAGGGCCGGTGCCGCCTCGCCGTCGGCGACGGTGAACCGCAGCTGCACCCCCCGGTGGACGGGGCCGCGGCGGTAGGACAGGGTGAGGTGGTTGCCGTCGACCTCGCGGGTGACCTCGCCGTCGGGGTCGGTGCCGACCCGGCCCTCCTTGACGGCGAACAGGTCGGCGAAGTCGGCGTCGATGAACGCCTCCACCAGGCACACGGTGGGCTCGGCGGCGAAATTGCGGATGACCAGGTCCTCCCGCATGCCCTGGCCGACGTACCGGGACCGGAACACCATCAGGGTGGAGTCGGCCCGGCCGGCGGCCGGTACGCCGCGGGACACGAAGGTGGCGCTGAACGGGTCGTCGTTGACGGCGCCGAGGGACTCCAGCGGGCGGCCGTCCAGGCGGAGGTCCAACCGCGACAGGATGCGGGTGTCCCGGACGAACAGGCCGTGGGCGCCGCCCGGGACCATGTCACCGGCCGGATCGCTGATGGCGAACGTGGACTCGTCCACCAGGGTGACCGCCCCTCCGGGGCCGCCGACGGCGGCCACCTTGCCCGAGTAGGTCCACGGCGTCGCCACCGGGGCAGCGTACCGGCCGCCACTCCCGTGGACGCACCGGCGGCCCCGTGCCGGCTCCCGGACGAGCTGGTACAACGAAATTTTCTCTTCCCGTTTTCTAAATGCGACTAAACCGGTAGACTTTTGGGTCGTGGCTCCAACATCACCCCTGCTCCAGATCGACGGCCTGCACGTGGCCGTGGACGACACCGAGATCCTCCGGGGGGTGGACCTGACCATCGGTCGGGGCGAGGTCCACGCCCTCATGGGCCCGAACGGGGCCGGCAAGTCCACCCTGGACGCCACCCTGATGGGCCACCCGGCCTACCAGGTGACCGAAGGCACCATCCGCTACCAGGGCCAAGACGTCACCCACTGGGCGAGCGACGCCCGGGCCAAGGCCGGCATGTTCCTGGCCTTCCAGTACCCCGAGTCCATCGAAGGGGTGTCCGTGACCCAGTTCCTCCGCCAGGCCATGTCGGCCCGCCAGGGCCAGGACCTGTCGGTGCTGGAGGTCCGGTTCGCCATGAACGAGTGGATGGAACGGCTCGGCATGGACCCGTCGTTCGGCGAACGGCACCTCAACCAGGGGTTCTCCGGCGGGGAGAAGAAACGGAACGAGATCCTGCAGATGGCGCTCCTGGAGCCGGACCTGGCCGTGCTGGACGAGACCGACTCCGGCCTGGACATCGACGCCCTCCGGGTGGTCGGCCGGGGGGTCCACACGGTGCGGGAGACCCACCCGGACCTGGGCGTGCTGGTGGTCACCCACTACCAGCGGCTGCTGGAGGACCTGGTCCCCGACCGGGTGCACCTGCTGGTGGACGGCCAGGTGGCCGAAAGCGGCGGCCCGGAGCTGGCTCGCCGGATCGAACTGAACGGCTACGAGGACTGGCGGAACTGACATGCCCGACGCCGTGATCGACGACTCCATCGACGTGGACGCCATTGCCGTGGACGCCATCGATGTCGACCCCATCGACGTGGAGAGGGTCCGCAAGGACTTCCCGCTGCTGTCCCGGCTGGTGCACGACCGGCCCATCGTCTACCTGGACTCCGCCGCCACCGCGCTGACCCCGCGACCGGTGCTGGCGGCCATGGAGCAGTACTACGAGACCACCCACGCCAACGTGCACCGGGGGGTGTACGCCACCGCCGAGGAGGCCACCAACCGGTACGAGGCCGCCCGCGTGTCCGCCGGCCGGTTCATCGGCGCCCCGGACCCGGCGAAGGAGGTGGTGTTCACCAAGAACACCACCGAGTCCCTCAACCTGGTGGCCCACGCCTGGGGCCGCACCAACCTGGCGGCCGGCGACACGGTGCTGCTGACCGAGATGGAGCACCACGCCAACGTGGTGCCGTGGCTGCAGTTGGCCGAAGAGCGGGGGGTGGCGCTGCGGTACATCCCGGTCGACGACGACGGCCGGCTGGACCTGTCGGAGCTGGACCGGTTGGTCGACGGGGTGAAGCTGGTCGGGGTGTCGGCCATGTCGAACGTGCTGGGCACCATCAATCCCCTGGCGGTGATCACCAAAGCCGCCCACGCCGCCGGGGCCCTGGTGGTGGCCGACGGGGCCCAGTCGGTCCCGCACCTGCCGGTGGACGTGACCGAGCTGGGGGTCGACTTCCTGGCGTTCTCCGCCCACAAGATGATGGGGCCGACCGGCATCGGGGTGCTGTGGGCCCGGGCCGACCTGCTGGAGGCCATGCCCCCGTTCATGGGCGGCGGCGGCATGATCCTGGACGTCCGCCTCGACCGGTTCCTGCCGGCCGAACCTCCGCAGCGGTTCGAAGCCGGGACCCCGCCGATCGCCGAGGCCATCGGCCTGGGGGCCGCCGTCGACTACCTCCAAGGGATCGGCCTGGACCGCATCCGGGCCCACGAACGGGCCCTCACCCGCTACGCCCTGGATGCCCTGGACGACCGGCTGGGGGCGGACTGCCGGGTGTTCGGGCCGCCGGCCGGCGACGACCGGGGTGGGGTGCTGTCGCTGGCGTTCAAGGACGTGCACGCCCACGACCTGGCCCAGGTCCTGGACCAGTACGCGGTCTGCGTCCGGCCCGGCCACCACTGCGCCAAGCCGTTGATGCGCAAGCTCGGGGTGCCGGCCACCGCCCGGGCGTCGTTCGGGCTGTACAACGACGAGCACGACGTGGACGTCCTGATCGAGGGATTGATCGAAGCCGGTAGATTGTTCGGTTGATGCCGGACTTGGAAGAGCTGTACCGGGAGATCATCCTCGACCACTACCGGTCCCCGCGGAACCGGGGGGAGTTGCCGTCGCCGCCGGCCCACCGGGTGGAGGGGTTCAACCCGCTGTGCGGGGACGAGGTGGTGGTCACCCTGGACGTCCGCGACGGCACCCTGGCCGACATCAAGATCGGCGGATCCGGCTGCTCGATCAGCCAGTCGTCGGCGTCGCTGATGTCGGCGGCCGTCAAGGGCCGGTCGGTCGACGAGGTCCACCGGCTTATCCACACGTTCAAGTCCATGATGTCCATCCACGAGGCCTCGCTGGAACGTGACGGCTCGGGGGCGGCCGAGCCCGAGGCGGTCGACCCGGCCAAGCTGGGTGAGCTGGCCGCGCTGCAGGGCGTGGTGAAGTTCCCGGTGCGCATCAAGTGCGCCACCCTCAGCTGGAACGCCCTGGCCCAGGGCCTCGAAGAGGTGGCCGCCCCCGCCTGAGGTCCCCTCAGGGGCCGATCGGGCGCAGCGAGGACGGACGGTCGAACGACCCCTGGCGGAAGTCGCTCTGGTCGAAGGGCATGCGGACCAGTGGGTCGTCGAAGCGGGACCCCTCGTGGACGACCACCCGCTCGATGATCCGCCACTCGTCGTCCCGCTTCTCGTACCGGTCCAGGTACCGGCCCATCCAGGTGTGCAGCACCGGGCGGGCCACCTCGAAGAGGTAGGCCACCACGTAGATCTCCCCCCGGGCCGTGCGGCCGCCGGGATCGAGGGCGACCATGTGGTTGAGCAGGGTATGCAGGCTCGGCCGCCAGCGCAGGTGGGACTCCATGGCCACGTCCACGTAGTCCCAGGCCCGCCCCCTGAACTCGAGGCCGTGGTCGTCACTGGCGTCCGGCCAGTAGGCCCGGCGCATCCCCTCGGCGTCCAGCCGGTCCAGCGAGTGGGCGTACAGCCGGCCCACGTCGCGGATCGCCTCGATGTCGGACAGCTGTTCGGGCGTGAAGGGCACCGGCTCAGGGGCTGCAGGGCGTCGGATCGTACGACGGCGTCGGCGTGGTCGTCACGGTGACCGGCGCCGCGGTGCCGTGCGTCGGCGGCGCGGTCGTGGTGGTGGTCACGGCCGGCGGCGGCGACGGGTTCAGTGTGAAGTCCGGCGGCGGGGCCGTGGGGGTGGTCAGCTCGCTGCCGAAGATCGACACCAGCATCTGCTGGGTTGTGGGCTGCTTGATGAACAGGACGTCGCCCCACGGTGTCACGTACCCATTTGTGTCGGTCGGGATCGTCAGGGTGGCCAGGGCTGTGGGGTTGATGCTGTGGAAGTCCTCGGACAGGCCGACCAGGTCGTTCAGGGTGAACTGGCTGTCGATGGTGATGCCCTGGGGGAGGGCCCCGAGGAAGGCGTTGAGCTTCAGCGGGTTGTAACTGGACTTGGCCCGGTCGATCAGGGCCCGCAGGAAGGCGTCCTCCCGCTTGATCCGCCCGTAGTCGCCGGTGGGGTCGGCCTGCCATTCGCCTGTGGCGTAGTACTCGAAGTGGCGACTGCGGGCGACCTGCAGCGCCTTGGTGCCTGTGAGCAGCTGGCAGCCGGTGGTGGTGACGTCGAGGCCGGTCTCGTTGGTGGGGCCGTGTGTGGGTGTTGTCTCGTTCATTGTCCGGACCGGGTAGTTGAACTTCAGGTACACCCCGCCCAGGGCGTTGACGGCACCCCGGAACCCGCCGAAGTCGATCTGCACGACGTGGGTGATGGGGATGCCGAAGTTGGCCTCGATGGTCTGCACCAGCAGTGTGGCCCCGCTGTTGTAGGACGAGTTGATCCGGTTGAACTGGCCGAATGTTGTGACGTTCTTCCCCACCATCGACACCAGGGTGTCCCGGGGGATGGAGATGATGCTGATCTGTTTCGTCGACGGGTCGACGTGCCAGATCATGGTGACGTCGCTGCGCTGGCCGCCCACCTCTGTGGATGTCCCGTAGGAGCTTGTGTCCTTCTGGTTGCCCACCCGGGAGTCGGACCCGATGACCAGCATGTTGAACGGCTGCCCTGTGACCTGCTGGTGCTCGCTGGCCACGTTCACCTTGGGGATCTGGTCGTAGCGGTACCGGGTGTACCCGTAGGCGCCGCCGACGGCCAGCAGGGCCAGGACCACCAGGGCGATCACCGCCGTCGTGATCTTCCGCCGGGTGCTCCAACGCCGTCGGCCGCGGCCGTGGCCGCCGCCCCGGCCCCCGGACCTACGGCCGCCCCCACCGCCCGCCCCCCGGCCACCGCCGCTCGCCCCACGACCGGTGCCACCGGCGGTGGTGGCATTGATCTGGTCGCCGAGCGCCCGCAGCCCCCGTTCGTTGGCGACAGGACCGGCACCGGCCGGCCCACCTTCGATCTGGGACCCGAGGGAACGCAATCCGTCCTCGTAAGAACGGGTACCCGGCCGCCGACGGTTCGGGGGACCGGACGCGTCGCCGGTTGGACGACTGCTGACCATGGCGGTCTACCCTACCAACGGGCCACCAATTACCGGCGTCACCAGGGACGATCTGTCAGGTGCCCGTAAGGTTCGCTCCGGCGGGGCCCGATGTGGTCGGCAGTCCGGCCAGGCAGTGCGGTCAGGCGGAGGCGTAGTTGGCGTAGCCGGTCTGCTCCAGCTCCTCGGCCAGCTCCGGGCCACCGGAGGCGGCGATCCGGCCGCCGACCAGCACGTGGATGGCGTCGGCCCGCAGCTCCACCAGCAGCCGGTGGAAGTGGGTCACCGCCAGCACCCCCAGCCCCCATTCGGTGGTGGCCTGCTCCACCCGGCGGGCCACCGCCCCGAGAGCGTCGACGTCGAGGCCGGAGTCGATCTCGTCCAGGACGCAGAACGGCGGCCGCAGGACCCCGAGCTGCAGCACCTCGTTGCGCTTGCGCTCGCCGCCGGACAGGTCGACGTTGAGGGGCCGGTCCAAGAACCGCCGGTCGAACCCGATGGCCGCCGCCTCGGCCACCAACAGGTCCTCCAGCTGGGCCAGGTCAAGGTCAGCCGACCCCGGATCGCCGTCGCCGGCACCACCCCCGCCCCGGCCGGCCAGGGCCTCGACCATGGTGGCGGCCAGCCGCACCCCGGGCACCTCGATGGGCTGCTGCAGGGCCAGGAACAGGCCGGCCCGGGCGCGCTGCCAGGGCGGCAGCCCGACCAGCTCGACCCCGTCCAGCCGGATGCTGCCCTCGGTGATGGTGGTGCCGGGCCGGCCCATGAGAGCGTGGGCCAGGGTGCTCTTGCCGGAGCCGTTGGGGCCCATCACCACGTGCACCTCGCCGCCGCGCACGGTCAGGTCCACCCCACGGACCACCTCCCGACCGGCCACCTCGGCGTGCAGGTTCTCGATCTCCAGCAGGTGCCTGTCCCCCGGGGTGGGGGCGGCGCTGGTGGCCGAATCTCCCTTACCGGCTGCGCCCACCGCGGTCACGGCAGCACCACCGTCACGTCGTCACCGGTAACTGCGACCTCGTACACCGGCACCGGCTTGGTGGCCGGCAGCGAGCAGGCCGCCCCGGTGCGCAGGTCGAACGTGCTGCCGTGCCGGGCACACTCCAGCTCGCACTCGTCCTCCCAGACCTCGCCGTCGGCCAGGGAGAAGTCCTCGTGGCTGCACCGGTCGCCGATGGCGTAGAAGTCGTCGCCGATCCGCACCAGGGCGATGCGGTCGGCCCCGACGTCGAAGCGCCGGGCCTGCCCCGGGGCGAGGTCGTCGCGGCGGCACAGCACCACCTGGTCAGTCACCGGTCGCCGTCCTCTCCTGGTCCTGCCTGGGGTCCCAGCGGGGGCCCGCCGTCTCGGGCTGCCCTGCTCCGGATCTGCTGGGACCGGATGCACCCGGGCCGGATTCGCCCGGGTCGATCGCCAAGGCCTCGGCCAACCGCAGCCCGACCTCCCGGCGCAGCCGGTCGACGACCTCGGGGACGGGGGACCGCTCGACGATGTCGTCGAAGAACCCGAGGACGATCAGCCGCTCGGCCCGGTCCGGGGCCACCCCGCGGGACTCGAGGTAGTAGCGCTGGTCCTCGTCGACCGGCCCGACGGTGGAGGCGTGGCTGCAGCGGACGTCGTTCTCCTCGATGTCCAGGTTCGGCACCGAGTCGGCGTGGGCCCGCTCGTCGAGGACCAGGTTGTTGTTGGTCTGCAGCGCCACCGTCCGGACGGCGCCGCGCCGGACCCGGATGAGGCCGCTGTAGACCGACCGGGAGGTGCCGGCCACGGCCCCCCGGCACAGCAGGTCGCTGGTGGTGTGGGGTGCCTCGTGGTCCTGCAGGGTGCGGACGTCGTGGACCTGGTGGCCGGTGCCGAGGTAGGCGGACCGCAGCTCGGTCGACGCGCCGGGCCCCGCGGCAGCGGCGTCGGTCCGGGACCGGTCGTAGGCGCCGCCGAGGCCGACGGTGAAGGTGCGGACGGTGGCATCCCGGCCGGCTCGGGCGGCCAGCCGCCCGAGGTGCCAGGCCCCGGTGCCGAGGACCTGCAGGCTGACGTAGGACAGGTGGCCGCCGTCGCCGACGGACAGCTCGGTCACCGGCACCACCAGCGCCCGCTGGTCGGCGGGGGCGCCGGCCAGCACCTCGACCAAACTGGCCTGCCCACCGCGACCGACGGTGACCGCCAGCCGGGGGAACGACGCCGGGGCCTGGCCGCCATCGCCGTCGCCGCCATCCCCATCGGCACCGTCGCACCAGTGCACGACGACGATGGGGGCCGGCACCGCCACGCCGGCTGGGATGTCGATCGCCAGGACGGCGGGACAGAAGGCGTCGTTCAGCCGCACCAGGGCGTCGCCGCCGGACAGCACCTGTCCCGGGCCGCCCCGGCGGCCGGCCTCGGCCTCGGCTTCGGACAGCGCGCCGAGCACCACCGCGTCGGGCAGCCCGGACCGGTCGACGGCCACCGGCACCCCGTTGTGCACCACCACCAGGGCGCTGCGGTGGGCGATGTCGGCGGCCACGCCGTCCACGAAGGCGACGGCCAGCGGGTCGGTCAGGCCGGCCTGGGCGTCAGGCAGGGTGGCCGGCCGGTAGGTGTCCAGGTCCAGTTGGTCGATGGGCGAGTACCGCCAGACCTCCTCCTTCTCCGACGGCAGCGGCAGGGCCACGAAGTCGTCGAACGCCTCCGCCCGGCGGTGGCGGAGCCACTGGGGTCCGGGCAGGGCGGCGGCGCCGTCGGCGGTGAAGGTGTGCAGGACTCGGACCTTTCTTCTGGCGCTGCGACTGCTCGGGTTGCGGTCCTGGCCCGTCGCCCTGGCGGGCGGTCGGCCGTGGCCGGGGCCGGACACGCAACGGAGCCCTCCCAAGGGGCCCCGGTGGTCCATCCTACCTGGCGGCCCTACCTGGCGGCGCTGCCGGTCCCCACCTGGGCCCCCGGGTAGCCTCGGTCGCCATGACCTTCTCCTCCGACGTCCTGACGATGGAGCAGGACGGGCACGTGGCGACGCTGTGGCTGGACCGGCCGGAGGCCCGCAACGCCATGGGCCCGGCCCTGTGGGCGGACCTGCCCCGGGCCATGGCCGAGCTGTCCGCCGATCGTGGGGTCCGGGCGGTGGTGGTGGCGGCCCGGGGTCCGCACTTCTCGGTGGGCCTGGACCTGAAGTCGATGGGATCGTTGCTGGCCGGCGACGACCCGGCCGGCGGTTCGCCGGGGACCGACCCGGCGGCGCCGTCGCCGGCGGCCCGGGCCCGGGCGACCAGGGCCAGCGTGGTGCGGCTGCAGGCCGCGGTGACGGCCGTGGCGGACTGCCCGAAGCCGGTGGTGGCGGCGGTGCACGGGTACTGCATCGGGGGCGGGGTGGACCTGGTGGCGGCCTGCGACATCCGGCTGGCGTCGGCCGACGCGGTGTTCTCGGTCCGCGAGGCCAAGGTGGCCATCGTGGCCGATCTGGGCAGCCTGCAGCGGCTGCCGCGGATCGTGGGGGCCGGCCACCTGGCCGAGCTGGCGTTCACCGGCAAGGACATCGACGCGGAGCGGGCCCGGCGGATCGGGCTGGTCAACGACCTGTTTGCCGACGCCGACGCCGTGGTGGCCGGGGCCCGGGCCCTGGCGGCGGAGATCGCCGCCAACTCGCCGGTGGCGGTGCAGGGCACCAAGGCGGTGCTGGCCGCCAACGACGGCCGGACGGTGGCGGAGGGGTTGGACTACGTGGCCACCTGGAACGCCGGCATGCTGTCGTCGGACGACCTCACCGAGGCCATGACGGCGTTCTTGGAGAAGCGGCCGCCGCGGTTCACCGGGGGCTGACGCCGGCTACCGGCTGCCACCGCTACCGACGGCGGCGCCACCACTTGCGGCCACCCTGCTCGCGCTCGCGCCGGGCGTCCTCGGCCCGGGCTTCAGCCAGGGCATCGGCGGCGATGGCGTTGACGATGTCCTCGGCGTTGCCCAGGACCTCGGCCACCTCCTCACCGGGAAGGTTGGGCTCCTCCTCGATGGCCGGCTCGACGAGGCTGCCGTGGACCCAGCCGACGTCGGCCATCCGCGGCTCGTAGGCCTTGCAGTCGGCGGGACACCGCCAGGGGGCTTCGGGGGCCAGGTCGAGGCTGCAGAAGCGGGCGACCTCGCCGGACGCGTAGGTCCGGCTCTGGAAGTGCTTGCATTCCTCCCGCATCGGCACCCCACCATGGTGCCATGTCCCCTGCCCGGATGGGGCCCCAACCCCACGCCGGCCGTGGGAACTAGCCGACCGAACCCTCCATCTGCAGCTCGATCAGCCGGCTCCACTCCACCGCGTACTCCATCGGC
>CAYVPF010000054.1:11260-15499 GCA_964453355.1 uncultured Acidimicrobiaceae bacterium | reverse complement strand
CGATGCGCTGGTACCGCCGGGGCGGTCGGTGGTCGGGCATGCCCCCAGCATGGCCGAGGCGGCGGGTCTTGGCCGGCTCGTCGCATCAGGCGTGTGACGAGCACGGGCTTTCGGAAGATCTGGTTTTGACATGTCATCGGCGACACCCACAAAATGCCGGTTGCCGGAGGCGGCTGCGACAAGGGGGGTTGTTGTGGGGCGATCGTTGACCAGGGCGCTGACCGCCATGGTGGCTATGGCGGCCATGGCTTTGCCGGCGGTGGCCGTGGCCACCGTCACGGTGGGACCGGTGGCCGGCGAGGCGGGGGCCAGCACGGCCTGCCCCTACGAGGTGACCCTCGGACATGCCGACGGTGCCGTCACCGTCATGGCTCCGGGCGGCGACACCTGCCCCAACGCCTTCCACGGGTCCATGGCCGGCCAACCGCTCAACCAGCCGATCGTCGGCATGGCGTCCACCCCGGATGGCGGCGGGTACTGGCTGGTGGCCGCCGACGGCGGCATCTTCGCCTTCGGCGACGCCGGGTTCTACGGGTCCATGGGGGGCAAGCCGCTCAACCAGCCGATCGTCGGCATGGCCGCCACCCCCGACGGCAAGGGCTACTGGGAGGTGGCCGCCGATGGCGGCCTCTTCGCCTTCGGCGACGCCGCCTTCCACGGCTCCATGGGGGGCCAGCCGCTGAACAAGCCGGTCGTCGGCATGGCCGCCGACGCCGCCACGGGCGGGTACTGGCTGGTGGCCGCCGATGGCGGCATCTTCGCCTTCACCGCCCCGTTCTACGGGTCCATGGGCGGCCAGCCGCTGAACGCCCCCATCGCTTTCGTGACCGGCACCCCCGACTACGGGGGCTACCGGATGGTGGGGTCCGACGGCGGGGTGTTCAACTTCGGTGACGCCCAGTTCTACGGGTCGGCGGCCGCGCCGGGCAGTGCCGGCTGGGACGCCCTGGCGGCCACCCCCGACGGTGGGGGGTACTGGCTGTTCTCCAACACCGGCACCGCCGCCTACGGCGACGCCGCCGTCAACCTGACCACGGTGTCGGGGAACACCAGCACCGCTTCGGTGGTGGGCGCCGCCACCTTGGACCTGGGCGCCGGAGCGCCGTCGACAAAGGGCTGGTTCGACGACGTGGCCTGCCCGACGGCGACAGACTGCGTGGCCGTCGGTCAGACGTCCGCAGGCGCCCCGTTGATCGAAACCTCCAGCAACGGCGGCGCGACGTTTCGGAGTGTCCCGGTACCTGCCGTGACGCCTTCGATGACGCAGTTGGTGGGAGTCACCTGTCCGGATGTCGACCACTGCTTTGCCGTGGGCGATGACTCTGTGTTGTCCACGTCCGACGGCGGGGCCGCCTGGACGGACGTCCACGTCGGGACAGGTCCCTACCTGACGTCGGTGGCTTGCCAATCCGACACGCGCTGCGCAGCGGTCGGCACCAACTTTGCCGGCGACTCCCGATCGTTCGTCTACACCACCAACGGGTCTACTTGGACGACATCGACGTTTACACGCTACGACAACGCCCGGAGTGTGTCGTGTACTGCTACTGCCTGCGTGGCCGTCGGCAGGGACGCTTACTCGAGTCTTGACGGCGGTGCCACCTGGTCTATGCAATTCCTTCCCACCGGTAGTGCGCAGTACACCGCGGTCAGCTGCGTTCCCGGAACGACCTGCTTCGGCGTCTCCTCGAACGTCACAGGGGCCTTCGATCCGACGGCCCGGGGCGATCTGATCGTCACGGATGACGACGGGGCCAACTGGACACAAGACAAGACATTCCCCGAATCGACGGCCTGGGTCCAACAGATCGCGTGCACTGGTGACGGCGGCTGTATGGTCGCCGGCTTTCCGTCCAGAGATGCCGCTGCCGGCGTCGTGGTCACCACCAACGGTGGGGCTTCCTGGACGGTCATGAACGGGCCCTCGAACGTGACGTCCTCCAACCCTGATCCCACATTTGGCGAGAACCTCGGGTTGGACTGCTGGTCGGCTTCTCACTGCATCATGGTGGGCAGTGACGCCACAAAGGCGGAAGCAGCGGTCACCACGAACGGCGGCGTCAGCTGGACGACCTCCACAGTCCAGTAGTCGACAGTCCGGTAGGGTCGGACGTTCCGTCGGGGAGCCAATCACTACGGGGGAACCGTGAACCTGGATGACGTCGAGGCGATCAAGCAGGTCAAGTACGCCTACTTCCGGCTGCTGGACCTGAAGCAGTTCGAGGAGCTGGGGCAGCTGCTGACCGAGGACTGCACCGCCTCCTACGACGACGGCAAGCTGAGCTACGACGGCCGGGAGGCCATCGTCACGTTCCTGGCCGACTCCCTCACCGACCCGGGCATGATCACCCAGCACCACGGCCACCATCCGGAGATCACCGAGAGCGGGCCGGACTCGGCCACCGGGATCTGGTACCTGGTGGACCGGGTCATCATCCCGGCGGTCGACCTGGAGATCGCCGGGACGGCCTTCTACGACGACCGGTACGTCCGCCGGGACGGCCGGTGGCTGATCGCCCACACTGGGTACCAGCGGGTGTTCGAGGAGCACCGGGCCCACACCACCATGGCCGTCCGGTCGTTCCGGTCCCGGTTCGAGGTCTAGCGGGACCGGGCCGACCCCCCGGTCAGGGCCGGGTGGGCGGGCTGGTGGTGAAGCTGGGGTCCCGCAGGACGGCGGGAGCCAGCACCTCTTCGACGGCCAGCAGCAGCTCCGGCTCCAGGACCACGTCGAGGGCCTTGACGTTCTCGATCACCTGCTCCGGGCGGGTGGCCCCGAGGATGGCCGTGGAGACGTTCTCGTTCTGCAGGACCCAGGCCAGGGCCACGGCGGCCGGCGTGTGGCCGGCCTCGCGGGCCAGGGCGGCGAACTGCTGGACCGGCGCCAGTACCTCGTCACGGAGCAGCCAGCCGATGTAATTGGCGCCGTCCTTGGCCGTGGCCCGGGACCCCTCCGGCGGTGGGGCGCCGGGCAGGTACTTGCCGGTCAGCACTCCCTGGGCGAGCGGTGACCAGACGATCTGGCCGATGCCCTCCTTCTGGCAAAGCGGCACCACTTCGGGCTCGATGACCCGCCACAAGAGGGAGTACTGGGGCTGGTTGGAGACGATCCGGTCCAGGCCCATGTCGTCGGCGATGCGCAGGGCGGCGGCGATCTGGTCGGCCGTCCACTCGGACACGCCGATGTAGTGGACCTTGCCCTGGCGGACCAGGTCGTCGAAGGCCCGCAGGGTCTCCTCCAGGGGGGTCTCGTTGTCGAACCGGTGGGCCTGCAGCAGGTCGACGTGGTCGGTCTGCAGCCGCTGCAGGGACGCCTCCAGGGACTCGACGATGTGCTTGCGGGACAGCCCCCGGTTGTTGGGGTTGGGCCCGGTGGGCCAGTACACCTTGGTGAAGATCTCGATGGAGTCCCGGCGGATCCCCTTCAGGGCCCGCCCGAGCACCTCCTCGGCGGCCCCCATGGCGTAGACGTCGGCGGTGTCGAAGGTCGTGATGCCGGCGTCGAGGGCGGCCTTGACGCAGGCCTTGGCCGCCGCCTCCTGCACCTGGCCACCGTGGGTGATCCAGTTGCCGTAGGAAAGGGCCGAGACCACCATGCCGCTGCGTCCGAGATGTCGGTATTCCATGGTCCGAGCGTAACGGCGGTGGCGCACCGCCGCTGGCCGGCACCTTCCGCACGCCGCTTGGCGGCATTCCGGGCACCGCCGCTCGGCGACCTCCGCACCCCGCTCGGCAGCGCCGACCTACGCTCGGCCGATGGAGCCTGCCGACCCCGACCAGGAGCCAACCGGTCCGGCCCGGCTGCGGGTCAACCGGTCGCTGGCCGTCCCGATGGACGAGATCGGCTGGCGGGCCACCACGTCGGGCGGCCCCGGCGGCCAGCACGCCAACCGGGCCAGCAGCCGGGTGGAGGTGTGGTTCGAGGTGGCCGCCTCTCGGACCCTGGGCCCGCGGCAGCGGGCCCGATTGCTGGAGCGACTGGGCCCGGTGGTGCGGGCCACGGCCGGCGACGACCGGTCGCAGGCCCGTAACCGGCAGCTGGCCCTGGACCGGCTGGCCGACCGGCTGGCGGCGGCCCTGCGGGTGGACCCGCCCCGGCGGCCGACGGCCCCGACGAAGGGGTCCAAGGAGCGGCGGCTGGCCGGCAAGAAGCGGCGGTCGGAGGTGAAGCGGCAGCGGCGCCCGGGGTCAGATCCCGACGGCTGACCCTGGGCCGGCTGACCCTGGGCCGGCTGACCC
>CAYVPF010000054.1:0-11160 GCA_964453355.1 uncultured Acidimicrobiaceae bacterium | reverse complement strand
TGGGCCGGCTGACCCTGGGCCGGCTGACCCTGGGCCGGCTGACCCTGGGCCGGCTCGTCGGTCGGCCTCGGCGTCCCACACGTCGTCCAAGAAGTCGGCGATCGTCCCGGTCAGGCGGGCGGGGGCCAGTCGGAGCTCGAACAGGGACCGGGCCTGCACCAGTCGGGCGTTCGGCAGCTGCCGGGCCAGCATCAGGGCGTCCCCGAGGGGGTGCAGCCGGTCGGCGCCGTGGCCGATGACCAGGGTGGGCATGGTCATGGCCCGGCGCTGGTCGGCCGTCGGGGCCACCGGACCGACCAGTACACCGTGGATGACCGACATGATCTCCTCCGGCTCCAGCACCAGGGGACCGAAGAACTGGTCGATCGGTCCCAGCCGGTGCCGGGGGACCCGCCGGGCCCACGAGGCGGTGGTCCGCAGCAACGGCTTGGCGTAGTACGCCAGGGACAGGATCGGGGTGAAGACCAGGGCGGCGAACGGGGTGGCGTTCTCCAGCACCGGCATCTCGACGACCATCCCGGCGACGCGCTCGGGGGCCAGAAGGGCCAGCTGCAGGGCGACGTCCGCTCCGAGGGACATGCCACCGACGACCGCCCGGTCCACCTGCAGCTCGTCCAGCAGGTGCAGCACCCGGCGGGCGTAGGCGTCCATGCGGTGGGCCGCCGCCCGCCGGGGCCGGTCGGAGGCCCCGTGGCCGGGCAGGTCCAGTAGGACCACCCGGTTGCCTCGATTGGCCAGGTCGCCGGCCAACCGGCGGTTGACGGCGGCGTCCAGGAGCAGGCCGTGCAGGTACACGACCGTCCGTGACCCGGTCCCGTGGACCTCGTAGGCCAGTGTCAGGTCCCCGTCGCGGAACCGGCGCACCTCATGGGGCATCCCCCCAGCCTGCCACCGGTCAGGGACCGATGCTTCAGAACCGAGCTTCAGGGGCGAACGGTGCCCTGGAGCTCCGTCACCGCTTGGCGCACCAGGTCGTCGGCCCCCGACGCCGTGTCCTCCCGGACCCCCAACAGGGCGGTGAGGGAGGCGTACCCGGCGGCGATCAGGGCGGCGTCGTCCTCGGGGTCCTCCCCTTCCACGTCGCCGAGCGACGGGATGGCGGTGCCCAGGGTCAACCGGATCTCGCCCTCCTCCGGATCGCCGCCGGCGCCGGGGCCGCCACTGGCTGGGCCACCACCGCCTGGGCCGCCACCGCCTGGGCCGCCACTGGCTGGGCCGCCACCGCCTGGGCCGCCGGTGGCCCGCTTGACGATGCCGGCGGTACTGATCCGTCCCCGGCGGACCCCTCGGAGCTCGGCCTCCGGCACCGACGGCACGTTCAGGTTCAGCACGGTGCGGGCCGGGGCGGCCGTCAGGATCGGGAGCAGGGCCACGGCCAGGTCGGCGGCGGTCTCCCAGTGGTCCCGGGCGGCGCCGGACCGCAGGGAGACGGCCAGGCCGGACAGTCCGAGCTGGGCGCCGGTGAGGGCGGCGCCGACGGTGCCGGAGTGCAGCACCGACCGGCCGACGTTGACGCCGAGGTTGATGCCGGACACCACCAGGTCCGGCCGCGGGCCGAAGCCGCCGAGGATGCCGACGATGACCGACAGCGCCGGGGAGGCGTCCAGGCCGTAGACGGCGACGTTGTCGGCGCCGTCGATGGGCACCGCCCGATAGGCCAGGGCCTCGCGCTCGTAGACGGTCCCGACGGCAGCCGAGGCACCGCTGTGGTTGGCCAGGGGGGCCACCACCAGTACCTCGCGGTCGGCGCTGTCGCCCGCCCAGGCGGCGAGGGCCCGGGTGATGGCCGCCAGGCCGGGCGCGTGGACGCCGTCGTCGTTGGTCACCAGGATGCGCACGCGCCGATACGATACCGGGACACCATGGCCGCCCAAACACCGACGTCCAAGACAACGGCGTCACCGACCGGCCAGCAGTGGGTCCTCGGCCACGGCGATCAGCAGGCGGTGGTGTCCGAGATGGGCGCCACCATCCGCTCCTACACGATCGGCGGCCTGGACGTCATCGACGGGTTCGGCCCCGACGAGTGGTCGCACAGCGGTCGCGGCCAGGTGCTGGCGCCGTGGCCCAACCGGCTGGGGGACGGCCGGTACGAGTTCGCCGGCGTCTCCGCCCAGGCGGCCCTGGACGAGCCGGGGCTGGGCAACGCCATCCACGGCCTCGTCCGGTGGTGGCCGTGGCGACTGGAGGGCCAGGCCCAGAACGTGGTGACGCTGGCCTGTCCGCTGCGGCCGACGCCCGGCTACCCGTTCAGCCTGGACCTGCGGGTGGAGTACCGGTTGGGCCGAGACGGGTTTACCGTCACCACCGCGGCGGCCAACGTCGGTGACCGCACCCTGCCGTTCGGCCTCGGGTTCCACCCGTACCTGACGGCCGGCGGCGACCGCATCGACCGGGCGGTCCTACGGCTGCCGGCCACCGAACGGCTGGTACTGGACGCCCGGTCGCTGCCCACCGGCGAGGTGCTCGGGGTGGCGGCCACCGAGTACGACTTCACCGCCGGCCGGTCCATCGGGACCACCCGGATGGACACCGCCTTCACCGGCCTGCAGCGGGCCACGGACGGCCGGGCGTGGGCGTCCCTGGACGACCCGGTGACCGGCCGCGGCGTGGACCTGTGGGCGGACGACCGGTTCGGGTACCTGATGTGCTACACCGGCGACACCCTCGGCGACGTCGACCGGCGGCGCACCGCGGTGGCCATCGAGCCGATGACCTGCCCGCCCGACGCCTTCCGGTCGGGTCGCGACCTCGTCGTGCTGGAGCCCGGCGACCAGTGGGAGGGCAGCTGGGGGCTGCGTCCCCGCTAACGGCTTGGTCAGCAGCGGCCGGGGAGGCCGTTTACCTCGTCATGCCTGTCGTCGGTACCATGTGACCCTCGACAACGATGGCCCACGGACGCCGCGAAGTCCGCCGCCGATGCCCAACACTTCCGGTCCGCGTGAGGAGCTCGCCCCGACCCAGTGACCCGGCGGAACCGTCGCCCGACACCGCATGCCGAACGACGACGCAGCCCGCTGCCCTGTATCAACCACTTGATCGTGGCCCCGCTCTGGGTGGCGTTCGAAGCCAACCTCGGCACGCTCCTCAGGACCTGCGACGCCGTGGGCGCGTGTATGGCGGTGCCGGAGACCGATCACTACCGCCAAGCGTTGAAGAAGGGGGACACCCTTCCGGTCCGCCCGTGCATCCACTGGGTCGACGCGAAGATCGACTGGGTGGCGCGTGAACGGGTGCGCGGCGCCAAGCTGATCGGGGTCGAGCTCGACGAGGATTCCATCTCGCTCCGTGACGTCCGTCCGGCTACGAGGCGGAGCGTCATCCTCCTCGGGCACGAGCGTTCCGGCCTGCCCCCGGAGGTGTGGCCCTACCTGGACGAAGTGGTGCAGATTCCCATGGTCGGCGTCGGACGGTCCCTCAATGTGGCCGTCGCCGGCTCCCTCGTGTTGTACCGGCTCGCCGGGCTCGCATGACGGAGAACCCCTCTGCGGAACGGCTATGCGGCGCCGCTGTCCAGCTCGGCCAGGAGCTGTTCGGGGGTGACGTCGCCGGGCCGTCGTCCGGCCCGGGCGGCGTCGCCGGCGCGGTGCTGCAGGAAGCCGTTGACCGGCGCCGGGAGCCCGAACAGGCGGCCCAGTAGGGCGATCTCGCCGTTCAAGAAGTCGGCCTCCACCGTGCCGGTGCCGCGGGTGACGCTCTGCCAGGACGACCCCCCGCCCCACTGCCGGCCGCCGAGCGGCGGCGTCTGCAGCAGCGTCCCCCGTCGTTCGGTGTCCTCCTCGGCCGTGGCCACGTCGATGCCGGCGGCGGCCAGCACCACCTCGGCCTCGGCCACGGCCCGGACGGCCACCTCGCTGCCGCGGCCGGCGGCCCCGCAGAGGGCCTCGACGGCGTTGGGCAGGTTGGTCAGCAGCTTCCGGTACTTCCACCGCATGATGTCCGGCCGCACCACCGACTGGAACGTCGACTCGACCAACGCCGCAGCCACGGCCGCCGCGGTGTCGTCGACTCCGCCCGGGTACCGGCCGAGATCCATCAGCCCGGTGATCGGCACCGAATGGCCGACCACCACCCCCGGCTCCAGATGGGTGGCCGGGCACATCACGCACAGTCCATAGGTGTTGGCGAACCGGCGCAGCGCCCGCCGCTCGTTGGCCACCCCGTTCTGGGCGCACACCACCACGGTGTCCGGTGGGGCCACGGCCTCCAGGGCGTCCAGGGCCGCCTCGGTGTCCTGGCTCTTCACCGCCAGCACCACCACCGCCGGCTCGTCCCAGTCCAGGGCGTCCGGTCCGGCCACCGCCGGCACCGGCAGCACCACCCGCTGGTCCTGCCGTTCCACCACCAGGCCGCCGTCCTGGATGGCCGCCAGGTGCCGGCCCCGGGCGATCAGCTCCACCCGGTGGCCGGACTGGTACAGGCAGCCGCCCATCAGCCCGCCGATGGCCCCGGCCCCGTAGATGACGAACCGCATCGGTCGATGTTGCCACGAACGGCGACCGTGCCAAGCTGAACCGGTGCCCGGCCTTGCCACACTCCCCCGCCAGGTCGGCCGGCAGGTAGGTCGGCAGGTGGGCCAGCAGCTGACGACCGGCCGCCAGCTGGCGACGGCGCCGTTGCGGCTGCCACTGCGGGTCCTCGGGACCCTGGTGGCCCCGGCCCGGACCGACCTGCGGCGGCAGGTGCGGCGGTCCCTGGGGGTGCCGGCGGACCCGGTGGCCCCTTCCACGGCGCCAGGGGCCACGACCGCCAGCACCGGGCCGGACCGGCCGTTCCTGCCGGCGGACAGCGTGGCCCGCCGGGTGCACGGCGACCTGCCGTCCATGCTGATCGGCGGCCTCAGTGCCCTCCTGCTGCAGAGCCTGCACCCCCTGGCCATGGCCGGGGTGGCCGACCACTCGAACTACCGCGACGACGCCCTCGGACGGCTGCGGCGCACGGCGGCGTTCGTGGGGTACACCACCTTCGGCACCGCCGAAGAAGCCGAGCGGGCCATCCGGCAGGTCCAGCTGGTGCACCGCCGGGTCCGCGGGGTGGCCCCCGACGGCCGGCCGTACTCGGCCGACGACCCGGAACTGGTCACGTGGATCCACGTGGCCGAGATGTCCAGCTTCCTGGCCGCCTGCCAGCGGTTCGGCCGCCGGCCGCTGTCGGCCGCCGAACGGGACGCCTACTGGGCCGACACCGCCGTGGTGGCCCGGGCCTTGGGGGCCGAGTGGGTGCCCGAGACCGCCGACCAGGCGGCCACCTACCTGTCGGCGATCCGGCCGGACCTGTACGCCGGGGCCCAGGCCATGGAGGCCCGGGACTTCCTGCTCCGGGGGGTCGGCACCCGGCCGAACGACCGGGCGGTGCACGCCGTCATCGTGGCCGCCGCCGTGACCCTGCTCCCGGATTGGGCCCGGGCCGCCCTAGGCCTGCCGCTACCCCCGCTGCTGGATCCGCTGGTCGTGACCCCGGGGGCCCGGCTGCTCTGCACCGGCCTCCGCTGGGTCGTCACCCCACCCGGCTGACGGCGCCCGTCAGCCGGGTCCCCTGGTTGTGTGATCTCCGCCACACTTATCGAACCGCATCGCACGGCAGTATCGTGAAGTGGGTGACCCGGGACGACGACCAAGCGGCGAGCTTGATTGTCTTGGATTTCACGGTTACCGCCGCCGACCTGCTTAAGGTCATGAGGTTTACCCTAAGGAAAATCGTCCGGCAGCGTTTTTCAGTCGCGTGTGGCGGCATCATCACGATTTGTGGTGTCGTCTTACTCGTCGGACGTAGCCGGCATCCCCTTCCTGGGATTCTCCTCTTGTGCCTGGGCCTTGGATACCTTGCTCTGATGCCAGCATTATACGAATATGCCATCCGTCGTGGCGTGAGACGAGCAATGGACAATGATGCTCATCGGCATGTCGAAATCAGTGATAACGGCGTCCGGATCTGCTCATCATTGAGCGACACGCTCAATCAGTGGCCTGTATATTCTCAGCTGCTGGACTGGCAGGAGTTCTATCTACTGAGACGTGGTCGATCGCGGACGTATCTATCCATTCCGAAACGGGCTTTCGCATCCAAGGATGAGGAAAATGCTTTTGCGGTCTTGGTTGCACGACATGTAGCCGTTACGGACGACGCGAAGTCGACTCGACTCCGCTGACCTCCGAGGACCCGTAGGGGCCTGGGGCACACATGAGCCCGGAACCAGAGCGGTCAGTCGCTGTGCAGGGCCGCCCGGATCTCCTCTTGCGGGCTCGGCGGCGGCCCACCCGGGGTCTGCACCCGAAGCTGCAGCAGTTCACCGTTCCACGGGTACGGCGGGGTGTACCGGGTGGACACCGGTAACCCGGAGTCCCGGCCCAGCCGTAGGCCGGCCCCGCCGTGCTGGATGGCCAGCGGCAGCATGCCGTCGAAGTCGACGGTGCCCACCACGGTGTCGCCGTGCAACAGCGAGAAGGTGCCCTGCGGTTCGGGGTGGTCATCGGCTTCCCCGTCGCCGGCCGGACCATGGCCGATGGCGTAGTGGACACCCAGGGACTGGCGACCGGCCGGCAGCGGCCGGTCCCCGACGACCTCCAGGACGTCGCCGGCCCGGCAGAAGGTGAACACCAGCCGGCCGTCGGCGACGAACAGGGCGTAGCCGCCGTTCCAGTCGCCCATGGCCAGCAGCACCCCGGCCGGCTCGGCGGCGGGCACGTCCACGTCCACGGTCATCCGGAACCCGCCCCACAGCATGGGGACGGCCTCGTCTGACACCGGGCCGCCGCCGGGCCGGAAGATCCGATCTGTGCCGGCCGGCCACGCTGGCGGGATGAGGGCGCCGATCCGGTTGATGAAGGTGTCGTCGACCGGCAACACCTGGTTGCGGCCGGCCTCGGCCAGCCAGCGGTCCTGGAGCTTGCGGGCCACGGCCGGATGGTCGGCGGCCACGTCGGTGGACTCGGAGAAGTCGGCCCGCAGGTCGAACAGGGCCCAGTGGTCGTCGTCGAAGACCCGGCTGCCGGTGGCCGCCTCCTCCTCGTCGATGATGCCCACCGAGATGTGGTCGGTGGTGGCCTTCCAGCCCTCGTGCACGATCGACCGGGACCCCAGCATCTCGAAGTACTGGGTGTCTCTCGGGTCCGGGGCGGCCGGGTCGTCGAAGGTGTCCCGCAGGCTGGCCCCGTCGACCCGCTGCTGCGTGACCCCGTCGACCACTTCGGGCGGGGCCACCCCGACGGCGTCCAGCACCGTCGGCATCAGGTCGATGACGTGGGCGAACTGGTTGCGGACCTGGCCCCGTGAGCCCTCGGCGATGCCGGCCGGCCAGTGCACCACCAGCGGGGTGCGGGTGCCACCGAGCCAGGTGTACCGCTTCCAGAGGCGGAACGGGGTGTTGCCGGCCCAGGCCCAGGCCCAGGAGTAGTGGTTGTAGGTGGTCGGGCCGCCCCAGTCGTCGTAGGCGGCCAGGTTGTCGTCCATGGACTCGCGGACCCGGGCGGTGAACCGGTGCTCGTTGACGCTGCCGGTGCGGCCGCCCTCGGCGCTGGCCCCGTTGTCGGAGAACAACAGCACGATGGTGTTGTCCAGCTGGCCGATCTCGGTCAGGAACCGGAGGAGCCGGCCGATCTGGGCGTCGGTGTGGGTGAGGAACCCGGCGAACACCTCCTGCTGGCGGGCGTGCATGCGGCGGTGGTCGGCGGGCAGGTCGTCCCAGGCGTCCACCCAGTCCGGCCGCGGGGTGAGGACGGTGCCTTCCGGCACCACCCCGAGTGCCAGCTGCCGCTCGAACATCTCCTGGCGCCAGGCGTCCCAACCCTTGTCGAACCGCCCCCGGTACGGCTCGACCCACTCGGGGGCCACGTGGTGCGGGGCGTGCATGGCCCCGAGGGCGAAGTACAAGAAGAACGGCTTGCCCGGGGCCGCCTGCTGCTGGTCCAGCACGTACCGGACGGCCCGGTCGGCCAGGTCCTCGCTCAGGTGGTACCCGTCACCGGGGCCCGGAGACGGGTCGAGGTAGTGGTTGTCCTCCACCAGGCTCGGCGCCCAGTGGTTGGCGTCGCCCTGCAGGAACCCGTAATACCGCTCGAACCCCAGGCCGAGGGGCCAGCTGTCGAACGGGCCGGCCGCCGATCGCTGGAACCGGGGGGTCAGGTGCCACTTGCCGACGGCCATGGTGCTGTAGCCGGCGTCGCGGAGCACCCGCGGCAGGGCCGCCGCCGTCTTCGGCAGCCGGGCGGTGTACCCGGGGAACCCCAGCGGGATGTCCGCCAGGAAGCCCATGCCCACGGCGTGATGGTTGCGGCCGGTGAAGAACGACGCCCGGGTCGGTGAGCACAAGGAGGTGACGTGGAACCGGTTGTACCGCAGCCCACCGTCGGCCAACCCGTCCATGTGCGGGGTGGCCATGTCCGAACCGAAGGAGCCCAGCTGGGCGAACCCGGTGTCGTCCAGCACGATCGCCACCACGTTGGGCGCGCCGGCCGGCGGCTTCGGCTCCAGCGGGAGCGCCGGGGTGGAGTCGGCGATGGTCAGGCCCAGTCGTTGCGGCGCAGCAGGTCGTTGAGGCGTCATCGGCGATGAAACTATCGCACCCGGCCCCGCCCGAGGTGGGCGGGGCCGGGTGAGGCCGGATGGGGCGGCGACTGGGCGGCGACTGGGCGGCGGCTGGGCTCAGCCGGCGACCAGCACCTCCACCTCGGTGTCGCCGGTCGCCGGCACCTTCAGCCACCGCTCCGGGGTGTCCTCGATGAAGGCGATCATGCCGGCCCGGCCGAGAAACGAGTCCTCCACCCTGGCCACGGTGATCTCCACGTCGCGCACCTTGATCCGGTCACCGGCGACCACCTGGTCGGCGGTCTTGGTCTCCCACTGTTCGCTCATGCGGCCATCTCAGCCGATGGCACCGTGGGCCTGCCAGTTCCGGTTCATGGCGCCCTGGACCTTGACGATCCAGACGATGCCGCCGACGATGGGCAGGAACACCCAGAACCCGGTCTTGCCGCTCACCGGCTTGTCCTTGCCCTCGCCGGCGTACATGTTGCCCACCTCGGCCGGCAACAGGAAGATCGTGATGATCCCGAGCAGGAAGGTCAACAGCAGCCCGAGACCCCCGCCGACGCCCTGGCCGGTGAACTGCTTCAGCTCCTTGAACGACCGGTAGTACCAGTACAGGCTGTAGATGCCGATGGTGATGATGCCGAACAGGATCACCGCCAGTGGGCTTCGGACCTTGCCCACCGGCTTCGTTGCGTTGACCGTCACTGGGTTCCCCTCCGTCTTCTGCGCCCCTCCCGGTCGGAGGGGCCGTCGTGTTGAGGCGACATGTTCCCAGGTCAGCGGTATAGAGCTGGTTGCCGGGAAGGTGCAATTGGGGTGTGAACGGCAAACCCGGCAACGGCCGAAGCTGGAGCACACGACCGGCACAAGTGGCGTGGGCGGCGGTGACCGGTACGATCCCGGCCACCATGACCTACTGCCTGGCGATGCGGCTGGACGACGGGCTGCTGTTCCTGGCGGACACCCGGACCAACGCCGGCGTGGACAACGTCAGCACCTTCCGCAAGCTGCACTCGTTCCAACCCTCGGCAAGCCGGCTGTTCGTGCTGGAGTCGGCCGGCAATCTGGCCACCACCCAGGAGGTGATGGACCGGATCCGGCGGGACCTGGAGGGCGCGACCGTCAACCTGGGGACGGTGGGCCACCTGTTCGAGGCCGCCCTGTACGTCGGTGAGCTCAGCCGGACCGTGGTGGCCGAGCACCGCCAGGCCCTGGGGGAGTCCGGCGCCGATGCCACCTGCTCGTTCATCCTCGGCGGCCAGATCGACGACGAGCCTCCGGACCTGCTGCAGATCTACCCCGAGGGCAACTACATCCGAGCGTCCGACGACCAGCCGTTCCTGCAGATCGGCGAGACCAAGTACGGCAAGTTCATGCTGGAGCTCGGAGTGGTCGCTCAGGTGGACCTGGAGCGGGCCGCCAAGGTGGCCCTGACGTCGATGATGAGCACGGCCCGGGCCAACGTGTCGGTGGGCCCGCCGTACGACATGGCCCTGTACCGGAACGACACCTACGCCTTGCAGCAGGTCCGCATCGAGGCCGACGACCCGTTCCTGGCCGAGGCCGCCGAGGTGTGGGAACGACACCTGCTGGCGGCCATCGCCGACCTGCCGCCGGTCGACCTGGGGCACGCCTGAGCCGGAGGCTGGCAATCGGGCACGCGTAAGGCGGGGGGCGGCCGGTCCGGCCAGACCAGGGTGCTGTCGGTGCCGACCGTGGCGGCGTCCGCCCAGGAGGTGGAGTCACCCCCCGACCGGGGAGTGACGCCGGCCACCTCAAGGTCACTGGGGGGGATTTGTCGTCTCCCCGTTGTCGACCAGGAGCTTTTGTACCTGGGCGACCCGCTGATGTGAGAGACCCAGGACCCGGCCGGCGTCGCGCACCGTCAGCCCGTCCCGTCGGGTCAGTACCTTTACCGCCTTCTGCGTGGCTCCGACGGCACGCTGCCGGGCCTGGGTGAGATCCTCCTTGGCGCGGGTCAGGTCGTCGAGGACGGCGGTCGTCTCGTCGTCGAGGACCGCCAGCAGGTCCACCTCAAAGGAGTCGGGGGCGACGTCGAGCATCGTCGCGATGGCGTCCCGGGCCATCCCCTCGGCCTGATCCAGCCGGCGTGCCTGGCTGAAGACGCCGGGCAGTTCGGGTACCTCCAAAGCCCACCAGTCACCACTTCGCTCCGCTCGAACCACGTAGGTCTTCATCGCCACCAGCCTGCTCCAAGCTCGCTCTCACCGATAGTCTAGTGAGATAGACAAATCAAGTCAATGGGACTAGACAGATTACTCGTGGTTCACCGGGGTGTGCAGGGCACCCCAGAGCGCGTTTGGGGTTGGCCACCCTCGTCGCCGACGTCATTGCCGCAAGTGGCTGACCACCGGCGCGGTGTACCAGAGGTCGGCGTAGGCCGACGGCGGCAGCCGGCCCAGCTCCTTCAGGGTGGCCTGGCTACTCGCGTCCAGTAGGTCTCTCGGATGGGGTGGTTCGGCGGCCGCGGCCGAACGTACAGACCGAACCGCCCGGGCGGTGAACGCCGGATGGCCGTACAGGGCGGCCAGCCCGAGGACGTTCTCGGCCCACACCACGTCGAAGCCCGAGTTGCCGTAGGTGTGGTGGGCGGCGAAGTAGGCCATGGACCGG
>CAYVPF010000053.1:0-15755 GCA_964453355.1 uncultured Acidimicrobiaceae bacterium | reverse complement strand
TGAGAGGAACGGCCTGGGACGTCGTCGTCCAGTGGGTCGGGTTCCGGCCGGATCATGTGGCCGACGACATCGAGACGTTCGCCGACGCCGGGCAGTACGTGTACATCTCCTCCGCATCGGTGTACCAAAAGCCCCCGTCGAGTTGGCTTATCACCGAGCGGACGCCCACGGTCAACCCGTTCTGGGAGTACTCGCAGCAGAAGATCGCCTGCGAGCGGGTACTCCGCCAGGCCAACGAACAGTCGGGCTTCCCGGTCACCATCGTCCGACCTTCCCTCACCTACGGCGTCTCACAGATCCCGGTCATCGTCGGCAGCTGGGCGAAGCCCTTCACCATCGTCGAACGGATGCGGCGCCAGGCGAAGATCCTCGTCCCCGGCGACGGCACGGCGATCTGGACGCTGACGCACAACTCCGATTTCGCCCAGGGCCTTCTCGGTCTGTTCGGCCGGCCGTCGGCCATCGGCGAAGACTTCCACATCACTTCCGACGAGGCGCTCAGTTGGAACCAGATCTACTCGTTCGTCGGCGAGGCGGCCGGCGTCGAACCCGACATCCTCCACATCCCGACCGACGCCCTCGTCGCCGCCGACCCGACGCAGCTCGGCAGCCTCTGGGGTGACAAGGCGAACAGTTCGGTTTTCGACAACGCCAAACTTCGCTCGATCGTGCCGGACTTCGCCGCGACGACCCTCTTCGTCGACGGAATCCGTGAGACGGTCGCCTGGTTCGATGCCGACCCCAGCCGTCAGGTGATCGACGACGCCGCCAACGCACGATGGGACCGGCTCGTTGCCATCTACACGGAGGCGCTTCGCCAGTCCGCCGCGGTCTCGGCCGGGAACGCCAGCCCCACCGGGAACGATTAGCGCCCGGCGGCTCGCCCGGCGATCGGGGTGCGGCGTAGTTACGACAGACGGCGCGTCGGAATGGGCGTCTCACGGGCTGAGTCGCCGTGCCGTTGGATCTCGTAGGCCAGAGCGCCAGGCTTTTCGGTGACAGCTTCGTGCAGCTCGGTTCCCCGGTAGACGAGTCCGACCCCGTTGTCGGTCGCGTAGCCGCCGGGCAGCGTGCCGGCGGCCACGAGCTGGTGGATGAGTGGTCGTCGCTCGGGTTCGGCGTCATGGTGCGGGCTGTTGCTGTAGGGCAGAAAGCCGAGGGCGTCGGTCACTGGCTGCAGCGGCAGTCCGAACGAGTCGGTGGTCCCTCCGATGTGCCAACAGAGTGACCCGGCGGATACGCCCATCAGGACGGTCCCCGCCTGCCATACCGCCCTCAGGATCGTGTCGAGTCCATGAAGCCGCCAGAGAGCGAGCAGGTTCGCCGTGCTTCCGCCGCTCACCCAGACCACGTCCTGTCTCGCCAGGTGACCCTCCACGTCGTCGACGTTGGGCATCGGGAAGAGGTCGAGGTGGGAGACAACCATGTCGAGCTTCGAGAACGCGTGGTGCATGGCGGCGAGCCACGCCGGGTTGTCGCCGACCGCGGTGGCGATGATGCACAGCCTCGGATGGCGTCCGGCGCCTGCGAGCTGGGCGGCCAAGGAGTAGGCGGGACCAGGTCGGAGGTTCCACGGGTCCGGGCCGTCGGGCTGGAAGCCGATACTGGTGGCGAGAATGGTGGGCTGCGAGGCGGGCATGCCGGAGAGTCTGCTCGATCCTGCGCTTCAGCCGTTCGCCTGCTCGGTGCCACGGAGCTGATCGAGCAACAGCTCGAGTACGGCCTCAAGATCTGCACTACTGCCCGTGGCGAGGAGGACCGCCACGCCGCCCTGTATCCCGGCGACGACGGCACCGGCGAAGCGGTCCGGGTCGAGCGACGGTCGGGCGGATCCGGTGGCCTGCATGGCACGGACGCCAGCGGCGAGGTCGCGGCGCCAGCGCAGCAGCAGGCTGCGCGTGACCGCCTGGGCGGCAGGATCGGTGCGACCGAGCTCGGACATCAGCACGGCCATGGGGCAGGTAGGCCCCTGCCGGCGATAACGACGGAGAAGGGCGGCCTTCCACCGCTGCCACGACTCCCACGTCGTGAGGTCGGACAGGTGCGGTTGCTGATCGCTCAGTACGCGGTCGGCCTCGAACTGCGCCACGGCCAGGAGAAGCTCGTCGCGCCCGCTCGGGAAGTAGTGGAAGAGCTGGCTCTTGCTGGTGGCCGTGCGCATGCGGATGTCATCGAGCGTCGTGTCACCGACCCCCACGTCGCGGATCGCCTGGGCGGCTCCCTCGATGATCCGCCGTCTCGTCGCCGCACCCTTGGCGGTGAGGCCGGTCATCAGGCCGCGAACAGCACCGAAGACCGCCCGCCGTCGACATCCAAGACGGTGCCGTGGATGTCGGCTGCGTCCTCGCTGGCCAAGAAGACCGCCGCTCGGGCAATGGCGTCCGGTGCGACGATCCGCCCCAGGGGCGTGGTCGCCATCATCGGCCCGGCCACCTCGGCCACCGGGCTGGCGCCGTCGAAGGTAACCCCCGGAGAGATCGCGTTGACGCGGATCCCCCGGGCTCCGAACTCGGCGGCCCAGGCCCGCGTCAACGTTTCCATCGCTCCCTTCGTCGCCGCGTATGCCGTCCCAACGGGAAGGCCGAGCCGTGCGTTCCAGGAGCCAAGGTTGATCACGACGCCCCGGCCGGCCCCAGCCATGGCGGGAACGACCGCCGCGGTGAGGAAGTACGGCGCCTTGACGTTCACCCCGATGATCCGGTCGAACGTCTCCCCGTCGGTCGAGAGCGTGTCGCCCGGCGGGTAGATGCCCGCATTGTTGACGAGGATCTCTATCGGTCCGTAGACCGCCGCCGCCCGCGCCGCCAGCTCCCGGGACCGCTCGACGGATCCGTCGAGGTCCTGCGCCAGGAAGGTCGCCTCGCCACCACCTTCCCGGACCGCATCGATGACTGCGGACCCTCGGACGGCGTCGCGTCCCGTGACGACGACACGTGCGCCCTCAGCCGCGAACCGGACGGCGATGGCCCTCCCGATGTTGCTGGTGGACCCAGTGACCAGGGCAGCCCGGCCCTTCAGACGTCCCGACATCGGCGCGCTCCTCGCTCATCGTGAGCAGCCGACGCTAGGGGGACCAAAATGGACTAGCAAGTCCAAACAAGATCGGTGCAAGGAACCAGCCTGGCGGCCCTAACGGCCTCTTTCACCGATCTGAAGTACCCATTCGACAACTTCGTCCCACGTGATCTCGCGGTTCCATTGATCGAGCTCGGACGCCAGCCTGTCCTTGTACGGACGCAGCGACACCGAGAACTTTCGGATCAGCCGCGTCGTCCTCCGCCGGCCCAACCGCTGCACCAGGACGAACACGAGGATCGGCAGCCCAACGGACGCCAGCAGTGCCTCTTCCGTCAGCCGCTTCCGACTGCCTGACAGCCTCATCGCCGGCAGCGATCCACGAACGGGATGCCCAGGACGGTATGCATTGCGCCTCTCTCCATTCAAGCCCTCTTTGATGTGTACGCATCACTCCGCAACGGGCCCACTCGCCGTGCCGACGAGGGCCGGCCGCCGGAGGTTGGCGAGACCGATCCATGATCTTCTCACTTCGACCTTGCCGCGTGAAAGGCACCGGTCCAGCGTTCCGGGACTCGCATCCGCTCGCCCGGTTCGCGGTAGTCGAGTGCCTGACGAGCCTGATAGAAACTGAAGCTCGTACTTGACTATCATCGTGGCCGTCGACATACTCAAGTTGATGCTTGACCAAACGATCGACCTGGACAGGACCTTCCAGGCGTTGGCCGACAAGAGCCGGCGCACCATGGTGGAACGGCTGACCCTGGGGCCCGCCTCGGTCAGTCAGCTGGCAGAACCCCTGGCCATGTCCCTGGCCGCCGTCGTCCAGCACGTGCAGGTCCTCGAGGCGTGCGGGATCGTGAAGACCGAGAAGGTCGGGAGGACGCGCATGTGCCGGATCGAAGGGGCGGCGATGACCGCCGCCGAACAATGGATCACTGATCGGCGGCAGGGCTGGGAAGTCCGCCTGGACCGGCTGGGCGATGTCCTGAACGAGGTAGCCACCATTGAGGAGAAGCCATGACCCCGTCCACCGTTGCCCATGACACGTTCGTCATCGAGCGGACCTACGACGCGCCGATCACCCAGGTCTACCGGGCATGGACTGATCCCACGCTCAAAGCCCGCTGGTTCGCCGGCTCCGGCGAAGCGTTGGGCGCGGGCTACGAGCTCGACTTCCGGGTAGGGGGCCACGAGGTGAACCGCGGTGGGCCGCCGGGCGGCCCCGTCTATACCTACGAGTCGCAGTTCCGCGACATCGTTCCCGAACAACGGATCGTGTACACGTACGAGATGTCCGCCGACGAGGACCGGATCTCCGTGTCGGTGGCCACGGTGGAATTCCGCCCCCTCGACGCAACGACGCAACTGGTGATCACCGAGCAGGGCGTGTTCCTCGACGGCCACGACACGGCGGCCCAGCGCGAAGAGGGAACCCGAGGGCTTCTGGAGTCGTTGGCTCGGTTACTGGACGGCAAATCATGAGCACCTTGGCTTCATTCATCGTCATCAGCCTCGATGGCTTCTCCGAGGGCCCGAACGGCGAGTTCGATTGGCTGGTCCCCGACGAGGAGTTCGACGACTTCGCCGGCCGCCAGCTCGACGAGGCGGCCACCCTCGGGTTCGGCCGGGCGACCTACGAGCACATGGCTGCCTGGTGGCCGACCGAACAGTCCGAGATCAACGACCCGGCCATCACGTCCCGGATGAACACCAAACCCAAGCTCGTCTTCTCGACCACGCTCGAACACGCGGACTGGTCCAACACCACGATCATCGCCGGTGAAGCCGTCGAGCACATAGAGGCGGTGAAGTCCGCCGGCGGCGGCGAGTTGCTGGTGCTGGGCAGCGCGCACCTCACCGCCCACTTCATCGCCGCCGGCGTCCTCGACGAGCTGCGGATCATGGTCTGCCCGATCGTCCTCGGCCAGGGCCGCTCCCTGTTCGAGAACCTGAAGGGCCGCCTCCCGCTCCAGTTGGCCCGGGTGCGGCAGTTCGACTCCGGCAACGTCCTGCTCACCTACCGGCCGTCGTCCGTTTAGGGATTCCCCCTAGGGACAATCGGCCGGCGGGTGTCCATACTCGACCGGATGGAGATCGCCCTGGAGCTCGCCAGGAAATCCGGGCAATCCGGGCAATCCGGGCAATCCGGGCACCAGGGGCGAGGCAGAAGGCCGCGTCTCGGGGTCCGGGCCAACCTTACGGCGGTCTTCTTGTTGGTCGGCGCGGGAGTCGTCGGCAGCCTGGCCGCCGGGACGCCCAGCGGTGCGGCGACGATTTCGGTGCCGACGACAAGCCCCTACTACTCGTTGCTGGCCCAGGCCGTGCAGCCCTCGGTGGGGTACGGGGCCAACGTGAGCGGCTGTGTCGTCCAGCCCAAGACCAGCTGCCCCGGGGCGCAGCTGGCGGGCGCCACACTGCGGGAGGCCCTCTTCGACTACGCCGACCTGGACGGCGCCGACCTGTCGGGGGCGACCGTGGCCCTGGCCAGCTTCTCGTACGCCTCGATGGCCAAGGCCGACCTCAGCCATACCAGCCTGACCGGCATCTCACTGAACTACGTCTATGGGCCGGGGCTGTCGTTGGCCGACTCGTCGCTGCATCTGGGCAGCATCGCCAAGGCCGACCTTTCGGGGGCCGACCTCCACGACCTGAACGCCAACTTCGGGGCCGTCGTCGGGACCGACCTGAGCCATGCCGACCTCACCGGCGCCAACCTGTCCGACACCGACTTCAACGGTGACGACCTGACCGGGGCCAACCTGACTGGGGCCAACCTGGCCAACGGCGACCTGACCGGCTCGACGCTCAAGGGGGCCGTCCTGCGAGGGGCCACGTTCTGCAACACGGTCATGCCGGACGGCAAGGTCCGCAACCCCCGGAAGGGGGTTTGCCCCGGGCAGGTGCCTGCCGCCCAGTCGGGCAAGCCGATACCGCTGCCGTCCAGCAACGTCTTCTACCCGGCCATCCATGCCCTCCTGACCGGCCACCAGGTCCACGCCGGCACCGTCGTCCAGGGCTGCCGGATCGAGGCGTACACCGAATGCCCCGGCGCCCGGCTGCGGGGTGCCGACCTCCAGGGTGCCTTCCTGGCCTACTCGAAGCTGGACCATGCTTCGCTGGCCGGGGCCAACTTCTTCCTCGGCAGCCTCGCCTTCGGGAGCGCCGTCGACGCCAACCTCAAAGGGATCGCCCTCGGCGGCACCTCGGCCGTCGGGGCGGACCTGGCCGGCGCTTCGCTAGAACGGGCGCAGCTGCCTCTGGCCAACCTGGCCGGGGCGGACCTCCATCGAGCCTCGCTGGCCGGGGCCGACGGCCAGCTCAGCGTGCTGACCGGGGCGGACCTCCGGGGGGCCGACCTGTCCAAGGCCAACCTGTCCCAGGCCTCGCTGGCCGGCGCCAACCTCACCGGCGCCGACCTGACAGGGGCCGACCTGTCGGAGACGACGCTGCTGGGTGCGACCACGACGACGGCCAACCTGGCCAACGCGACGTTCTGCGACACGATCATGCCGGATGGGTCGATCGAGAACCCCACCCTCGGCAGTTGCCCGTAAGGTCGGCCAGCGGCAGCTGGGATGTCTAACCGTCTACAGAGTCGTCTCCGTCTACAGAGTCGCCTGGCTCGCCACCGAGTACCGGTGCGTCCAGGTCCCAGCCATTCTCGTCATCACGTCGTGAGCCGCCTCGGCTGAGGGTCTCGTCGAGACCATCGGGATCATCAATGCCCCCATCGAGGGTGACCATCTGTTCGGGATCGTCGAGCTCGGCCTCGGCCTCCTCGAGCTCACGCTCGTCGACCTGGAGGGTGGGATCGAGTGAGGGATCCACTTCGACTCCTTCGAGGAAGTTCGGGTCGGTCCGCTCGTCCTCGTCGCGCGCCTCATCACCCTGTTCGAAGGTCTCCTCTCCCAGCGGCTCGTCGGGCGACCAGTTGTCGGGCTGCGCCATGGTCCATCTTTCCCTTCCTTGCTACTGGGTCCGTCTATCGGATCCGTGATCGGCCCGGTCCACCAACCATCGGAACAGGACCTCATTGGGCGGGCTGGCGACCAGGCACTCAGGATGCCACTGCACGGCCAGCACCGACCGATCGGTGCTCTCCAACACTTCGGCCACCCCGTCCTCGGCCGTGCCGACGACCCGAAGTGTGCCGCCGACTCGGTCGATGCCCTGGTGATGGATGGAGTTGACGGCGAAACGGACGGCCCCGGACAACTCCGCCAGCAGGCAGCCGGGGACGAGGTCCACGGTGTGCACGGCCTCGTTCCGCCGCGGGCCCTGCTGATGTTGGAGGGCCGGGCTGCCGTCCAGGTGCTGGTGCAGCGTGCCGCCATAGGCCACGTTCAACAGTTGGGCGCCGCGGCAGATGCCGAGGATCGGCAGCCCCCGGGCTCGTGCCGCCGCCACGAGGGCCAGTTCGCTGGCATCCCGTTCGGGATCGACCAGGTCGGTCTCCGGTCGCCGGTCGGCGCCGTAGCGGGACGGTTCCAGGTCACCGCCTCCGGTCAGGAGTACCCCGTCGAGCTGGTCGGCCACATCACTGGCCGCGTCAGGGGGCAGTGGTGGCAGTACCAGCGGGAGGCCGCCGGCCCCGACGACGGCCCTGGCGTACTCCTGCGGGACGGCGTCGAACACTCTTCCGTCGATCCGTTCCCGGCCGACGGTCAGCCCGATCCGGGGACGGGTCATTTCGCCACGCTGGCGGCCACCGGATCCGACAATCGACGGTCGAGGAAGTCCAGGATGCTTCGCAGCAGCCGCAGCCGCGAATCGGTCCGGCGGTACTCGTGGCCCTCCCCGGCCAGCTCGAGGTACTGGACGGAACGACCAAGTCGCTGGAGCGCGGCCACCACTTGATGAGCCTCGCCGACCGGCACGTTCGTATCCAGGGAGCCATGGGCCACCAGCAGGGGCGCCCGGATCCGGTCCAGGAGCCGCATGGGTGACAGCCGGGTCAGCAGCCAGGCATCGCGCTCCGGATCGCCGTACTTGGTCACGGCGGCCTCGGCGATCCACGGCTCGGTGTCTCGATAGAAGGTCCGCAGGTCCGACATCCCGCACACGTCGACCCCGGCGGCGAACAGGTCCGGGTACGTGGCGAGCGCCATGAGGACGGCGTAGCCACCGTAGGAACGGCCGGCCACGGCCAGGCGGTCGGGGGCGGCCAGGCCCCGCTCGACCAGGTGTCGGCCGGCGGCGGCCACGTCGCCGATGGCGTCCAACCGGCCGAACCGGTCGTCGGCATGGACGAAGGTCCGCCCGTAGCCGGACGACCCGCGGATGTTGGGGGCGAACACCGTCAGGCCGGCGGCCGCCAGCAGCTGATGCTGGGGGTTGAAGTCCGGGCGCTCCTGGGCCTCCGGGCCGCCGTGCACGTACACCACTGCCGCAGGGGGCCGGTCGCCCGGCTGGTGGTCGCCGGGCGATTGGTCGCCGGACGATTGGTCGCCGGGCGGTCGGGCCCGATAGAGCCAGCCCCGGACGGCCAACCCGTCGTGAGACTCGAACTGCTCCGGCGTGGGCTGGACCAGTTCCGAAGCCTGCAGGGTCGGATCGGTGAGCGCGGTCCACCGGCCGGTGTCGGTCCGCAGCTCCCACAGCTGGCGCGGCCGGTCGAAGCGCTCCACCGACAGGACGGCCCGGCTGCCGTCACGGCTCAGCACCCCGCTGTTCACCACGGTGCCCGGCAGCGGGTCCACGGCCCGGTACGACTGGCTGGCCACGTCGAACAGGGAGACGTCGCTCCGGCCGTCCACGTTCCAGGACAGCAGCAGCAACCGCCCGTCGCGGTCGGCATCGACCAGCTCGAGCTCGGCCTCCCGGCGCCGGGCCACCGCACCGACCGGTCCCCGGCGCCCGTCGGCGCCGATGGGCACGGCCACCAGGCTGCGACGGGGAAGGCCGGCGTCGGTGACCAGGTGGGCCACCAGGGCGGGCCCCCCCGCCGTGGGCGGCACCTTGCGGAGGACCCCCAGATCGGTGCTGCCCACCGTGGGGAACGGCAACAGCTCCTCGGTGTGGCCGCTGGTCCGGTCCAGCAGCAAGCAGCGCTGGCCGCCTCGTGGGCCTTCTCGGAGAAGGACGAACCGGTCGTCCTCGGAGAGGTCCATGACCTGGAGCAGGGGCCCGGCGACCAGTTCCTCGGCGGCGCCGGTCTCGGCGTCCACCAGCAGGCACCGGTTGGTGGCGTCCCGGTAGGCGGTGACCACCAGGCGATGGCCGTGCCGGGCCCACGGCCCCAGTGCGGCGTGGGCCTCGGCCACCCGAACCGCCGCCGATCCGTCCGGCCGTACCACCCACACCTCGGTTCGCACCCCGCCGCCGGCCGCCACCGCGCAGGCCAGCCAGCGGCCGTCGGGCGACCAGTGGGCGCTGACCACCGGATCGGGACCGAGCGGGATCTCATGGGCGACCCCGTGGTGGCCAGACGGTTCGACGTCCCGGACCCAGAGGCCGGTGACCCCGTTGCGGTCGGACACGTACGCCAACCGTCGACCGTCGGCCGTGAGCGTCGGCGCCCAGCATCCCCAGGCCGACACCAGGTTGCGGGCCAGCTGGTCGAGCCCCGCCCTCATCCGATCTGGTGGGCCTGCAGCCAGAGCTCCAGGAGAGCCAGTTGCCAGAGGGCGTTGGATCCGAGGGTGGTCCGGGTCTCGTTGGGGGCGGCCAGCATGGCTTCCACCACGGCCGGCCGGAAGAGCCCACGGTCCCGGGCCACCGGGTCCAAGAGGGCGTCGCGGGCCAGTGCGAGGTACTCCCCCTCCAGCTGTCGAATGGCCGGCACCGGGAAGTAGCCCTTCGGGCGGTCGATGACCTCGTCGGGGACGAGACCGCGGCTGGCCGTCTTCATGATGCCTTTGCCGTCGTGGGCCAGCTTCAGCGCCGGCGGGATCCGGGCGGCCAGCTCCACCACCTGGTGGTCCAAGAAGGGGACCCGGGCCTCCAGCCCCCAGGCCATCGTCATGTTGTCGACCCGCTTCACCGGGTCGTCGACCAACATGATGGTGGTGTCGTTGCGCAGGGCGGCATCCACGGCGGTGGCGGCGCCCGGCCGGGCGAACTGGCTCTCCACGAACGAGCCGGCGACGTCGTGGGTGGCTAGCCAGCGCTCCTGGAGCAGGTCGCCGAGGGCGTCGTGGGGCCGGTCGAAGAACACGGAGGCGTAGGCCTCGACGGCGTCGTCTCTGCCCACCCCCGCCAGTGGCGGGTACCAGTCGTAGCCGCCGAGGATCTCGTCGGCACCCTGGCCGCTCTGCACCACCTTGACGTCCCGGGACACCTCCTGCGACAGCAGGAAGAACGCCACACAGTCGTGGCTCACCATCGGTTCGCTCATGGCGGCCACGGCGGCGCTGATGGCCGGCAGGAGCCGTGAGCTGTCCACGGCGATCTTGCGGTGGTCGGTACCGAAATGGGCGGCCACCAGATCGGAGTACTCGAACTCGTCGCCCGCCTCGCCGCCGGCGGGTTCGAAGCCGACGCTGAAGGTCTTCAGGCTGGACTGCCCGGCCTCGGCCAGCAGGGCCACCACCAGTGACGAGTCGATCCCCCCGGACAGCAGCACCCCGACCGGCACGTCGGCCACCATCCGGCGGCGCACCGCCGTCCGCAGGGTGTCCATCAGGGCCTGCTCCCACTCCTTCTCGCCCCAGCCGGCCTGCTCGGGCAGGCGTTCGAAGGCCGGCTCCCAGTAGTGCCGGTCGAGTTGCCGGCCGTCCGGCTCCACCACCCGGACGGTGGCCGGTGGCAGCTTGCGGACCCCCGCCAGGATGGTCCGAGGCGCCGGGACCACCGAGTGGAAGGTCATGTAGCAGGCCAGGGCCTCCACGTCGATGGAGCAGTCGGTGCCGCCCATGGCCACCAGGGCGGGGAGGGTGGAGGCGAAGCGGAGCCGTTCGGCGGTGGCGTCGAGGTACAGCGGCTTGATGCCGAGACGGTCCCGGGCGAGGACCAGCCGCCCGGTGTCCCGCTCGACGATGGCCACGGCGAACATGCCGAACAGCCGGTCGGCGAAGGCCACGCCCCACTCCTTATAGGCCTTGGCCACGACCTCGGTGTCGGAGTGGGAGAAGAAGCGGTACCCGAGGCCGCCCAGCTCTTCTCGGAGGTCCTGATAGTTGTAGATGCAGCCGTTGAAGGCCACGACCAGGCCGAGGTCGGCGTCGACCATCGGCTGGGACCCGGCCGCCGACAGGTCGATGATGGACAGCCGCCGATGGGCCAGCCCCAGTGGGCCGCTGGCCCATAGCCCGGACCCGTCCGGCCCGCGGGGCGCCAGAACCGCGGCGCCACGATCCAGGGCGCCTACGTCGGCCCCCCGGCCGTCGAACCGCCGTTCACCGGCGAGTCCGCACACCGCGTTCCTCCGTGGGCTCGTCGGCCAGTATCCACGTGTCCTTGGCCCCGCCGCCCCGGGACGAGTTGACGATCATGCTGCCGGCGGGAGCGACCCGGGTCAGGGCGAGGCCGGCCAGCTCGGCCTGGTCGGGACCGGGACCCGTCAGGTAGACGAAGGTCCGCAGGTCCACGTGGCGGGGCTCGAGCCGGTCGCCCTCCAGGGTGGGCAGGGTGGAGAGGGAGATGGTCTCCTGGGCCACCCACCGGCCGGGATCGGCCCGAAGGGCCTGGCGGCGCTCCGCCAACTCGGCCGGGTCGGCGTCGGGCCCCACCAGCACCCCGCCGCCGCCGTGCCCGTCGACCGGCTTGGTCACCAACTCGTCCAGGCGGTCCAGCACGATCTCCAGCTCCTCCGGATCGGCGCACCGGTAGGTGGGCACCTGGCCGATCAGGGGGCTCTCCCCGAGGTAGTAGTCGATGAGGTCGGGGATGTTGCAGTACATCGACTTGTCGTCCGCCACGCCGTTGCCGGGCGCGTTGACGACGGCGACCTCCCCCCGAATGGCGGCCTCGAGGATGCCTTGGCCGATCTCGCGCCCCGCCTGATCCGTCAGGTCGGCCAGCTCCTGCTCCAACCGGAGGTAGACGACGTCCAGAGGACGGCCGCCGACGACGGGGCGCCCCCGCTCGAACAGGACGTCCTCGGGCTCGGCCAGGAGCAGGCCGGCCCCTTCGGCCAGGGTCCGGTGCTCGTACCAGGCCGAGTTGCCGGCCCCGTCCGATACGAGGGCAACCGTCGGCCCGTCGACCCCGTGGCTGCCTTCCGGGGCGCAGGCCCGCAGGGTCCGGCCCAGCAGTCCGATGGTCGCCTCCGGATCGTGCATGGCCACCCCCATGCCCAGCTCGGGGGCCACCGCGTTCAACACCCGGCGTATGCCGACGGCATAACCCACCCCGGACGGCACCCGGACGTTGTCCTCCAACACCCGCCACCCGAGCGCGGCCTCTCGGACGAGGTCGAAGCCGGCCACCGGGGACCGCACGGCCTCGGCCGGCAGCCGGCGGGCTTCTTCCCGCCAGCCCGGGACCGACCGCACCAGGCGGGCGTCCAGGACGCCGTCGGCCACGATGCGGGCCGGGCCGTAGATGTCACCGAGGAAGGCCTCTATGGCCCGTGCTCGCTGCGTGAGCCCCTTGGCCAGGGCCGACCACTCGTGGGCCGGGATGATGCGAGGGACGAGGTCGACCGGGAACGGCCGTTGGTCCCCCTCGACCCCGAAGGTCAGGCTGTTGGCGCTCGCCAGCTCGCTGAGATCGGCTGACCGGCGGGCCAGCTCCTGGCTGTCCATGCCGTCCACCGCCTCGAACACCCGCCGGTAGGCGGCGGTCGGCGTGCCGGCCACGGTCACCGCTTCGTCCCGGACGCTGCTCCGATAGTCCTGGGTGCAGCGCAGTGGCCGGGGCCGGGTCCCGGTGTGGCTGGCGGTCTCCTTGACGAGGAGATCGACGACATCCGACATCCGACCCCGCTCGGCGTAACGGGTCCGTTGGCGAGAGGCCGAACAGCCCCGGCTGAGGGCGGCCCCGGACAGGTCGTTGACCACCTCCCAGTCGCCGTAGGCCTCGAGCTGGGGTCGCAGGGCCGTCAGCAGCTCCCCGACGATCTCGGCGGCCGGCCGGGGCCGGGGGGCAGGCCCCAAGCCCAGCAGCTCACCGGCCAGGCCGCTGCGGGCCGCCCGCCACATGCCGGCCCGCTGCACCATCGGTGGCCGCTGGCTGTGGGCATCACCGGCCAGTTCGGCTTCGGCCCCGCTGGCCACCATGGCCCGGAACAGCCCGGCGATGAGCACGGCGTCGTCCACCAGGGGGCAGGCGTCGCAGATCCGCAACTCCAGCGTCGGCACGTGTTGGGACGGCCGGACGTCGAAGTAGGCCATCTTGGTGTCGCTGATGACGCCGGAGTCGACCAGGTCGTCGAGCAGGCGCCGGTACTCCGCCACGGTCTCCAGCCGGCCGAAGCTGCCCGAGGTGGGCCAGCGCTGCCAGATCATGGTCCGCATGCTGGCATAGCCGGTGTCGCGGCCCCGCCAGAACGGCGAGCTGGCGGACAGGGCCAGCAAGGTCGGCAGGGCCTCCCCCACCCGGCTGGCCAGCCGCACGGCGAGGTCCCCGTCGCTCACCCCCACGTGCACCTGATACCCGCAGATCAGCTGTTCGTCCACCAGCAGCCGGTACTCCTCGTGCATCCGGCTGAACCGTCCCTGCATGGTCAGCTCGAAGTCGAGGTCGGTGGCCTCCGGGGCCATGCCGGCGGCGACCACCTCCAACCCGAACTCCGAGGCCACGGCCCGCAGATCAGCCCTCAGGCGGACGATCTCGCTCCGGAGACCCTCGAGAGACGTGGCCGTGGCGGTGTTCATCTCCACCGTGCTCCGCTGCAGCTCGGCCCGAAAGCTCTCTTTCGGCAGCCGTCGGAGGAGCCGGGGGGCGCTCGGAGCCAGCGTGCCGGTCCGCGGTTCGAGGAGCTGCAACTCCTCCTCCACTCCGAGGGTGCCTATGACTGCCATCCTGTCGGACCTTATGCCCCGAATGTTTCGGGAAGATAGCCGAACGGCCCGTTACCCCCAGCTGCCGCTCAGCCGATGTAGTGGCCGGTCTGGACGTCCTCGACCCAACCGGTGTGGGTCGGCTCCCAGCCCAGCACGGTCCGGGTCTTGTCATTCGAGACGGGGTTGTCCAGACCGGCGAACCCGGCGAGGAAGCCGAGGTACTGCGGCGCCTCCTCCGCCGTGATGCTCTTGGCCTCGAGGCCGAGCTTGCCGGCGATCGTCTCGGCGATCACCTTGAACGGGATCCCCAGGTCGCCGACACCGTGGAAGGTCGACCCGGCGGGCGCCTTCTCGACCGCCAGGCGGTAGAGCACGCCGATGTCGTAGGAGTTGGCCGCCGGCCAACGGTTGGCGCCGTCGGCGAGGTAGGCGGCGGCGCCGTTCTCCCGGGCGAAGCCGATCAAGGCCGTGGTGAAGCCGTGATGGTCCAGGTCGCTGTGGACCATCGGGGCGAGCCGTACGACTGAGGAGCGCACGCCGCGCTGGGCCAGCGAGAGCGTGTAGTTCGCCGCGTCGACTCGGGGACCACCGTCTGACTGATCGTCCTCGGTGCCCGGGCGGCCCGTGATCCCGGCCATCGCCAGCATCAGGGTCCCGCCGGTGGTGACGAAGGGCTTGTCGGTGTCGACCAGCGTCTCGCCGATGGCCTGGATGGCCGCCAGGTCCGAGTCGACCGCACCCATGAAGTCGCCGGTGCGCATCGCCTCGTGCTTGAAGGCGAGGTGGATCACGCCGTCGGCCTCAGCGGCCGCGACCTTGAGCCCGTCGAGGTCGTCGAGGTCGCCACGGCGGACTTCGGCGCCGAGCGCGACCACGGCCTCAGCCGAGGCGTCAGAGCGGGCGACGCCGACGACCTGATGGCCGTGGTCAAGCAGTTCGGGGATGACGGCGGAGGCGATGTGGCCTGAGGCGCCGGTGACAAAAATGCGCATGGGAGAGCTCCGATCGAGAGGGGATGTCACTTGGTGCCATCACCATACCATCGCATGGCACCCGGTGTCATCAACTACGCTCGGCCGCAGATGTCGCGCTGGAAACCCGATGCCGGAGGCCGCCTCATGAAGGCGGCGATCACCCTGTTCGCGGACCAGGGGTACGAGGCGACGACCGTCGCCGAGATCGCCGAGCGGGCGGGCCTGACGAAGCGCACGTTCTTCCGCTACTTCTCCGACAAGCGCGAGGTGCTGTTCAGCGGATCGGCGGAGCTTGCACGTGTCTGGCTCGAGGCGGTGGCCGCCGCCCCGCCGGAGGCGACCCCGCTGGCCGCGGTGACGGCAGGGCTCGATCCGGTGGCGGCGATGTTCGTCGAGCGTCACGACTTCGCCCGGATCCGCGCCGGGATCGTCGAGGCCAATCCGGAACTGCGGGAGCGCGAGCTGATCAAGCTGCAGAATCTCGCCGCCTCGATCGAGGCGACGCTGCTCGACCGCGGCGTCTCTGCCAACGCGGCGATCCTCGCCGCCCAGGCGGGCGTGACCGTGTTCCACGTGGCCTTTGCCGGCTGGGTGGCCCAGGATGACCCGACCGCCTTCCGGCGGCTCATGGACGAGTCGCTGCAAGAGCTGCGCTCGGTGGCCGCCGGATGATCGGACGCATGAACCAACGGGTCGCCGTCAGCGTGGTGTTCGTGGCGGCCATGTTCATGAGCATCATGGACGTGACCATCGTCAATGTGGCCCTGCCCACCATTGGGCGGACCTTCGGGGTACCGGCCACCTCGGTCGACAGCGTGTCGATCGCCTTCCTGGTCAGCTTGGCGGTGTTCATCCCCGCATCGGGTTGGTTGGGGGA
>CAYVPF010000052.1:0-15814 GCA_964453355.1 uncultured Acidimicrobiaceae bacterium | reverse complement strand
GGCGGCCCAGCAGTTCACCGCCCTCATCCCGGCCGAGGTGCTGGCGGAACTGCCGGTGCCGGTGCCGAACAAACAGATTCTGGTCCTGGACCTGGCCACGGTCGACGTGCAGTCGACGGCGTCGCCGGGGTTCACCACAACGGCCCTCGGGGCGGGCACAGGCTCCACCACGGCGGCCAGCAGCGTGACACCGGCCGTGGCGACGGCCGGAACGGCGTCGGGGGTTGGGACCACAAGCCTGAGCACCGGAGCCGGCACAGGGCTCGGCAGTGACGGCACGTCGGGGACAGCGGGGACCACGGGCACAGTCGGCACAGTCGGCACAGTCGGCAGCACGGGGACCACGGCCGGGACCGGGTCGGCCAAGCCGGTGCCGGCCGCCGACACGGCCTCGTCGGTGCCGCTGGCCTTCAAGGGCATCGGCGCCGGACTGATCCTGCTCGGGCTGCTGGCCGCCGGGATCCTGGGCTACGGCTCCATGAAGGCCGGCTCGGCCGCCGACGCCCTGCCGGGCGGGGCGGCCTGTGAGCTCGGGGACGAGGACCCGTTGGACGACAAGGGAGGTGGGCAGTGATGCGGATGTTCCGACGTGCCCCCAGCGAAGGGCGGGGGGCTGGAGCGCAGGGGGCTGAAGGACCGCAGGCCGGAAGCCCGGCGGCCGGCGGCCTCGACCGGTTGCTCGACGAACGGGCGGCGGCCACCGCCGGCCCGGGGCGGCCAGTCGGCGGCACGGGTACCCCGCTGCCCCGGGAGGGGGACCGGCCGGCGGCCCGACCACCCACCCGGGAAGAAGCACCGGTCGACGAACGGCTGGACCGGCTGGCCGGCGGGGTGGACGGGTCCCGGCGACGGCGGGGCACGGCCAAGGACGTGCGGAAGATCATGCACCTGATCGGCATGGTGGCCATCGGCTGCGGGATCGCCGCCGTCATCTTGGGGTGGTACGGGGCGTCGCACAGCCCGTACCTGTACCAGGAGGTGCCGTACCTGATCTCGGGCGGCCTGCTGGGGCTGGGGCTGGTGTTCGCCGGGTCGGCCGTGTACCTGGGCAGCTGGGCGCTGCGCCAGATTCAGGAGGGCCACCGGGACACCCAGGCGGTGGTGCGGTCGGTGGAGCGGCTGGAACGGGCGCTCCGGGCGTCGGCGGCGGTGCCCCTGGATCGTCGCGAGGTGGACCGCCGCGAACTGGACCGCCGGGAGGAGCTGTCGGCGACCGGCGGCGGGAACGGGCACGGCAACGGCCACCACGGTGGCGAGGAGAGCCGGTAGGCCATGGGGACGATCTTGAGGGCACGGTTCCTGCGCACCCGGCCGGGTCGGGCCGCCCTGGTGCTCGTGGCGGTGGCGTCCGGCGCACTGCTGCTGTCGGCCTGCGGGTCGCGGCTGGCCACCGACCAGGCGCGGCTGGCCCAGGGGGCCTCGGGCGGCGGAAGTGGCACCGGCGCGGTGGGCGTGGCCACAGCCACAGCCACAGCCACGGCGACAACCGGCGCCGCGGCCACCGGCGGGTCGGCCGGGACCGGCGGGACCGCGGGGTCGGCCGGAGCCACTGCCGGCGGAGCGACCGGGGCCGCAGGGGCCGTCGGCAGCAGCGCATCGCCCGGGGCCGCGGGAGCGAAGACGGCCGCCGCCCCCGTGGCGGCCGGGGCGGCGGCGACCACGACGACGGTGCCGGCCGGGGGCAACGGCGGGGCGACCACAGTGGGGGTGACGGCCACCCAGATCACCATCGGGAACATCGCCAGTATCAGTGGGGTGGCGCCGGGGCTGACGCAAAGTGCCCAGCAGGCCACGGAGGCGTTCGCGGCCTACGTGAACAGCCAGGGGGGCATCTACGGCCGGGACCTGAAGGTGGAGCCGTTCGACGACCAGAACAGCTCCAGCCAGAACTACGCCGACGCCGAGCAGGCGTGCAGCAACGCCTTCGCCATGGTCGGCAACGCCTCGGGGTTCGACACAGGCAGCGCCCAGGCGGTGAGCGCCTGTGGCATCCCGGACGTGGCGGCCGAGAACTCCACCACCCAGGCCGGGGAGTCAGCGGACATCTTCGCCGCCAGCCCCGGCAACGCCCACTACTGGCCGGTCGGGGCGGCGAACTACCTGAAGTCCAAGTACCCGAGCGCGGTCCAGAACGCGGCGATGATCTACCTGAACGTACCGGCCACCGAGAGCCAGGCCCAGCACGAGATGGCGGCGTACGGGTCGGTGGGGTTCAAGTACGTCTACACAGCGCAGGTGACGCCGACCGAGCCGAACTACTCGCCGTACGTGCTGCAGATGCAGCAGAAGGGCGTGCAGTACGTCACCGAGTACTCGACAATGAGCTCGGCCGAGCGGCTGCTGTCGGCGATGCAGCAGCAGAACTACCAACCGCAGGTGGTCGACTGGTTCTCGGAGGAGTACACACCGTCGTTCGTGACGCAGACCCAGGGGGAGTCCAACGGGAACCTGGTGCTGATGGCCACCGCCGCCTACGAGGAGGCGAGCGCCAACCCGGAGATGCAGCTGTTCCTGTCGTGGCTGAACCGGGTGGCGCCGGGGGCCAAGCACAACATCTTCGGCATCTTCGCCTGGTCGGCCGGGATGGCGTTCCTGCAGGCCGCCAAGGCGGTCGGGCCCCACCTGACCCGGGCGGCACTGCTGGCGCAGCTGGCGCAGATCCACACATGGACAGGCGGCGGCCTCCAACCGAAGATGAACTTCGGCACAAAGATCCCGAGCCAATGCTTCGACTACTTCGCTGTCTCCGGCAGCGGGTTCGCCCGGGCGTACCCGTCGGGGGCGAACACGTACACATGCAGCAGCGGCCTCTTCAAGTACTGATGCCGACCCACTGATTCCTGGGGGAACCATGCACGAGCTCTTGGCCTTTACCGTCGTCGGCGTCGTGACCGGCGCGGCCTACGCCGTGGCGGCCAGTGGCCTGGTGGTCACCTACTCGACGTCGGGCATCTTCAACATCGCCCACGGGGCGATCGGGATGTTCATGGCGTTCGTGTTCTGGCAGTTCGAGGTGGCGTGGCACTGGCCGACGCTGGCGGCCCTCGGGATCACGGTCCTGGTGATCGCCCCGCTGTTCGGGGCGCTGGTCGAACGGGTGCTGATCCGCCGGGTCAGCGACGCCTCGGTGGCCACCACCCTGGTGGTGACCATCGGGCTGATGGTGGGGCTGATCGGGCTGGTGGACGCCATCTGGCCGCCGCAGGCCCGGGTGCTGCTGCCGTTCTTCGGCCACCACGGGTTCGAGCTGGCCGGAGTATTTGTGACCTGGGAGGAGGTCATCACGGTGGGGGCGGCGGTGGCCATCGCCGTCGGGCTGCGGCTGCTGCTGTACCGGTCGCGGACGGGCATCTCGATGCGGGCGGTGGTGGACAACCGCGGGCTGGTCGGCCTGAACGGCGGGCGGCCGGCCCGGACGAGCACCCTCAGCTGGGCGCTGGGGGCCATGCTGGCGTCGGTCGCCGGCATCCTGATCGCCCCGGAGCTGCAGCTGTCGGTGCTGCCGTTGACGCTGCTGGTGGTGGACGCCTACGCCGCCGCCATGATCGGCCGGCTGCGGAACCTGCCGCTGACGTTCGCCGGGGCGCTGCTGATCGGGCTGCTGCAGTCGTACGCCGTCGGGTACATGCCGAGCGGCGGGGTGTGGGGGTCGGTGCCGATGCAGGGGCTGCGGCTGGCCATCCCGTCCGTCCTGCTGTTCGTCGCCCTGCTGGCCCTGCCGCAGGACAAGATCCGGGGGGCGGTGGCCCAGATGCAGCGGGCGGTCCGGCCCACCGCCTCGTTCGTCCGGTCGCTGCAGGGGGCGGGGCTCCTGGTGGTGGCCGTGGTGGTGGCCACCATGTTCCTGGGGGCCGGCGACACCGTGGACCTCGGCACGGGCCTGGCTCTGGGGCTGATCATGCTGTCGTTGGTGCCGCTGGTGGGCTGGGGCGGGCAGGTGTCGCTGTGCCAGATGACGTTCGCCGGGCTGGGGGCGTTCGCCATGGCCCGGGTGGGCACCGGCGGATCGGTGCTGGGCCTCTTGGCCGCCGCCGGGCTGGCCGGAGCGGTGGGGGCCCTGGTGGCGCTGCCGGCACTGCGGTTGCGGGGGCTGTACCTGGCATTGGCCACCATGGCGTTCGCCGTGGCCATGGACGACATGTTCTTCCCGACGTCCACCGCCTTCAGCTTCAACGGGTCCGTCACGATCCCGCGGCCGAGCCTGTTCGGGCTGCACTTCCACGGGCAGCGGTCCTTCGTGATCTTCCTGGCGGTGGTGTTCGCGGTGCTGTCGGTGGCGCTGCTGGCCATGCGCCGGGGCCCGTTCGGCCGGGTGCTGGCGGCGATGAAGGACAGCGAGGCGGCGTGTGCCACCCTGGGCCTGAACCTGACGCTGACGAAGCTGGTGGTGTTCGCCCTGTCGGCGGCCATCGCCGGGTTCGCCGGGGCGCTGTACGGCGGCATGGAGTCGGTGGCCGGGGCCACCCAGTTCACAATGCTCCAGAGCCTGCCCATCCTGTTGCTGGTGGTGGTGGGCGGGGTGTCCATCTGCAGTGGGGCGCTGTTCGGGGGCATCGTCCTCGGCCTGGGGCCGGTGCTGCAGTCGGCGGTGCCCGAGGTCGGGTCCCTCACCCTGCTCGCCACCGGGGTGGCCGGGGTGACCCTGGGGGCGAACCCCGACGGGGTGATGCCGGCCTTCTACACGTACGCCGCCGTCTGGTGGGACCGGTTCACCGACCGGACCCGGACGGTGCTGCGGCCGGCGGCCCGGTCCGGCGGCGGCCGGGTGGCCACGAGGACCGGGAGCTGACGTGGCGCCGGTGGCCGCCCCACCTCGCCGCACCCCTCGACCGGCACCGCCGGGGCGCCGGTCGCGGCAGGCGCGGCAGGCCCGGCAGCGGGCGTCGACGAGGACGAGCCAGGAGCGGCAGGCCGCCGACCGGGCGCAGCGTTCCCGCGGTCGCCGGCTCCTGATCGCCGGTGTGGCCGGGGTCGTGGTGGCGGTCGCCGCCGTGGCCGGCACGCTGGCCGCCACCTCGGGTGGTCCGGCCGGTCCGGCGGCGCTGCAGCTGCGGACGGTCACCACGGCGTCGGCGGTGGCGTCGGTGACCGACGGCCTGGGATCGGGCTGGCTGGTCGACGACCGCAACGACACCCTGGTGCGGTTCGACCCGGGCACCGGCCGGTCGACGGGACCGGCCGTCAAGGTGGCCGGGCGGCCGGTGGCGGTGACGACGGGGTTCGGCCGGGTGTGGGTGGCCAGCATGCTGTCGGACACCGTCGAGGAGATCGCCCCGGGCGCCGCCGGGTCAGCGGGGGAGGTGGTCCGGACCGTCCAGGTGCCCGAGGGCCCATCCGGCCTGGCGGTGCTGGACGGCCGGGTGTGGGTGGCCAGCGTGATCGCCGGGGACCTGACCGCCGTCGATGCCGCCACCGGCCGCGTGGCGACCTCCACCCACCTGCCTCAGGGTGCAGTCCGCCTGGCGGCCGGGTCCGGCCGGCTGTGGGTGACCGGTACGGCCGACACGGTGGCCGCCGTGGACCCGCGGCCGTCGGGGGGCAGGTTGCAGTGGCGGACCGTCACCGTCGGGAGCGGCCCCCTCGGGGTGGCCGTCGGTGACGGGTCGGTGTGGGTGGCCGACGCCACTGCCGGCACCGTGGCCGAGGTGGACCCGTCGACGTACCGGGTGGTGCACACCTTCAACACCGGACCGGATCCGGTGGCGGTAGCCGTGAGCGGCGGCCGGACCCTGGTGGCGGACGGCAAGACGTCCAAGCTGACCGCTCTCCCGGCTGCCGACGGGACGAGCGGCAACGGAACGAGCAACGGCGGCCGGACGGTGTCGGCCACCCTGGTCGGCACCCCCCGCCAGCTGGTGGCCATCTCCGGCGGCGTGTGGGCGGCCGTTGGCAACCCCGGCGCCGTCGTCGCCGTCCGGCGAGCAGACGGCTGATGGTGCCGCTGTCGCGCTAGTAACGCTGGAGCAGTAAGTGGACCGCCGAACCCGACACGTACATGGTCGGCGCGTTCCCCCTGCATCGGTCCGCAACCCGGCGGAGGACCATCTGCTGGAGCGCGTCATCGTGCGGGTCTCTGATCAACATCTGTACCTGGACGGCGAAGCCGCTCGATTGAGTCCTGATCTTCACGTCGTCAGGCCATGCCCCCCCGCCCCATGCCTCGCTGACGTGCTCGACCACCCGTATTCCGTTGTTGTCGTGGATCAGGGATACCAGGGCGACGGGCCAGTTGGTGTGCTCTACGAAGCTCCGTAGGGCTACATACCGACGCAAGCCGAAGATCTCTCGGAGGTGCAGGATGTCACCCATCAGGTTCCAGGGATCGCCGCCGTTCACGTCCTCAACGGACTTGGCGAACTGGTCCACCCCGCTCAGGATCTGATGGCCGCCGTAGAGTGCTTGGTCCTCCAACAACGACACCGGAGCAGCGACGGGCAAGTTATCGATAAATTGCGTCTTGTCGTGCTTCATCGCGACATGGGCCAACTCGTGAGCGAGCACACTGCGGCGCTCGCGGGGCGAGCAACCGGGCGCCAGCCGGATCTCGCGATTACCCTGGTCGTCGAAAACAAAGGCTCCGAGTACCGGAACACTGCCGGACAATCCGAGCCGACCCTCTATATCTTTCAATCGAAACCTGTAGTCTCGATCGTCGTCCCAATCAGTCACGACCCGCACGCCTAAGTGGACAGCGATTGCGTCGACGTCATACGGAGGAACCCGCTGGCTGGCCGCCGATAGCAGCCTGCGGACCATCCAGTCGATTATGTTTCGGTCCTCTCTGCAAAGGGCCATTGAAACTCCCAAACTCGGGCCATTACTTAACCCGCTGTTCCGACGCCAATATTTGAATAATCTCTAACGCCGCCGGCCGTCTTTCCTCCGCTAATTCGTCCCAATATTTGAGAAGCATCAATCTTTCCTGGCGCCCGTCGCCGACATCTTGAGACTCTAGGACTTCCTCCGCCCCCCGTGCCTCTCGGAAAAGCACTCCTAGTGTGTAATCCAACGCCTCAGCAATGGCCATTATCTTCGTGATCCCCGGATCAGCGACGACACCACTCTCGATCATCGAGATATGGCTCTTCGTCAAGGCCCCTCCCGTCAGGTCCGATACGTCTTTTTGAGTCAAACCCCTAGCAACCCGCCGCGCCTTGATCGCTATGGCAACGGCAGAAGGGGTCGCAGGCGGTGCCGCCCGTCTAGGTTCATCTGGATCGGCCACCTCATCATCCTATATCGAGATCAAGATGCTGTACAGGGTGCCGGTCGAGATTCTCGCCTGGCGGGAGGATCCTCGCTCTGACCCCGCCAGGGACGACAGGTTCTTGACGGATCGTCAGATGTGGTTCAAGATGCTGATTATGGATCAGGGAACACGACCACTGTCCAGTAGCAGCACCCAAACGACTTCGCCGCGGGCGAGCGCCCAAACCGTTGCCGAAGCCCTCGTCGAACAGGCCTTCGAGCTTGCGCCCACGCCAGTGGAAGACGACACGCGGGAGCTCTTGATGCAAAGCAGCCTTGACGGGAGTTTGCGTGCCGCGCTGTCTCGGGTTCTGCTTCCCCGAACAGGCCCGGACGACGTACGCGGCTGGGTGATCCTAAGAATCCGCGCCGTCGACGAGGAAGGCTGCCCCTTCAAACCCTCTCCGTGTCCATCCTGTGGATCCTCCCTGAGCGATGCACAGCGCTTCCTGAACCGGATCGCCCGCAACTCGAAGTATTCCAAGGCAGTCCCGGGAACGAGGACTCCCCTCGAACCAGAGGCGTTCGTTGCCATCAATCCGAGAACGACAGCCCTGGAAATTGCGATCGAAGTCGATAGTCGTTCATTTGGCAGTGCGGCGCGAGAACTCCGAGAGATCGGGGAGTCGATCATCAAACAAGGTGCCGGGAAGGGATTCGGCTACCTGACGACAGATCTCGGGTTCCTCGAAGACAAGTACGGAATCTGACAACAAGGAAGCGGTCAGGCGTTACCCTGGCGTAGGCACTCGACCTTCTACTCCTGGACCAGCTCGATGAGGGTGCCGAACGACGTCTTCGGGTGTACGAACGCCACCGTCGTCCCCCGCGATCCCGGCCGGAGGACCTCGTCGATCACCCGGCCGCCGGCGTCCTTTACTGCCTGCAACGCCACCGCACAGTCGGCCACCCGGTACCCCACGTGGTGCAGCCCCTCCCCCTTGGCCGCCAGGTACTTGGCCACCGTCGAGTCGTCCCGGAACGGGGTCAGCAACTGCACGTAGGAGTCGGCGACCGCCAACAGGGCCTCGTCCACGCCGTCCTTCTCCACCCGCTCCCGGTGCTCCACCACGGCCCCGAACACGTCCTGGTACCAGCCGATGGCCGCCTCCAGGTCGTTGACGGCGATGGCCACGTGGTCGATCTCGGTCAGCAACCCTGCCGGTGCCGCCTGTCCGTCTGCCGTGGTCATGCCTCGTGCCTCCTGAAAAGGGTGAGCCGGTCCTCACCGATGGCCGCCCGGCGCTCCGGGTCGTCGATGCCCAGCCCGTCGGCCGGGGCCAGGCAGCGGACCCCGATCTTGCCCTCGTGCCGGTTGTGGTGCACCTCGTTGGCCGCCTCCCCCACCTCGGTCAGCGGGAACGTGGCCGACAGCGGCGGCACGATCTTGCCGTCGGCCACCAGCCGGTTGGCGTCCCACGCTTCCCGGTAGTTGGCGAAGTGCGACCCCTTGATGGTCTTCAGCTTCATCCACAGGTGCCGGTTGTCGTACTCGATCATGTACCCGGAGGTGGCCGCGCAGGTGACGATGGTGCCGGCCCGCTTGCAGGCGAACACCGACGCCCCCATCGTCTGGCGGCCGGGGTGCTCGAACACGATGTCCGGGTCCGCTCCCACCAGCGCCCGGATGTCCTTGCCGAACCGCCGCCACTCCGACTCGTCCTGGGTGTGCTCGTCCTTCCAGAACCGGTACCCGGCGGCCTTGCGGTCGATGACCGCCTCCACCCCCAGGTCGTGCAGCAGGTCCACCTTGTCCGCCGACGACACCACCCCGACCGGCACGGCGCCGGCGTTCAGCACGTACTGCACGGCGAAGCTGCCGAGGCCGCCGCTGGCTCCCCACACCAGCACCCGGTCGCCCTGGGTCACCGGAGCCCCGTTGTGGGACACCAGCATGCGGTAGGCCGTGGAGTTGCACAGCGCCGGCACCGCCGCCTCCTCCCACGTCAGGTGCGCCGGCTTCGGCATCAGCTGGTTGGCCTTCACCACGGCGACGTCCGCCAGGCCGCCGAAGTTGGTCTCGAACCCCCAGATCCGCTGGTTGGCGGCCAGCATCGAGTCGTCGTGGGCGCTCGGGTCCTGGTCGTCCACGTAGTTGCAGTGCACCGTGACCTTGTCCCCGGGCTTCCAGTTGCGCACCAGCGACCCCGTCCGCAGCACCACCCCGGCGGCGTCGGAACCGACCACGTGGTAGTCCAGGGCGTGCCGGGCCCCCCACACGCTCTCCTTGCCCAGCCGGTCCAGGAACCCGAAGGTGGGCAGCGGCTCGAAGATGGACGTCCACACCGTGTTGAAGTTGATCGACGACGCCATCACCGCCACGTACGCCTCGTCGGGGGCCAGTTCCGGCAGGGCCACCTCCCCGACGTGCAGTGACTTCCGCGGGTCCTTGTCGGCGGAGTCCACCCCCTCGAACATGCCGACCTCGTCCCGCAGGACGAAGGCGGCCCGGTAGGTCTCGGGCAGGGGCAGCGACTGCAGGTCGTCGCCGGTCGCCCCCTGCACCACGGCGTCCAGGATCTCGCTCATGGGCACCGACGATAGTTGACGTCGTAGAATGGAGTACCGGTTGGTAACCAACGCCGGATACAGCCAAGGCCGGCGAGAGCCGGCTCCCAGCAGATCTGGCCCGGGTGCCCCCGGGCCCGTACTCGGAGGTCAGCCATGCCCGGATCGGTCATCGTCGCAGGAGCCCGCACCCCCATCGGCAAGCTGTCCGGCGGGCTGGCCTCCTTCTCCGGCGCCGAGCTCGGCGGCTTCGCCATCGCCGAGGCGCTGAAGCGGGCCGGGGTGAGCCCGGAGCAGGTCGACTACGTGTTCATGGGGCAGGTCATCCTGGCCGGCACCGGCCAGATCACCGCCCGCCAGGCCGCCGCCCACGGCGGCATCCCCATGACGGTGCCGGCCACCACCGTCAACAAGGTCTGCCTGTCCGGCCTCAACGCCATCTACCTGGCCGACCAGATGATCAACGCCGGTGACGCCGACATCGTGGTGGCCGGCGGCATGGAGTCCATGACCCAGGCCCCCCACCTGCTCCCCGGGGCCCGGGCCGGCTTCCGCCTCGGCGACGCCACCCTGGTGGACTCGATGATGTACGACGGCCTCACCTGCGCCTTCGATCACTGCGCCATGGGGCTCGCCACCGACCGGTTCAACCAGGCAGGCGCCAACATCACCCGGGAGCGGCAGGACGCCTTCGCCGCCGCCTCCCACGAGAAGGCCGCGGCCGCCGCCAAGGACGGCCGGCTGGCCGAGGAGATCGTCCCGGTCAGCGTGCCCCAGCGCAAGGGCGACCCGCTGCTGGTGGACACCGACGAGGGCGTCCGCCCGGGCACCACCACGGAGTCCCTCGGCGCCCTGCGGCCGGCTTTCGACAAGGCCGGCACCCTCACCGCCGGCAACGCCTCCCAGATCTCCGACGGCGGGGCCGCCGTCATCGTCATGTCCCGGGCCAAGGCCGAAGCGCTCGGCGTCACCCCCCTCGGTGAGCTGGTCAGCTACGGCCAGGTGGCCGGGCCCGACACCTCGCTGATGACCCAGCCGTCCCGGGCCATCGCCCAGGCGTTGGGCAAGGCCGGCAAGGCCGTCGCCGACATGGACCTGTTCGAGATCAACGAGGCCTTCGCCGCCGTCGGCCTGGCCTCCGCCGACGACCTGTCCATCCCCGAGGACAGGATCAACGTCAACGGCGGCGCCATCGCCCTCGGCCACCCCGTCGGCATGTCCGGCACCCGGGTCGCCCTCACCGCCCTGTACGAGCTCCGGCGCCGTGGCGGCCAGTACGCCGCCGTCGGCCTCTGCGGCGGTGGCGGCCAGGGCGACGCCGCCGTGCTCCGCTCCCTCAGCTGACTCGACCGGCGACGGGCGGCGCATCCCGGCTGTTGTTTTTCCCGCCGCGCTGGCAGCAATTTTAGAGCGGATATGCGCAATTCGCGCCGCCAGTGACACCCGCGAAAATCAACAAAGGCCGCCTCTCGGCCGCGGCCCGTCGGGGCCTAGTAGGGCGGCGTGAAGAGCCCGACCAGCTGCCCGGCACCTTCCGCGACATCCGACCACCGGCCGGCCGGTAGCCGGAACACGGCTAGGGCGCAGGTGGGAAAGCCACGATCCTCCACCGCCAGGCGGTCGTCGGCGGTGCCCAGCCCGGCAGCCAAGGCGTGGGCGGTGGGGTTGTGGCCGACCACCATGACCGATCCGACGTCGTCGGGGACGGTCCGGATCTCCGCCAGCACCTGGTCGGGTGAGGCGTAGTAGACGGACCGGCGAAAATCCAGCAACGGGGCGTCGGCCAGACCGCCGAGGACCAGTTCGACGGTCTGCCGGGTACGGACCGCCGTGGAGCACAGCACCAGCTCCGGCAGTTCGTCCGGCGCCAACCCCAGCCGGTCCCCGGCCAGCCGGCGCCCCAACGCCGCCGCGTCCCGGCGGCCCCGGGGAGCCAGCGACCGCTCGTGGTCGGCCCCTCCCGGCGGCTGGTCGGCCACGGTCTTGGCGTGCCGGAGCACCCACAGCACCCGGCCGGCCGTCACGGTCACCTACAGCTCCCGACGGCCCTCGATGGCCCGGCCCAGGGTCAGCTCGTCGGCGTACTCCAGGTCGCCGCCCACCGGCAGGCCGCTGGCGATCCGGGTCACCCGGATGCCCGCCGGGCCGAGGAGGCGGGCCAGGTACATGGCGGTGGCCTCCCCCTCCAGATTGGGATTGGTGCACAGGATGATCTCTTTGATCCCCTCCTCCGGCACCCGTTCCAACAGCTCCTTCACCCGCAGCTGCTCCGGCCCCACCCCCTCCAGGGGGTTCAGGGCGCCTTGCAGCACGTGGTACCGGCCGCGGAACTGCTGGGTCCGCTCCACCGCCACGATGTCCCTGGGGTCCTCCACCACGCACACCACCGACCCGTCCCGTCGGTCGTCGCTGCACACCCCGCACAGCCCGCCGCCCTCGGCCACGTTGAAGCAGCGGGTGCACAGGGTGGTGCGCTCCTTCACCGACACGATGGCGTCCGACAGCCGCAGGGCGTCCTCCGTCGGCACCTTCAGCAGATGGAAGGCGATGCGCTGGGCCGACTTCGGCCCCACCCCCGGCAGCCGGCCCAGCTCGTCGATCAGTGCCCGCAGGGGGCCGGTGTACACCTACACCTCCTCGATCCCCGGGAACGCCTCGCGCACCCGGGCTTCCGCCACCGACTCGACCGGCAGCGCATCGGCGGCCTCGTCCATGTCGAAGTACTCCTCGTCCTCACCGGTGGCCCCGCCGGTGGCCTCCGGGGCGGAGACCGCCGCCGCCGGTCCGCCGCCGCCATCGGCGGTCGGCCCGAGCCGGCCACCTCCACCACCGGCCACCCCCGAGGGAGGCCTCCCGCCGGAGCCGGCCGCCGCCGGCCGATCACCGAGCTCTCCCTGCCCGCCGGGACCGTCCACCACCAGCTCCAGGACCACCGGGACACCGAAATGGGTCGACACCGCCGACTCCACCACCGACTTGACGTCCCGACACCGGTCGCAGTGGGCGGCATTCGGCAGGGCGAACACCGCGGCGCCGCCGTCGGTCGACACGAACCGCCCGGCGCTGTACAGGGCCTTGGCCCGGGCCGGAAGCCCTCGGAGGATGTGGTCGCCCCAGGCCTGCACCAGCTGGTCCCGGTCCAGCCCCCCGCCGATCGCCGAGACCGGCGGCTCCGCCTCCGGCTCGGGCGCTGGGGTCGAGGTCGGAGTCGGAGTCGGGGTCGGGGTCGGCGGGATCGAAGCCTCCGCTGGAGCGGGAGCCTCCGGCGGCGTCGCCGCCTCGGGAGCCTCCCGGTCGGCGGCCTGGCCGACCTGGCCGACCTGGCCCGCCTGAGACGCCCGCTGGCGTCGCAGCGCACCCAACCCGGGGCGGGTCGACGGGTCCGTGTCCGGGCCCGCGGCGGGAGGTGCGGCAGGAGCAGGGTCTGACGCAGGTCCAGTCGGTGCAGGTCCAGTCGGTGCAGGGACGGCCGGGGCAGGGGCGGCCGAGGGGGCGACCGGAGGCGGGGAGGCGGCGGGGGGTGCGGCCGGCGGGGCGGCGGCGGCCCGGGCCGCCGACGACGCCGCGGACGGGGTGCTGCCCCCGGCGGCCACGGCTCGCTCCAGCCGGGACAGCCGCTCGTCCAGCGCCGCCGCGGAGTCGTCCAGCTCCGGCCGGGCCAGCCGGACGAGGGCTACCTCCAGCACCACCCGCGGGTCGGGGGCGTCGCGCATGTCGACCTGGGTTCGGCCGAGCACCTCGATGCCGCGGACCAGCCGGGGCAGGCCGAGCCGTTCGGCCTGGGAGGCCAGCCGGACCTGCTGGTCGCCGTCGGCATCACCCAGCTCGGGGGCGAGGGCGGCCAGGAAGGCCTGCCGGAGCTCGTCGACCAGTTCGGCGGCCAGCTGCTGGGACCCCCAACCGGCCTCGTGGAGGGCGGCGACGGCCACGAGGGCCCGACCGGGGTCCTCGGCCTCCAGGGCCTCCACCAGCTCAGCCACTTCGGGTCGGGCGTCGGCGGCCGATCCGGAGGCGGCCACCTGGTCGAGGACGGACAGGGCGTCGCGGGCGGAACCGCGGCCGCGACGGACCGCGACGGCCAGGGCGTCGTCGTCCAGGTCGAGCCCGGCGGCCCGGTTGACGTCGTGCAGCAGGGTGCCCAGGGTGTCGGCCCCGAGGAGCCGGAACTCGAAGTGCTGGGTGCGGCTGCGGATGGTCGGCGTCACCTTCTGCGGATCGGTGGTGGCCAGCACGAACACCACGTGGGCCGGCGGCTCCTCGAGGGTCTTCAACAACGCGTTGGCGGCCGCGTTGGACAGCATGTGGACCTCGTCGACGATGTACACCTTCCGGCGGCCGGGGGTGCCGAGGGCGGCGTGGGAGATGAGGTCCCGGATGGCGTCCACGCCGTTGTTGGAGGCGGCGTCCAGCTCGTGGACGTCCAACGACGTGCCGCGGGCGATCTCGACGCAGGAGGTGCAGACCCCGCAGGGCTCGCCGTCCTGCGGGTCGGCACAGTTGAGGGCCCGGGCCAGGATGCGGGCGGTGGACGTCTTGCCGGTGCCCCGGGGTCCGCTGAACAGGTAGGCGTGGGCGACGTGGTGGTCGCGGACGGCGCTCTGCAGGGCCAGCACCACGTGGGGCTGCCCCCGCAGCTCGCCGAACCGGCCCGGCCGGAAGCGGCGGTACAGGGACACGAACTGCTCGTCGTCGTCCCCGGTGCCGTCCGGAGCGCGGTCAGGTCCGGTTCCGGGGTCGTCGGCCATCGCGGCGAGCCTACCGGTGCCGCCGGGACCGCTCGGGCGTCCCGGCGGCCCGTTCGGGGCCTCTCCCACGCCGCCGTTCGGTGCGATGGCCAGGTTGACTACGGCACACGGCCTCACCCGCTGAGAGCTGCTGCCTTCCGACCCTGACTCGGTTCACGAGCGGCCGTTGCGCAGGACCCGGCCACCGCACCCAACGTCGGCGTGGGGTAAAGGACGATGGTACCCGGTCCGGTCCCTGCCGGCCTCTCGGGCCCCGGTACCGGCTCGGATAGCCTGCTCCCCCGGAGGCGTGCGAGAGCGGCCGAATCGGCACGATTGGAAATCGTGTGTTGGGCAACCAACCGTGGGTTCAAATCCCACCGCCTCCGCCATATGTCCGTTGACGCGCCCAGAGACGCCTACGAACCGGACGGCTACGAATCGGACGGCTACGAAGCCGCCATGCGGTTGGCCCTGGCGGAGGCCGAGGCGGCGGTCGCCCACGGGGACGTCCCGGTGGGCGCCGTGGTGCTGCACGGCGGCCGGGTGGTGGCCCGGCGGCACAACGAGCGGGAGCGGCTCGGCGACCCGACGGCCCACGCCGAGCTGCTGGCCCTGCGGGACGCCGCCGCCGCCCTGGGGGGCTGGCGGCTGTCGGGGACCACGCTGGTGGTCACCCTGGAACCGTGCCCGATGTGCGCCGGAGCGCTGGTGGCCGGGCGGGTGGGGGCGGTGGTGTTCGGGGCCGCCGATCCGAAGGCCGGGGCGTGCGGATCGGTCTACAACCTGTGCGTGGACCCCCGGTTGAACCACGAGCTGCCGGTCGTGCCGGGGGTGTTGGCGGAAGAGTGCGGGACGATGCTCACCGACTTCTTCGCCGATCGCCGACCCGGGTAATCTCTCTCCCGGAGGCGTGCGAGAGCGGCCGAATCGGACGGTCTCGAAAACCGTTGTACCCCCTGGGTACCGTGGGTTCAAATCCCACCGCCTCCGCCGAGGAAGACCGGGTGGGCCAGCCTGCCTGACAACGGCCGGCCGGTTGGCCGGCCGTTGTCGCGGGCCCCGTTCTGCCTGCTGCCGGACTGCTGCCGGACAATGACCCGCAGCCGATTTTCCGAACCGACCTGCTACGCTGGCGTGGCTGGTTGACATGGTCGACCGGCTGCCGGCAACGAAGCCGGTGAGGCCTGATTCGAGTTTCCGGTTCGAGTTGGCCTGTTGACAACTCGACGGGAGTTCAGTGGTTTCATTCTCCGACCTGGGCGTTCCTGCCCATCTGGTCGAACGGTTGGCGCATCGAGGAATTGTGGCGCCGTTCCCCATCCAAGCGGCCA
>CAYVPF010000051.1:1877-15921 GCA_964453355.1 uncultured Acidimicrobiaceae bacterium | reverse complement strand
CGCCAACCTGTTGTTCGCCGACGCCGACCTGGACAGCGCCATCGGCTTCGCCGCCATCGGCGGGGCCATCGCCATGTCCGGCCAGGGCTGCGCCTGCCCCACCCGGCTGCTGGTGGAGCGGCCCGTCTACGACGAGGTGCTGGACCGGCTGGTGCAGATCATGGCGGCCGCCACCGTGGGCGACCCGCTGGAGGTCACCACGGCGGTCGGTCCGGTGGTATCCGAGGCGGCCTGCCAGCGGATCCTCGGCATCATCGACGAGGCCAAGGAGCAGGGCAGCGGGCAGCTGCTGACCGGGGGCCACCGGGTCGGCGGCGACCTGGCCGGCGGCTATTTCGTGGAGCCGACCGTGTTCGCCGACGTGGACCACCAGAGCCGGATCGCCCAGGAGGAGATCTTCGGACCGGTGCTGTCGGTGCTGCCGTTCGACACCGAGGACGAGGCGTTGGCCATGGCCAACGCCACCGACTACGGGCTGGCCGCCTACGTCAACACCGCCGACCTGTCCCGAGCCCACCGGCTGGCCGCCCGGCTGTGCGCCGGCAAGGTCCACGTCAACGGGTTCGACCAGGCCCCGGCGGCGGCCCCGCTCGGCGGCATGAAGTCCAGCGGCTACGGCCGGGAGGGCGGCGAGGCCGGCCTGCTCGAGTACCTGCAGGTCAAGAACGTGTTCATCTCCATCCCCGGCATGTGAAGGCGGTCCAGCCGTGAAAACCCGCGCCGCAGTGCTCACCGAGACGAACAAGCCGTTCCAGGTCGTGGAGCTCGACGTCGACGATCCGTTGGCCGGGGAGGTCCGCATCAAGGTGGCCGCGGCCGGCCTCTGCCACTCCGACCTCGGGATCATGGAGGGGGAGACCCCCGTCCGGTTCCCCATCGTCGGTGGCCACGAGGCCGCCGGCGTGGTCGAGTCCGTGGGCCCGGGCGTCACCAAGGTGGCCCCCGGCGACCACGTGGTGTGCAGCTTCATCCCCAGCTGCGGCACCTGCCGGTACTGCTCCACCGGCCACCAGAACCTCTGCAACTCCGGCGCCAACGCCATGCAGGGGTCCATGATGGACGGCAGCTTCCGGTTCCACGCCGACGGCGTCGACTACGGCGGCCTCTGCATGTTGGGCTCGTTCTCCGAGTACCTGGTGGCCAGCGAACTGTCGGTCGTGAAGGTGGACGACTGGCTGCCGCTCGACCGGGCCGTCCTTGTCGGCTGCGGCGTGCCCACCGGCTGGGGGGCGGCCGTGAACACCGGCCAGGTCCGTCTCGGCGACACCACCGTCATCTTCGGCATCGGGGGCGTCGGGATCAACGCCGTGCAGGGCGCCGTGGCGGCCGGCGCGGCCTACGTCATCTGCGTGGACCCGGTGCCGTTCAAGCAGGAGGTGGCCCTGAAATTCGGCGCCACCCACGCCACCGGCTCCGCCGCCGAGGCCGCCGAGCTGGTCCGCCAGCTGACCTGGGGCGAGGGGGCCAACCAGGCCATCCTGACCGTCGGCACCATGGAGGCCGACGTGGTCGCCGACGCCTTCGCCATGATCGGCAAGGGGGGCACCGTGGTGCTCGTCGGCGTCGCCGATCCGGAGCGGTTGACCGTCCAGGTGTCCGGGGCCGAGATGGTCTACTACGAGAAGTCCATCCGGGGCTCTCTGTTCGGGTCGTCGAACCCCCAGTACGACATCGTCCGGCTGCTCCGCCTCTACGACGCCGGCAAGCTGGAGCTCGATGCCCTGGTGACCACCCGCTACCGGCTGGACCAGGTCAACGAGGGCTACCGCGACATGCTGGACGGCAAGAACATCCGCGGCATCATCGACTTCAGCCTGCCGTTCTGACCCCCGGCGCCGGACCACGGCCGTTGCCGAACTGTCACCCGGCTACGGCCGCCCCCGGCACGCGACAGAGCCGGCACAACCCAGGAGTGCCGGCTCTGTCGTGAGGTTCCCGTGGCGTTAGTGACGTAACGCCAAACGCAGGTTAACACCGGCCGTTGCCCCGGGGCTGTCGCCGACCCCCCGTTACCATGGCGCCCATGGCGCGGGACGGGCGACGGCACCTGTTCGCCGGCGGCGGCTTCCTGCCGTTCCTGGGGGTGCCGCCGGTGGTCGCGGCCATGCTGGCGGCGACCGGCCGGCCTGAGCCGACCCTGTGCCTGGTGCCCACCGGGGACGAGACCGACCTGCGGTGGCTGCGGGCCACCGAGAAGACCCTGCAGGGGTCACCGGTGCGGGTGGCCGACCTGCGGCTGTCCCCGATGCCCAACGTGGCCGACCCGGCCGACCTGTTGGCCTCGGCCGACGCCGTGTTCGTCGGCGGCGGCAGTACCGCCAACCTGCTGGCGGTGTGGCGGGCCCACGGCCTGGACAGCGTCCTGCGGGAGGCGTGGGAGGCCGGGACCGTGGTTGGCGGGGTGAGCGCCGGGGCCATGTGCTGGTTCGAGGCCAGCCTGACCGATTCGTTCGGTCCGGACCTGCGCCCGCTCCACGACGGTCTGGGTGTGGCCGCCGGCAGCTTTTGCCCGCACTTCGACCGCGACCCCCGCGGCCCCCGGTTCCGGTCGGCCGTGGCCGAGGGCGCCCTGCCGGCCGGGCTGGCCTGCGAGGACGGGGTCACCGTCCACTTCGCCGACGCCGACCTGGTGGAGGTGCTGGCCGAACGGCGCGGCTCACGGGCCTGGCGGCTCCGCCGGGACGGCGAACGGCTCGTGGAGGAGCCGGTCCGGCCACCGGCTTGACCCGGCCGAGCCGATTACCACACCGGCGTTGGCGGGTAGGGCCGTGGCAACGGCGTCACCGGAGGCCGCCGAGGCAGACGGGGGCCGAGGGGCCTGAGGAGGACGGCGACAGGCATGAACGGACCGGACACCAAGCTCGACGACGCTGCGAAGGACGGTGAGGCGAAGGACGGTGAGGCGACCCACCACATCGCCGTCCTGCAGCAGGACAACGGGGAGCTGGCGGAGGACGTCGTGCACCGCCGGGTGGCCGAACAGGCCGACCGGGTGGTGGACAGCCGGCCGGTGCCGGAGATGCCGGGGCGGGACCGCCCGGACGCGCCGCTCCCCGGGACGCTTCCGGGCCCGGCCGAGGAAGCCGAACACGTCGAGAGGGAAGCGGATTCAGCTGGACGTTAGGTATCGGCAGGGTGGGTGAAACATTGGAAATGGAGGGGTTACCGACCTCCCGGCAAGGCGGCCGGGGTGACCAGGCCATATACCACGGCAGGGTGGCCGGACGGCGAGGGATGGCGTGGCCTGTGCCGGCTGTTCTTCGGGCAGACGACGGCCTAGGGACCGGGGAGTGGAATAGCTTTTCCGGCAACCCTGTGGACGATGCCGAATTCCAGTGGAGGCCGTCAGACCGGGCTTTACCGGCCCATCGGACGGCGGCAAGGACGGTCCGCCGAGGGAGACATGGCATAAAACGCCCGGTCCACCATTGGCGCCGGTGCCGCCGAACACCGTCTGCGCCAGCCGGCAACAAAGGAAAATTCCTGTTCGTACATCGAAGTGGGGCTGGGCCCAGCCCGGTGTCCGGCCGACGGTGACCTGGTTGTATGACTGATCGGATGGTGTGATCGGGACAAGTCGATGGCGAGTTCGGCCCGATGGGTTGGCGATACCGGGGTCGCACCAAACGGAATGACGCGTGGTGGCCCGCGGTTTCCTATAGAGTTCACGATTATGGCGACCACCAATGTGACCAAGAGGAGAGTCCGCAAGGCGGGCTCGATGACCGACGCCCACAAGGCGGCTTTGGCAAAGGGACGGGAGGAAGGTCGCGCTGTGCGCGCCTACCTCGAAGCTCTGGAATCGACCAAACCACGGCGGGGCCGGCGGCGGACGACGGAATCCATCCAGAAGAAGTTGGCGGCCATTGAGGAGGAGCTCGCTACGGCCAGTGCCCTGAACCGGTTGCACCTGGTGCAGGAGCAACGGGACCTGGAGACCGAGCTGGCGCAGTCGGACGAGACCGTCGACATCACTGCCCTGGAGAAGGAATTCATCAAGGTCGCCAAGGAGTACGGGGCCCGTAAGGGCATCTCCTACTCGGCTTGGCGGGCCGTGGGGGTGGCCGCACCGGTGCTGGAAAAGGCTGGCATTCCCCGCACCCGGGGCTAGCCTCGGGCACCAAGGGCTTTGCACAAAAGCCGGAGCGCACCGGTCAGCCGGCGTGCTCCGGCTTTTGTCGTTACCGCGGCTCCATTACCGGAAGTCCCGGGAGGTCGGCGCCGGGCCGACGAACAGTGGCTCGAACCGTTCGGCCACCACGTTGACGACGCCGTCGGACTGCTCCAACCGGCCCCGCACCACCAGGGCCGGCGACGTCCGGGCCACCGACCGCCAGCGGGCCCAGGCCCCGCGGGAGCAGACCACGTTGACCAGCCCGGTCTCGTCCTCCAGGTTCAAGAACACCGCCCCGCCGGCGGTCTCGGGCTGCTGCCGGTGGGTGACGACCCCGGCCACGGTGACCCGCTGGGCGGTGGGCCGGTCGAGGAGTGTGCGGGCCGGCACCACCCCCCGGCGGGCCAGTGTGGGACGGACCAGCTCGATGGCGGTGCGTTCGGGGGCCACCCCGATGGCCCAGAGGTCGTCGGCGACGGCCTCCAAGGGGGTGGGGGGCGGGAGCGGCGGGGCGACGGAACCGGTCACGATGCCCGGCAGGTGCTCCGGGGTGGCCTGGGCGGCCGCGGCGGCGGTCCACGCCAGGGCCCGGCGGCCGGCGGGGCCCTGATCGCCGGGCAGCCCGTCCAAGGCTCCGGCCAGGGCCATGGCCTCCAGTTGCCGGCGGGTCAACCCGCCCCGGCGGACCAGATCCTGCTGGTCGGCCCACGGCTGCCCGGCCGCCAACCGCTCGGCGGTTTCCTGGCCGACGAACCGGACGGTGGCCAACCCCAACCGGACGGCCGGGACGGCCGGGTCCAACCGGGCGCCGTCGTGGGCATGACGGGTGGCCCGATCAAGGGTGGCCCGGTGCAGGGCCAGATCGTCGGCGGCGTCCACGGCGGCGGGCCGGGCGCCGGCCCGGCTGGCGTTGACGTCCGGCCGGTGGACCACGGCGCCGTGCCGCTTGGCGTCGGCCAGCAGGCTCTGCGGCGACCAGAACCCCATGGGCTGGGCGTTGAGCAGCCCGGCGGTGAAGGCGGCCGGGTAGTGCAGCTTGAGCCAGGCGGAGCAGTACACCAGGGCGGCGAAGGACAGGGCATGGGACTCGGGGAAGCCGAAGCTGGTGAACGAGGCCAGGCGGCCGAAGATGTCGTCCTGCACCTCGGGAGGGACTCGATTGGCGGTCATGCCGGCGAACAGCCGAGCTTTCAACCGGTCCATGAGCTCACCGGATCGCTTGTGGCTCATGGCCCGCCGCAGGTCGTCGGCTTCGCCCGGTGACAGCCCAGCCACCTTCACGGTGATCTCCATCAGCTGCTCCTGGAACAGCGGGACCCCGAGGGTGCGCGCCAAGATCGGCCGCAGGACCGGCTCCAGCGTGGGGTGGATGAAGGTGGGCCGTTCCTTACCCTGCTTCCGGCGGATGTAGGGGTGGACGGCGTTGCCCTGGATGGGGCCGGGCCGGATCAGGGCCACCTCGATGGCCAGCTCGTGGAGGTTCTCGGGCCGCACCCGGGGCAGGGTGCCCATCTGGGCCCGGCTCTCCACCTGGAACACCCCGACGGTGTCGGCCCGGCCCAGCAGGTCGTAGACGGCCGGCTCGTCCGGCAGGACGGCCAGGTCGAGGTGGACGTCGTGGTACTCGGTGACCAGGTCGACCATGTGGTGCAGGGCCTCCAGCATGCCGAGGCCGAGGAGGTCGAACTTGACCAGCCCGATGGTGGCGCAGTCGTCCTTGTCCCACTGCAGCACCGTCCGCCCCGGCATGCGGGCCGGCTCGACCGGGCAGACGTCCACCACCGGGCGGTCGCAGATGACCATGCCGCCGGAGTGGATGCCGAGATGACGGGGGAACCCGAGCACCTGGCCGGCCAGCCGGCGGACCAGGGGGGGCAGGTCCTGGCGCTGGCCGAGGGGCTGATCCCGGTCGGTGGCCTTGGCCCACCGGTCCAGCTGGTCCAGGTCGTGGCCCAGGGCCTTGCCGACGTCGCGGACGGCGGACCGGGGGCGGTAGGTGATGACGTTGGCCACCTGGGCGGTGTGGCGGCGGCCGTACCGCTCGTAGACGTACTGGATCACCTCCTCCCGGCGGCCGGACTCGATGTCCAGGTCGATGTCCGGGGCCCCCTCCTCCGTCGGATGGAGGAACCGGGAGAACAGCAGGCCCCGGTGCACGGCGTCGACCACGGTGATGCCGAGGACGAAACAGACGGCGGAGGTGGCCGCCGAGCCGCGGCCCTGGCAGTAGATGTCGTGGGTCCGGCAGAACTCGGCGATGTCCCAGACGGTCAGGAAGTACCCGGCGTACCCCAGGTCGGCGATGACCCCCAGCTCCTCGTCCAGCCGGGCCCAGGCCCCCGGAACCGTCTCGCCTTCCCGGGTGCCGTACCGCCGGGGGGCCAGCCGGGCCACCAGGTCCTCCAAGAAGCTCTGCTCGGTCTGCCCGGGGGGGACCCCGGAGAAGTCGGGGAGGCGGGGGGCCATCAGCTGTAAGTCGAAGGCACAGTCGGCGCCGAGCTCGGCCGCCCGGGCCACCACTCCGGGCCAGCGGGCGAACCGCCGGGCCTGTTCGGCCCCGGAGCGCAGGGCGGCGCTGGCCGAGGCCGGCAGCCAGCCGGCCAGCTGGTCCAGCGGCCGGTTGGCCCGGACGGCCGCCAGGGTGGTGGCCAGGGGGAAGTCGGCGGGGGTGGCGTAGTGGACGTTGTTGGTGGCCACCAGGTCCACGCCGGCGTCCATCGCCAGCCGGGCCAGGGCGTCGTTGCGGGTGGAGTCCACCGGGGTCCCGTGGTCCCACAGCTCCACCGTCACCCGGTCCCGGCCGAAGGCGTCCACCAGCCGGTCCAGCTGCCGCCGGGCCGCCTGGGGACCGCCGTCGGTGAGGGCGGCCGGCACCGCCCCCTTGCGGCAGCCGGTCAGCACCTGCCAATGGCCCTGGTGGGCACCGGCCAGGTCCTCCAACCGGACCACCGGCCGGCCCTTCTCCCCGCCGGCCAGGTGGGCGTCGGCCAGCACCCGGCTGAGCCGGGCGTACCCGTCCGGGTCCCGGGCCAGCACCACCAGGTGCTGGCCCGACGGGTCGGGGTCCCCGGTACGGAGGCCGGCCGGAGCCAGGGTCAGCTCGGCCCCGAACACCGTGGGCAGCCCGGCCGCCTTGGCGGCCTCGTGGAACCGGACCACCCCGTACAGGCCGTGGTGGTCGGTCAGGGCCAGCCCGGACAGGCCCAGCCGGACGGCCTCGGCCACCAGCTCCTCCGGGTGGGAGGCGCCGTCGAGGAAGGAGAAGTTGGAGTGGCAGTGCAGTTCGGCGTAGGCCGGCTCGGCGGTGGCCATGGGGCTCCCCGGTCGTAGGTCGCAGGTGGTCAGTCGTAGGTGGCTTCCAACCGCCAGCGGCCGTGCTCGGCGACCAGCAGGTGGGCGGCGGCGTCGGCGGTGGTCACCTGCAGGCGGACCGATCGACGGCCGGCCGGTGACCACCAGCCCTCCTCCGCCGGCCACGGCGCGCTCCACCCGGTGACCGCCGTCCAGGGCTGCCCGGCCAGCGACAGCCGGGCCGGAGCGGCGGTGAGCAGCCCGCGGACGGTGACGCCGACGGTGACGCCGGACCGGTCCTGCAGTTCGGTCGGCGCCCCCGGCACCGGCACCCGGGCGGGGCCCGGTGGCGGCAGCTGCCCGGGCCAGGGGGCCGCCGGGAGGGCCGGCTTCCGGCGACTGCCGGGGCCGGCGGCCGCTCCGGTGATATCGGCGGTGGCGGCGTCGCCGGCTCCGGTGGCATCGGCGGCGACGTCGGGGCGCCAGGGGACGAGACGGACCCGATCGGCCGGGCCCCGGCCGCCGGTGAGGGCGGCAACGGCGACCGCCTCGGGGCCCAGCTGCCGCTGCAGGGCCACCAGGGATTCGGCGGCGCGGTCGTCGGCTTCGCTGGTGCCTCCCCAGAACCCCGGCTGATGGTTCCGCAGGGGCACGTGCCGGCGGAGCACGGCCAACCGGGCTCCCAGCCCCGGGGTCCGGCAGCCGGGCAGCTCCCCCACCGATCCGCCGGCCACCCGGTGGGCCAGGACCCCACCGTTACCGAACCGGGCCAGCACCTCCCGGGTAGGCAGGGCGGCGAAGTCCCCCAGGGTGGGGAGGCCCAGCCGCACCAACAGTTCCGCCAAGTCGGGGTCGCCCAAAGTGGCCACCGGCCAGGGAGCCAGGAACGACGGGGTCCCGGCGACGGGGACGGTGGCACCGGTGAGGGCGGCCAGGGAGGCAGCGAACACCCCCTCGGCCGTCCCCATCAAGACGGTCGTCCCCATCAAATCGGCCGGGTCAGCGGGATGGCCGGCGTCGTGGCCCAGGGTGGTGGCGACGATGGCGGCCACCCGTTCCCGGACGGCGCCCTCGCCCCCGAAGTAGCGGGCCGGCCCCCGAAGCGGGAGGGCCAGGACGCCGGGACGGACCGGGTCGATCCACGGGCAGACCTCGGTCAGGGCCTCCACCAGTGCCGCCATGTGCCGGAGCCGGCGGCCGCCCTCGGCCGGCTCTCCCCCGGTTCCGCGGCCGACAGCGGCCGGGTCCATGAGGTCCGGGCAACCGACCAGCAGCAACCGCTCCAGCTGTCCCACCGGACGGCCTCATACCCCCACGACCTGGCCGGTGGCGGACGGCAGCCACAGGTCACGTCGCACCGGCCGGGCCGCGGACCCCCGACCGTCGGCCTCCACGGTGACCTGGCGGGCCTGCAGGTGGCCGGCTCCCCGGTCCAACCCCCACCACCGGGCGGCGGTCACCCGGAGGCCGACGTCGGCCGGCACCGGCCACCGTGTCCGGTCACCGAGCACCACCATGACGGCCCGGCGGTCCCGGGCCCGGGCCACGAGGGGCCGGACCGCAGAAACCCGAGGGCGGCCCGGAGGGCGGACCACCACCAGGTCCATCCCGTCCAGCAGCCGGCCGACGGCCGCCGCCCACTGGGCCACCGGCGCCCGGACCACGGCCAGCCGGCGGAGGTCGAGGCCGTAGCCGGTGGCCGCCAGCGCGCCGAGGTCGTCCAGGCCCACCAGCCCGCACCAGGACCCGGTGGCCGAAGCCGCACCGACCAGGGCCAGGGCCAGGCTGAGGGCGCCGCGACCGGTGCAGCAGGCCACACTGCCCCGTCGGAGGCCGCCGTCGGGCAGGAGAGGGGCCAGGGAGTCGGGTACCGGCAGCAGCCGGGTCCGGCTGGGAGCAGCCGGCCGGACCCGTCCGGCCAGCTCCTGAAGGGTGGTGGGGTCGCCGGGACGGCGACGGTGGGGAACCGGCTGGAGGGTGACGGTCCCATCTGTAGCGAACATACGTTCGCCACAGTACCGCCGGCGGGCCAGGGTCGCCGTCCCGCCCCGGAAACCCCGGTTGTGGCAGTGTTGCTGGCCCCGGGCGGCGGGTGGCCCCGGGTCGGGGAGGAACGGATGACGGCGACGGACGGGCCTGGGGAAGGTGCGGTGGGGACGGCCGATCCGGCCGATGCAGCCGGGACGGTGGTGGGGACGACAGCTTCGGTCGGGGGGCCGCAGCTGCAGCGGAACTCGATCGGCCTGTCCGGGGTCACCGACCAGTCGCTGAGCGCCATGGGGTTGTCCGGGGTCATCGGCACGTCGGTGCCGGTGGTGGCCATCCTGGCCGGGGCCGGGGGCTGGTTGACCTGGGCCGTCGCCGCGGTGGTGATCATGCTGGTGGCGCTGTCCATCTCGGTGCTGGCCCGCCGGTTCGCCACCACCGGCGGACTGTACGGGCTCACGGCCAAGGCGCTGGGCCCGCTGGGCGGCCTGCTCACCGGCTGGCTCATGGTGGTCCTCTGCGGGGCGGCCATCGCCGCCTCGGTGCTCAGCTTCGGGGTCTACTTCTGCCAGTTCCTCACCCTGTTCGGCGTCACCTACGGACGGCCGACCCTGCTGATCACCTCGGTGGGCGCCCTGGCCATCTGCTGGTACCTGTCGCGGGTGGGGGCGCGGCCGGCGGCCTGGGTGATGTTCGTCACCGAGGTGGTGGCCACCCTGGCCATGCTGGTGGTCTTCGTGGCCGTCCTGATCGATCACCGGGGGTCGATCATCGACACCCAGCAGCTGCACCTCCAGCACGTCTCGCTGACCGTGGTCCTCACCGCCGTGGTCCTGGGCGTGGGCGGGTTCGGAGGGTTCGAGAGCGCCGCCGTCTACGGGCAGGAGGCCAAGCGACCGACCCGGATCATCCCCATCGCCATGGTGGCCAGCGTGGCCCTGGCCGGGATCGTGTGGATGTTCTCCAGCTACACCCTGTTCCTCGGGTTCCAGGACTCCACCCAGTCCCTGGCCAAGTCACCGGCGCCCATGAGCACCCTGGCCCAGGTGGCCGGCATCGGGTCCTACCGGTACGTCGTGGACATCGCGCTGGCCTTCACCATCGGGGCCGCTCTCATCGCCGCCTTCAGTTGGGTGGCCCGAATGATGATGACCATGAGCCGGGAGGGCATCGCCCCGGCCTCCTGGCGGCGGGTCCACCCCCGCTACCGGACCCCCAGCCACGCCCTGGCCATCGCCGGGGTGGTCTGGCTGGTCCTGGTGGTCCTCATGGGAGCCACCAGCTCCACCCCCCTGACCACCTACGGGGCAGTGGCCGGCGACCTGTCCGGGTTCCCCCTGCTGCTGGTGTACGGCCTGATCTCCGTGGCCGCCGTGGTCTACCTGTGGCGCCATGGCCGCCGGCGGTCGGCCTTCATCGCCATCGGGATCGTCGGCGCCGGGGCCATGGCGTACACCTTCTACGAGAACCTGACCCCGTGGCCGCCGCTGCCCGAGAGCATCGTGATCGTCGCCTTCTTGGTGGTCACCGCCGGCATCGTGGCCAGCTACCTGCTGCTCCGGGAGCGGCACTCGGTGGCCCTGGGACGCATCGGGTCCAGCGTGGACGACGACACCGCCGCCCTGGACGAAGGCTGACGTTGAGTAGCGTGCCGGCATGGATCCCCGGCACGCGGTGGCCTTCGACCGCACGTTCGGCCGGTGGTCGTACCGCATCCACCGCCGCCTGTACCGGGTCACCGGCGGCCGGATCGGCCACCGCAGCCGGGTGGGATCGTTCCTGTTGCTGACCGCCGTCGGCCGGCGGACCGGGGAGCGCCGGACGACGCCGCTCCTGTACATGCCCGACGGCGACGACTTCGTGGTGGTGGCCTCCAACGGTGGCCGCGACCGGTCGCCGGCCTGGGTGCTCAACCTGGAGGCCACTCCGACGGCGGAGGTGCAGGTGGGCCGGAGAACGGTGCCGGTCACCGCCGAGGTGCTGCGGGGGACCGACAAGGACGACCTGTGGCCGCGGCTCATCGAGTTCTACAAGGGGTGGGACCACTACCAGGAGCTGACCGGACGGGACATCCCGGCGGTCCGGCTCCGGACCGGGCCGGCGGGCGGGAACGGGCGATGACTGCGCCGGACGGCGCCTGGGTACCGTGAGCGGGTGCCCCCGCGTCCGACGTCGCCGACGGCCCTCGGCCGCCGGTCTTTGCGTCCGGTGGCTGTCTCTGCGCTGACGGTATGTGCCTTGGCCGTCGTCGGGTCCTTGGCTGCCGGCACCGGGCCGTTGGCCGGGATGGGTGGGACGGCCGGGGCGGCGACGTCGGGCACGGCCGGGAAGTCGGCCGACCAGATCCTGGCGGCGGCGAAGAAGGCGGAGGTGGCCGCCAGGGGCGTGCACGTGGTGGGGACCATCGCTGAGGGCAGCGACACCATCAAGTTCGTCGTGGACGTGAACCATGCCGGGAACGGCCAGGGGACGTTCACAGAGGTGGGCCAGAGCCTGAAGATCAAGAAGCTGGGATCCCGCGTGTACGTGTACGCCGACAAGGCCTTTTGGACCAAGAACGGCGGGGCGGCGGTGGCCCGCCAGATCGGCAACCGGTGGGTGACCACGTCGAGCAGCGGCCAGTTCCAGTCGTTGGCCCAGTTCTTCGACATCTCCCGGATGACCACCGGGCTGTTGCCGACCGGCGGGGGCCGCCCGGTAAAGGGCGCCACGGTGACGGTGGGCGGCCAGAAGGTGGTGCCGCTGCGGACGACGACGAAGGGCAGTACGACTAAGGGCAGTACGACCACGGGCAGCACGACGTCGACGCAGTCCACCACCTTGTACGTGGCGGCCACCGGGACGCCGTACGTGGTGAAGGCGACGGCCACGAACGGCGACGAGTCCGGGACCATCACGTTCGGCCACTACGGGGAGACGGTGGTGGTGAAGGCGCCGTCGAAGACGCTGAACCTGTCGCAGCTGTCCGCCGGGACGACCACGACCACCACCGCCACCACCGCCACCACCGCCACGACCGGCTGAATCCACGGCTGCGGCCCCGGTCGCCGGTACGGTCGGCGGCCATGGACCGTCGCCAGTTCCTGCGCCGGACCGGGTCGGCCGGCGCCGCCCTGGGAGCGGCGGCCATCCTGGGGCCGTTGGCCGCCGGCTGCGGCGGCGGGTCCACCAGCCCGCCGACGTCGACGTCGACGTCGGCCACCACCTCGGTCCCGCCGACGACGGCGCCGGGGGGACCGGCGGACTGGTCGGCCCTGCAGGCGTCGCTGGCGGGGACGCTGGTGCTGCCGTCCGGGCCGACATACGGGGTGGACAAAGAGGACTACAACGAGCGGTTCGACGGCATCGACCCCCAAGGCATCGCCTACTGCCAGTCGCCGGCCGACGTGCAGCGGTGCCTGGCGTTCGCCCGCCGGTACGACCTGCCGTTGGCGGCCCGGTCCGGGGGCCACAGCTATGCCGGCTACTCGCTGAGCACCGGGCTGGTGGTCGACGTGACCCGGATGGCCACGGTGACGGTGGCCCAAGACCGGGCCACGGCGGTGGTGGGGGCCGGGGCACGGTTGATCGACGTGTACAGCACCCTGGGGCAGTCCGGGGTGGTGCTACCCGGCGGGTCGTGCCCGACGGTGGGCATCGCCGGGCTGACGTTGGGCGGCGGGGTGGGGGTGTTCGGTCGCAACTTCGGGCTGACGTGCGACAACGTGCAGTCGCTGGACGTGGTGACGGCGGACGGGCGGCTGCTGACGGCGTCGGCGTCGGCCAACGAGGACCTGTTCTGGGCCTGCCGGGGTGGCGGTGGCGGCAACTTCGGGGTGGTGACGTCGTTCACGTTCGGGGTGCATCCGGTGCCGCCCATCGCCCTGTTCACCCTGGAGTGGCCGTGGGCGGCGGCCGGGTCGGTGCTGGGGGCCTGGCAGCAGTGGCTGCCCACCACCCCACAGACGCTGTGGTCGAACTGCCAGCTGCTGTCGGAAGGCACCACAGGGCCCGCCGTGAAGGTGACGGGGGTGTTCTGCGGCGGGACATCGGCCCTGTCGGGCTTGCTGGCGCCGCTGCGGGGGGCGGTGGGGACGGCGCCGACCTACAGCTTCGTCGGCCCGGAGTCGTACCTGAACGCCATGCTGATCGAGGGTGGCTGCGAAGGGTCGACGGTGGCCCAGTGCCACCTGCCCAGCCAGAACCCCACAGGGACGCTGAGCCGGGCGGCATTCGACGCCAAATCGGCGTACGTGACCACGGCGGTGCCGGACGCCGGCGTGGCCGTGGTGGTGCAGGCGGTGGAGTCGCTGAACCAGCAGCTGCCGCAGGTGGGCGGGGGGTTCGTGTTCGATGCCTACGGCGGGGCCATCAACCGGGTGGCGGCGGCCGACACGGCGTTCGTGCACCGCGACGCCCTGGCCGGGGTGCAGTACAGCGTGACCTGGCCCACAGGGTCGCCGTCGTCGGTGCCGGCCACCGCCGCCGCCTGGCTGGCCAGCGCCCAGACGGCCCTGGCCCCGTATGTGACGGGGGCGTACCAGAACTACATCGACCCCACCCAACCGGACTGGCTGACGGCCTACTACGGGTCCAACCTGTCCCGGCTGGTGACGGTGAAAAAAGCGGTGGACCCGGACGACTTCTTCCACTTCGCCCAGTCCGTTCCCACCC
>CAYVPF010000051.1:0-1777 GCA_964453355.1 uncultured Acidimicrobiaceae bacterium | reverse complement strand
ATCCGGCCCCCCCAGCCCGGCTCACCTCGGCGGCGGGTGACTTCCACCGGCCGCGGGCGGGCCTGGTGGGTCAGCGGGGCTTGAGCCGACCCGGGGGCAGCGGCGGGGCCGGGACCCGGCCGGCGGGGTGGCCGGCGACCTGGCCGAAGCGGTTGCCGGGTCGGGACGCCCCGCCGGATTGGCTCTCCCAGTCGGCCCGGGCCTCGGCGATGTCCTCGGTGGTGCGGCCGACGAAGTTCCACCACATGATCAGGGGCTCGGTGAAGGGCTGGCCGCCGAGGAGCAGGAACCGTCCGGCGGGGTCACCGGCGACGGGCAGGGTGGCGCGGCCACGGCCGAGGTAGACGCAGGCACCGGTGGGCAGCGGCCGGCCTTCGACGGCGACGGTGCCGTCGACGACCAGCAGGGCGTGCTCGAAGTCGGGGTCCAACGGGACCGTGGCCCCACCGGTCCCTGGCGCCCGACCGGTGCCGGGCACCCGGACGTCGGCACCGAGCAGCGGGGAGAACGTGGTGGCCGGCGACCGGGCGCCGGCCAGGTCGCCGACCAGCACGGTGGCCTGGGCCCCGCCGAGGTCGGCGACGGGCAGGTCGGGATGGTGCTCGAACGCCGGCGGAACCTGCCGGTGGGCCTCGGGGAGGGCCACCCACAGCTGTACCCCGTGCAGCCACCGGGGGTGGGGGTCGGGGGACAGCTCGGCGTGGGCGATGCCGGCGCCGGCCGTCATCAGGTTGAGCTGCCCCGGCACGATGGGCTGGACGCTGCCGAGGCTGTCGCGGTGGACCACCTCGCCCTGCAGCAGCCAGGTGACGGTCTGCAGCCCGGTGTGGGGGTGCGGCCCCACCCGCATGCCGGGTGCGCCGTCGACGTCGTCGGGGCCGTAGTAGTCCAAGAAGCACCAGGCCCCGACCGTGGTGCGGCCGCGACGGGGGAAGTAGCGGGACACGGCGGTGAGCTCGTCGATGGCCGCCCGCCGGGGCTCCACCGGCTCGACGACGGCTTCGGATGGCGATGGCGTCGCCGGGTCGATATCGGTCACCGGTCCATCGTAGAGAACCACCTTCTTGTCCCTGGTCGTGACTACAGTCACCGGGGGTAGCAGGGCACGGCGGCACCCCGGCGGACGATCCCATCGACTGACGACGATCGACTGACGAAAGGTGGATGCAATGGTTCGAAAACTGGTAGCCGAACTGCTGGGCACGGCCATCCTGGTGTTCTTCGCCGTGGGGGTGGCCACGCTGATGTTCGGGTTCCACCTCGACGGGGGCAGCGTGGCCGCCGGGGTGGTGGCCACCGCCCTCGCCTTCGGCCTGGTCCTGCTGGCCCTGGCGTACGTGCTGGGCCCGATCTCGGGCTGCCACGTCAACCCGGCGGTGACCCTGGGGGCAGTGCTGGCGCTGCGGATCAAGCCGATCGAGGCCGTCGGGTACTGGATCGCCCAGTTCGCCGGCGGCATCCTGGGGGCACTGCTGCTGTGGGGGGTGTTCTCCCAATCACCGCTCTACCACAAGTCGATCCAGGGACTGGGTACCGATGGCTATGGCAAGGCGTCGCTGATCCACATCAGCGCCGGCGGGGCGTTCTTGGCCGAGGTGGTGCTGACGGCGCTGTTCGTGTTCGTCATCCTGGGGGTCACGGACAAGATGGCCAACGCCGCCACCGCCGGCATGGTCATCGGGCTGACGCTGACGGTGGTGCACCTGATCGGGATCCCGATCGACGGCACCTCGGTGAACCCGGCCCGGAGCCTGGGGCCGACCCTCGTCGTCGGCGG
>CAYVPF010000050.1:12079-15934 GCA_964453355.1 uncultured Acidimicrobiaceae bacterium | reverse complement strand
TCGTGCAGCTCCTCCAGGGTGACCCCTCCGGCAGCCGGGTCGGCGCCCGGAACCGCGGCCGGCACCCCGACCGGCACCGGCACCGGCTCCGGCGGCGGCACCGCCCCAGCGGCGGCCCGAGTGGCCGGCCCCTGGGCGAAGAAGGTGGAGGCCACGTTGGCGGTGACGACGGCCAGGGTGAGGATGCCGATGAACATGACGAGGACCGCGACCACCCGGCCCGGGGTGGTGACCGGGTAGAAGTCGCCGTAGCCGACGGTGGTGACCGTGACGAGGGACCACCAGACGGCGTCACCGAAGGTGTGGATGTTGGACCCGGAGGCGTGCCGCTCGTAGAAGTAGACGACCGCGGCCCCGTTCAGCACCAGCACGGAGGCGGCCACCAGGAACCGGACCAGGTGGCCTCGGTGGAACACCGACGACACCAGCCGGAGGCTGAAGAGGACCCGGATGGGCGGGATCACCACCGCGGCCACCCCCAGGGGGTGGCCCACCAGGTACCGCAGGTGCCGGGGGGCCAGCACCGTGCGGATGGTCATGTCGGTGGCGGACACCAGGGACAGGGCGACCCGGCAGCCGAAGACCAGGTTGCCGGCCGAGAAGTCGCCGGGCGGCACCACCACCAGCCACACCGTCAGCAGCGCCAGCAGGTCCAGGGCGGTCTGGGTGCGGGCCACGTAGGCGTCCACCCTCGCCGTCGACGGCGCACCGTCGCCGGCGGCCGGCCGTCCTGTCACGTCGAGGCCGGTCACGTCGAGGCCGGTCACAGGGCCGCCGGTCACGGAACCGACTCTACAAAGGGGTCCCCCGTCGCGGGTGTACCCGCAATCCGACACAGGGGCTGCCTGTCGTGCAAAGATCACGGTCATGTCAACAACCTCGCCAACTTCCGCCTTGGACATCCGACGGATGTCCTGGCAGGTCAGCCTGTTCGCCGGCCTCATCACCCTGGTGCTGGGCATCGTCGTCACCCTGCATCCCGGCGGTTCGCTGAACGTGGTGGCCGTCCTGGCCGGCATCCTGCTGCTGGTGGCCGGGCTGTTCCATCTGGTCGGCGCCCTCGACCACGACGCCCCCAGCCGGGCCTGGTCGGCGGTGGTCGGGCTGGCGTTCGTGGTGCTGGGCATCGTCCTGCTCCGCCACCTGCACCTCACCCTGGCCCTGATCGCCCTCTTGATCGGCATCGTGTGGATCATCCAGGGGGTGGCCAGCCTGCTGGCGGCCACCGACACCAGCCGCCCCGCTCGGGCCTGGTCGGCGATCTTCGGCGTCGTCAGCCTGGCCGCCGGCATCGTGGTGGTGGCGGTGCCGGAGGGCTCCTTGAACACCCTGGCCGTGCTGCTCGGTATCTGGTTCATCGTCATCGGCGCCATGCAGCTGATCGGCGCCTTCTACCTTCGCCACGTCCTGGCCGCCGGCAGCTGAGCCTCTCCGGGCGGCCGCTCCCGGAGCCCGCCAGCCGGCGAGGTACCGGTCGAGCCAATACTTGACTTAATCGGTCGGATTTAGTAAATCTGTCGTCAATGAGAGTGGCTGGTCGCCCCGGCTCGGCCAGTCATCGACGACAGGAGCACCTGACATGACCGGCACCCTGACCGAGACCCAGCTCGACGTGCGGCCGCTGTCGGCGACCATCGGGGCGGAGATCCGCGGCGTCGACCTCCGTGAGGCCGACGACGCCACCATCGCCGACATCCGCCGGGTCTGGCTGGACCGCAAGGTCGTGTTCTTCCCCGGCCAGCACCTGAACGAGGTTGAGCATCAGGCCTTCGGCGAGCGGTTCGGCGAGCTCACCGAGGGACACCCGGTGGTGCCCGGCGTGGACGGGTTCCCGAACATCTTCGAGATCGACTACTCGAAGGCCCGGCAGCTGTACGGCTCCTACGGCGACGTGGCCACCCGGGCCCGGGGTGTCAGCTGGCACACCGACGTCACCTTCGTGCAGCGTCCCCCGGCCGGGTCGATCCTGCGGGCGGTGGTGATCCCAGCCGCCGGCGGGGACACGGCGTTCGCCGACCAGCAGGCCGCCTTCGAGGCCCTGAGCCCGGCCCTGCAGGCGTTCCTGTCGACGCTGCACGCCGTCCACGACGGCCGCGAGCAGTTCAAGTACGTCCTCCAGCAGGTCGGTGAGGGCAAGTGGGAGGGCGACGCGGTGCCCGACCTGGAGCCGGTGGTCCATCCGGTGGTCCGGGTCCACCCGGAGACCGGCGCCAGGACGCTGTTCGTCAACCCGGGGTTCACCTCCCACATCGTCGAGCTGGAACGGGCCGAGAGCGACGCCCTGCTGGCGTTCCTGCACGCCCACTCGGTCCGGCCGGAGTTCGTGGTCCGCTACCACTGGACCGCCGGCGACCTCGGCTTCTGGGACAACCGGGCCACCCAGCACTCGGTGGTCGGCGACTTCGGCGACCAGCACCGGGTGATCCAGCGGGTGACCATCAAGGGCGACGTCCCGGTCTGAGCGCGGGGGCTACGGCTGCGGCCGGTCCAAGCACAGGCAGAACGGGTGGCCGGCCGGATCGGCGTGCACCACGAACACGCTCCCGGGCTCCTCCACGGGGTCCCCGAGCACCCGGGCGCCGAGGGCCACCGCCCGGGCCGAGGCGGCGTCGAGGTCCGTCACGGTCAGGTCTAGGTGCAGCTGCTGGGGGACGCCGTCCGGCCACTCGGGGGCCCGGTAGGCCGTCGCCTGCTGGAAGGCCAGTTTCATCGAGAGCCCGTCCACGCGCACCTCGCACCACTCGGGGTCGTCGGTCAGCGCCCGGCCACCGAGGAGGGCGGCATAGAACCGCGCCAGGGCCGGCGGGTCCGGGCAGTCGAGGACCACCGAGCGGAGCTGGACCGTCGGCGGAACCGGCACGCTGGCTAGTCCACTCGGCCGCGGCCCGGTTGGCAAGCGAGTGGGCGAGACCGGAGACCGAGGCCGAAGACACGACGGTACGCTGCGACGATCGCTCGGCTCCCATCCCCCGGATTGCTCTTCACCGCCGAACGGACCGGACCGCGTGGGCCGAAGAGCGTGGGGACTCGGCGCGCTCGCTGCTGGGCAGTGACGACCGTCGCCATCAGCGCGGTCGGGCTGTTGGCGACCCCCGCCGGGGCGACCCCTTCTCCCGCCGTCCGCCGGACCGTCCCCGCCGCGGCGTCCGTGGCCGGAGACTCCGTTTGTGGGTCGATCCCCCACCTCGACCGCCTGGTCCTCACCCGGACCGTCGAGTTCCCGAAAAACCACTTCCGGTTCCGGTTCCGGTTCCGGTTCCCGGCCAGGGTCACGGTCGGCCGGCCGGGGCAGGTCCGGGCCGTCGCCCGGGTCCTGTGCGCCTTGCCGCCCATGCCCGACGGCCCCATGAGTTGCCCGGCGGACTTCGGGATCGACTACCACCTGCAGTTCTCGGCGCCCGGTCGGCGGCTGGCACCGGTCACCGCCGACGCCAGCGGCTGCGGCAACGTGGGCGAGGTTGCCACCCACGACCTTCGGGCCTCGACCAGTTTCTGGAGCACCCTCGGCCGGGCGATCGATCTCACGCCCGGTCCCGGCGGCAATCCCTACGGCTACCCCTTCGGCACCCGTCGCGGGTAGGTCCGATGGCTACGTGAAGGTGACGGCGGTGCCGTTGGCTTCGATGATGGCGTAGGCGTCACCACTGGCGATGAGCCCGACCACCGGCTGGCCCGATCCGGCAGTGGTCCCGTCGAATGGGGCGTCGCCGAAGGCGAAGACGCCGCCGTCGGCGGCCACCAGCCAGTACCCCTGGCCGTCGGGGGTGGGGGCGATCCCGACGATCGTCTGGTTGAGCTGCTTCCCGCCCATCGACCCGTGGAACGGGGCGTCGCCGAAGGCGAAGACGCCGCCGT
>CAYVPF010000050.1:0-11979 GCA_964453355.1 uncultured Acidimicrobiaceae bacterium | reverse complement strand
CGGCGGCCACCAACCAGTACCCCTGGCCGTCGGGGGTTGCCACGATGGCCACGATGTCGGTCGCCACCACCTCGATCGAGGGGAGGGACCCGTAGAACTTGGCGTCGCCGAAGGCGAAGACGCCGCCGTCGGCGGCCACCAACCAGTACCCCTGGCCGTCGGGGGTTGCCACGATGGCCACGATCGGTCGGTCGAGGGTCATCGACCCGGTCGACCCGTAGAACGGGGCGTCGCCGAAGGCGAAGACGCCGCCGTCACTGCCCACCTCCCAATAGCCCTGGCCATCGGGGGTAGCCGTGATCCCGACGATCGGCCGGTTGAGCGGCCGGCCCTGCATCGAGCCGTAGGAGGTGGCGTTCCCGTAGGGAGTGATCGATCCGTCGCCCCTACTGATCCAGTAGCCCTGGCCACCCGGAGCCGAGGTCACCGAGGCCCCCGCACTCCGGCTGTTGCCCACGGCGAAGGTCTGGGTGGCCCGGGAGGCAGCCAGCCAGCTGGTGCTGCCGACCTGTGTGGCGAACAGCGTGCAGGTGCCCACCCCGGTGAAGGTCACCTGGCCGGCCGAGAGGACACAGGCCGACGAGGAGGCGGGGGCGACCGAGAAGGTGACGGGCAGGCCCGAGGCGGCGGTGGCCGTCGGGGCGTAGGCCGGCCCGCCCACCACGGCGTTCGCCGGGGCGGTCGAGGTGAAGGTGATCGACTGCGAACCCTGGCCGACGGTGATCGACCGTGTGACCTCGGCGTCCAGCCAGTTGCCGGTGCCGGTGGTGTTGTCGCCGGCCTGGGTGGCCCGGACGGTGCAGGTGCCGATGCCGCCGTAGGTCACCGTTGTGCTGTCCCGGCCGGACACCGTGCAGACCGACGGGGTGGTCGTCGACACGGTGATCGGGTTGCCCGAGGGTGCCCCGGTGACCAAAAGGGAGCCGGTCCCGCCGTAGGTGCCGGCCGGGGGACCGCTGAGGGTGAGCGGTCCGGCCAGTTGGGCTGCCCCGACGTCGCAGGCCACCCCGGCGGCGCCGGCCACTCCCCGCTGATCGGTGGTCGGGCAGAGGGCGGTCGGGGTGCTGTCGACCGTCACGGTCATCGGGTGGGGGATGGCCTCGATCCCCGGGTTCCCTGGGAGAAGCCCGATCGTCTCGGTCGGCCCGCCGTTGGCGGCGAGTGTGCCGAGTTGGGAGCCGAGTGAGAAACCGGCCGCCTTGTCACCGGCGCCGCCGTTCAGGCAGTGGCTTGTGCTGCTCACGTTGTAGCCGTCGTCGGTCCAGCTGGTCCCACCCTGGTTGCAGGAGCCGCTGAGCAGGTCGGCCGCCACCATGGTGCTGGTTGTCGAGCCCCCGGCGTAGACGGCGCTGCCCTCGATGCCGGTGTTGCGAGCGACGGTGGTGGCGACGACGGTGAGCGTGCCCTTCCCGCTGTAGCCGTTGTTGATGGCCCCACCGTAAAACGAGGCCGTGTTCCCCGTGAGCGTTGAAGCTTTGACGGTCGCCGTGCCCGTGCCGCTGAAGACGCCGTTCCCGACGGCTCCACCGTAGGTGGCGGTGTTGGCGGACAGCGTGGAGCTGGTGACGGTCAGGATGCCGGTCCCACCCCCGCTGGCGTTGTTGACGGCCCCGCCCTCGTACGCGCTGTTCTCCGACAACGTGGAGTCGGAGATCGTCACCTTCCCTGTCCCGCGGTAGCCCGCGTTGTTGACGGCCCCACCGACGGTGGCGTTGTTGGCGGACAACGTCGACCCCGAAAGTGTCAGGGTGCCTGTTCCTCCCGCTGTATCCCCGTTGTCGATGGCCGCACCGTCGTAGGAGCTGTTGCCCGAGAATGTCGAGCCAGTGACGGTCAGGGTGCCCCGTCCTGCCTGCCCGTTGTCGATGGCTCCACCAAAGCTGGTGGCCTTGTCTTTCGTGAACATAGAAGCGGTGATGGTCAGTGTGCCGGTAGCTTCTGTGTACCCGCTGTCGATGGCTCCGCCGCGATAGCTGGCGTCTGTCGAGAACGTCGAGTCGGCAACGGTCAGCGACCCCGACGAACCCGTCTGGTCACCGTTGTCGATGGCCCCGCCGGCGTATATGGCCGTGTCCCCGGTGAACGTCGAAGCCGTGACGTTGGTGGTCCCGTGACCGGCGAAGTCGCCCGTGCTGATCCCCCCGCCGTCGCCCGCTTGGTCGTCGGTGAAGGTTGAGCCGGTGACGGTCAGGGTGCCCGTATCCCCGTCGTCGCCGCTGTCGATGGCCCCGCCGTCGTGACCGGCCGTGTCGTCCTTGAAGATGACGTGGGTGGCGATCAGGGTGTCGTTGCCGAGCAACTGCACCCCCCCACCGCTTGTTGTGGTGCGGCCGTGCTGGACCGCGAGTTCGCTGAGGTCGAGGTGGACGCCGCTGTCCACGGTGAGGACGGTGACCGCTGTGCTGCCGTCGAGGATGGGTCCTGTCACGCCGGTCTTCGGCTGGATGGTGACCGGTGTCGTTGTCGACGTGCCGGCGGTGGCGACGGTGAAGCCGCCGTCGTAATAGGTCTCCGATGATGTCTCGGTGCCGGCCGTAGTGAGGTCGATGGTGCCCCCGGCGCTCACCAGGCCCAAGGCCGTCGCCAGTGAGCACGGCGACAGTGTCGTACACGTGCTCCCGGATCCGTTGGCCGCGGCATACAGGGCCGTACCGGCGGCGGCGGCGGGGCTGGCCGTGGCGACGCCCCCGGCGAGCGCCACCAGCCCTCCGGCACCCAAGGCCAGGGAGAGCCCGGCGGCCAGATGCCGCTTGCCGCGTCCGCCTTTCGAAGCCATCCTCCACCCCCTGCCCACCTTCAGCGATTACCGCAGATCAGTACCGGACTGGCGTGAGCAAACCGTCAACATCCAGGTCAGAGCCGGGCGGGAGCCCGCGCCAGGACGAGAACCCGGCCCGGCGGCCGGGGCCCGCAGCCGGCCACGGGCCCCGGCCGTGCCGGTAAGCCACGGGAGGGGTCGGCCGTGGATCCGGGGCGGCCCCCACCACCGGGGTCGGCCCCCCACGGCCATAACCAGGGGTTTTCTGGTAACGTTCAGGTGGTTGCTTGGACCGTCGTCGGTCCCGGATTTGACTGGTCCGCTTCTTCTGCCTCTTCAGGCTGCCGTCTTGGTTGACGACATTGAGGCGACACCAGCATGGTCGATGGCTTCAGCATCAAAATGGTTCGAGAGGACCGTCCGCCACACATGACCCCCAAGTCGGTGGCGGCCGTCTCCCTCAACGGTAGGAGATTCCTCGTCGTCGAGGATGACGCAGACATCGCCTTCCTCGTCGCCAAGATCGTGGCTCGTGCCGGGGGTGAAGCCGTGACGGCCGGTACTGGTCAGCAGGGCCTGGACGCCATCGACGAACCGTGGACAGCGTTCGTAACGGACATCATGCTCCCCGACATGAGCGGCTTGGTCCTCATGGCAAAGGTTCACCGTCTCCGGCGCACCCTGCCCATCTTGGCCATGTCGGCCAGTTTCTCGGAGAGCCTCAGCCTGCAGGCGAGCCAGTGCGGGGCCGACGGCTTCCTCCCCAAGCCGTTCAGCCCGGCACTCCTATTGGCACACCTCGGCCGCGTACTGAACCGCCCTACCTGCCCAACCTGAGTTGGGGGCGAGGCGCTCGAGCAGCGCGGGAAGCAGCAGCGCCAGGCGAGCAGCGCGGGAAGACTCCGTAGCGAATCAGCCGGCGCTGCCGGTTGTCGAGGTGGTGGTCGTGGTGGCGACGGTGGTGATGGGGATGGACTTTGACGGCGCCGACACCTTGACGGGCTGGCCGAGGTTGGAGAACCGGACCGACACGGAGGCCGACGTTGTGTCGGCCCGCTCGGTGCCGTTGACCTCCAGCAGATAGGGGCGGCCGGTGGCCGCCACCAGGTACCGGACGGCTCCGGAACTCCCGGTCGCCTTCGCCCGGCCGGTGACCACCACGACCGTCTGGCCGCCCAGCCTGGTCGTCCCGCTCTTGTGCAGGGTGAGGCCCGATGGTGTCAAGGAGAGGCTCCCGAAGAACTGGTGGCCTGTCAGGAACTGGACCGCCGACTTCAGGCTGCTGTTCGAGGCTGGGCTCTTGACCCACTTGCCGGCATAGGCCTTGGCCGCCGCCGCTCCCCCGGCGCGGCGCCAAAATGAGGCATTGGCCAGCACGTAGACGGTTGTCCCGACCTTCACGAATTTGGCCCCGAGCCCCTCGACGGCAAGGGTGCCCGAGCCACTGCCGTTCCCGCCGTCGGTGACGTTGAAGGCGATCGTGGTCCCGACGACCGTGATGTGGCCGGCCACCCGGAAAGAGGAGGCGCCCTTGGTGGTCCGCGCCCCGGTGGCCACGATGGTAGTTGCCGGCTTCGAGGAGATCCCGTTGCTGGTGGCGGCGCCGGCTGCGGCGTCACCCGCGAAGATGCCGACCGCGCCGAGCCCGACGGCGGCCGCGGCGGCCGCCGCCGCCCGGGTGGTCGGCCGGAGTCGGCGGCGGATGGTGGGCAGGGTCATCTCTCGTCTCCTACGAGCTAGGCCAGGAGGGCGGCAAACGGAAGAACCACGAGCAGCGCAGCCCCACCCAGTACCGCTCCCGCCATCAATCGAGCCGGGGGGTCATCGGCGAGAAGTCGTTGGACTCGAGCGGGAACCGACGTCCCTCCGGCGGCGAAGGCACAGGCCGGCGCGGTCACGGCCGTCCCCATCTGTACGAGTGCTCGAGCCAGGTCTCGGCGGTCGTGTTGCCGAGCCGAGTAGTCGTCGGCGGCCATCTCCAACAACGTGGCAACAGCCACCGGGGCCCGCCGGGCGTAGGGAATCCATCGCAGCGGTTCCCCGAGGGACGTCAGCGGGAGCATGACCAAGCCGTGGTGTTCGCAGGCGTGGCCGCGCTCGTGTTCGACCACCGCCGCCAGTTCAGAAGAACGCAGGATCCGGAGCGCACCAGCGCTGATGACGATCCTCGGCCGGATGCCGGGAAGGCAGTAGGCCGTGGCCTTGGGGTGGTCCAGTACGAGCGCCCCGGCGGCCTGTTCGGTCTCGACGCTCACGAGGTCGACGAGCATGCGATGTCGGGCGCGGGCCCTCACCGTGCGAACCATGGTGATCACGGCCACCGCCACCAGCACGATCGCCACGTCGGCGGCCAGGGTCAGCCCGAGAGCATCCGGCAAGCCCAGCCCGGTGAGCGGGTGGCCGTCGACGAGTCCAGCCCCCAGATGTTCGAGACCGGCTCGGAATCCGACGCCGTACCGGGCTACGGCCACGGCGAGCCCGGCCCCAATGGCGGCCAGCGCTCCGGTGACACCCATCGCCTGCCACAGCACCACCGCGGCCCGGGGCGCCCTTGAGGTCCAGCGGGCACGATCCAGCCAGATGGCCCCCGGCCCCATGCAGGCGACCGATACCGCCAACAGGCACCCGGCCACCACGTGCAGCCTCATCGCTCCACCTTTGGTGCCGATGCGGTCGACGTGCCGTCTGACCCGTCGCCCAGGCCGCCGAGGGCTACGCGGAGGACCTTCGCCTCCGACTCGGTCACCGTTTCGGCAAAGCGCACCAACACGGCGTCGCGATCTGGGGCGGCGCCCAGGGCTTCGAGCATGAGCTCGGCCGTGTAGGTCTCCCGGCTGGCCGCAGCCGTGTACCGGTGGGCCCGCCCGTCCTTGGTCCGGCGCACCATCTGCTTGCGCTGCAACCGATCGAGCACCGTGAGGATGGTCGTGTAGGCATAGGTCGGGAGCTTCTCGGCGACCTGGCGAACCGTCATCGCCGTTTCCATGGACCCCCAGAGGACGTCCATGACCTTGCGTTCGAGCTCACCCAGTCGGGCCACGGTTCGGCTCCTTTCCGGTCGCTGACCTTTCGAAACTCTAGCGCCTGGCCGAATTGAACTCCTACCGAACGTAGTACTACGTTCCATCGGACATGAGACCCATTGCCCGGAAGACCCTCCGGTGATCTCGTCCGTCCCTCTCGTCGCCGACACCGGCCTCCCTGCCCTGCGCGGTGCCCAGTTCCTGTCGACCCAGTTCGACGTGGTGCCGGTGGTGCTGGTGCTGGGCGCCCTGGTCCTGTACCTCTGGGCCGTCGTCCGGGTCAATCGGCGCCAGCCCCGGCACCGGTGGTCTACCGGCAAGACCGTGGCCTGGATCGGGGCCCTGCTCACGACTTCGGTCGCCATCTTCAGCTTCATCGGCGTCTACGACGGGGAGCTGTTCTACGACCACATGATCCAGCACCTGTTGCTCATCATGGTGGCGGCCCCGTTGTTCGCCATAGCGTCCCCGATCGACCTTGCCTGGCGGGCCACCCGGGGTGACCTGCACCGATGGTTGGCGAAGGGGCTCCGATCGCCGGTCGCCCTGGTGCTCGGCCACCCCGTCACCGCCTTCTTGCTCTACGCCCTGGTGATCCCGCTCACGCACCTGACCAGTTGGTACAACTACACGCTGCTGCACGAGGACGTGCACAACGCCGAGCACCTCATCTTCTTGTTGATCGGCTACATGTTCTGGCGCCAGATCTTCGGCTCTGACCCCAACCGCTACCGGATGCACCCGGCCCTCCAGTTCGGCTACCTGTTCCTGGCCATCCCGATCGACACCTTCACGGGGCTCTCCCTGGACAGCGCGTCGCACGAGCTGTTCCCCGCCTACTTCTCCCTTCACCGCACGTGGGGGCCGTCGTTGCTCCGGGACCTCCACATCGGCGGGGTCATCATGTGGGTCGGCGGCGACACCCTCATGCTCTGGCCGATGATCCCGGTCGCTCTGCGTTGGATGCACCAAGACGAGCGCCGAGCCGTTCGAGCCGATCGGGCCGCCGCGGTGCCCGCCCGATGAAGCCCACCCTCACTCGGCGCGTCAAGCGGTTCGGACCAGGACTACTGGCCCTCCTCGTCGCCGGTGGGGCCCTTGCCGCCTGCGGTGGCGGTTCGCCCTCGGCGCCACCCCCCGGCCAAGGGGTCGTCCAAGACCGGGCCGTACCCGGCACGATCCCGCTCGTCGACACCGCCGGCCACGTCACCGACCTCGCCGCCTACCGGGGCAAGTACATCGTCCTCGCCCCCTTCTTGTCGCTCTGCCAGGACGAATGCCCCCTGGTGACCGGAGCCTTCATCGCCCTGCAGCACGATGTCCGGGCAGCCGGGCTGGGCCAGGCGGTCGTCTTCATGGAGATCACCGTCGACCCGAGGCGGGATACGCCGGCCCGCTTGGCTGCGTACGCGACCCGGTTCGGCGCCGACTGGCCGCTGCTCACCGGGACGCCAGCCAACCTCGACAAGCTCTGGAAGTTCTTCGGCGTCAGCCACCAGATCGTTCCCGAGGCCCAGCCGGCGAAGCTGGACTGGTGGACCGGCCAGCCGCTCACCTATGACGTCAACCACACCGACGGGTACATCCTCATCGACCGCCGCGGGCGTGAACGGTTCGTCGACGCGACGCCCCCGAACCTGCACGGGCAGCTCGACAAGCGTCTCACGGGCCTGCTCAATGCCGGCGGCCGGCAGAACCTCCACCACCAATCCGCCGGCTCGTGGACGCTCTCTCAAGCCTTGGCGTCACTGAGCTGGCTGGTAGGGCGCAACCTCCCCAACGTGGCGCGCACGTAACGTCCTCACGCGCGCGGGCCGATCGTGGCCCTCTGTCGGCGTTCAGTACCCGGTGGCTGTAGCCCAGGTCTGGTCGACCTTGTAGGTGCCCGAGGAGGTGATGTCGAGGATCACCACCGGTGGGCTCAGGCGATTGCCCGTGGACGGCTGGATGGTCGTGGTACCGGTCACCCCACGGAACCCACTCGTCTTGCCCAACGCGGCCCGGATCTTCGGGCCGAACGCCTGGTGGCTCTGCTTGGCCGCCGCCGCCCAGATGTCGACGGAGTCGTAGACGAACGCCCCCCAGGTGCCCGGAGCCTGGTGGAACTTGGCCCGGTAGGCGGCAACGTAGGACGGACCCCCGGGAAGCTCCGCGGCACTGGGCACCCCGCTGTTCACGCAGGCCGACGCCGACGCCGTGCCGGCGGCCTGCACGAAGCTCGGCCCCTGGGCGGCCAGGTCGACGAAGCAGTGACCGCCGACCTGCCCGGCGTGCAGGGCCTTGGCCACCTGCCCCGCCTCCGGTCCGTACATGGCCAGGTAGGTAACGTCGGCCGGGTGGGCGGCGACGCTCGCCACGGTCGCCGCCATCTCGGAGGCGGAAGCTGTGGGCGCGAGTGTCTGATCAACCGGCACGGTCAGGCCGTCGCTCTTCAGGAGTGTGACCAGTTGGGTGGCGATCCCGGCGGTGTAGGTGGACGGGTCGTAGAGCACGTCGACCGAATGGGCGGCCAGTGTGTGGGTGATGGCCGTCGCCTCGACCGGGGCGATCTGGGTGACCATCGGCTGGGTGGTGATGCCGAACCCTTCGGTGTCCGTAGCCGAGGTCATGCGCAGGATCGAGACCCCTCCCGCCTTGTACACCGGCAGGGCGGTCACCCCGACGGCCGAGTTGAACGGACCGAACACCGCGGCGATGCGGCGGCCGACCGCTCGGCGGGCGACGGTCGCCCCCTCCTTCGCCTCCGCCTTGTCGTCGACGGCCAGCACGCGCACCGTTCGGCCGAGCACGCCGCCGTGGGCATTCAGCCGGGCGACGGCCAACTGGGCCCCGCGCAGCATGTCCCGGCCGGTCGATGCCTGTGTCCCGCTCATCGGTCCTTCGACGGCCACCGTGAGCGGGCCGGTTGCCGCCGGCCCCTTGGCCGGGGCCGCCGACGCGGTCCCACCGGTCAGGAGCGCCGCGGTCAGGACGACCGATCCGGCAACGGACAACAATGGCAGGCGATTTGGCATGGTCCTCAATGTGGGCTGAATCGAAGGATGGAGTTGCTGTAGGTGTTGGCGATGTATACCTGATAGTCAGGGGAGACGGCGATGCCCTGGGGATTGTTGAACAGGCTCGCATTGGACGGCGGCCCGGCCCAGGTCTGGACTGGACGGCCCGAACCCTCGAACTCGAGGACTCGTCCACGGCTCGCGTCCACGTCGATCACGAAGACGTCCCGATAGGGATCGGGCCCGGCGGCGACACCCTTGGCGGAGGGGAACTGCCCGGTGCTGGTGCCGTTCACTCCCCAGGCTCCGAGGTACGTGCCACCGGGACTGAACTTCTCGACCCAGGCAAAGGTCGTGGCGTAGATGTCCCCACCCGGGCCGACGGCCAGCCAGTTCGGCGCAGACGATCCCCCGATGTCCTTGGGCGCCCAAGCCCGTACGAAGGTGCCCGTCGCCGTGTACTCCTTGATCAGTCCGTGCCCGGTGTCGGCGACGAACACGTTCCCGTTGGGGCCCACGGCGATCCCCCGGGGATCGACGAAGGTGCCGTCGCCGCTCCCCCACTTCCGGATGAAGACGCCGGTGGCGCTGAACTCCTGGACGTTGGCGTTGCGATTGCTCGTGACGTAGACGTCGCCGTTGGGCCCGACGGCGACACCCCAGGGGTTCGGCAGGTATGTACCGGCGTTGAAGCTCCGGATGAAGCGGCCCGTGGCCGAGAATTCCTCGACTCGGTTGTTGCCGTAGTCGGTGACGTAGACGTCGCCCCCTCTCGGGGCCACGGCGACGTCCATGGGGCGATCAAACTGACCGTTGCCCGAACCCTTGGAACCCCACTGCCCGAGCAGGGTGGCCGCCGAAGCGGGTGACGAGGACACCACCAGGACCGGGGGGCAGGCCAGCGCGATGGCGGCGGCGGCGACCCCGCACCGGGTGCCCATCCTTCGACGGTCGGTCCCCGGCGAGCGCCCGAACCGTCCTCGAGATATGCCGAGAGGTGACTCGTTCGCCCGTGGCCACGTATTCCATATGAGTCCCCAGTCTTTGAGTCACCGAACGCTACTCGAACGCGAGGAAGGAACTTGACGGGTAGCGAGAAGCTATCCACCGTCCTTGGACAGGCCGACACGCTCGTCGTAGTCGCGCAGCCGTCTGGCCAGTGCACCCATGATGCCCAGGGCAAACGTCGGAGATTCGTGCACCAGGAAGAGGAAGTCCCTCTCGTCGATGACAGCCAAGACGGTCTCAGCGACGGCGATGGCCGTCAGGCTTCGGGGAACATGATCGATGAGAGAGCGCTCTCCGAAGACGTCGTTCGGCCCCAGCGAGGCGACCACATTGTCTCCCTTGCGCAGTTCGACACCTCCGGACACGATGCCGAACATGTGAAGGTCCTGGTCACCGATGTTGTAGATCACTTCTCCATCGGCTACGACCCGGCGGACGTGGGCATTGAGGAACAGGCTGGTTGGCTGCATGGCTGTCGCCTCCTCGATCGTTCCCCCGCTGACACTGCCCATCGTATTCCGGGCGTCGACCTACGACCTGCTAGCGCCGGTTGCGTTAGGGAACCCAGGACGATCACAGACTGCCCCCGAGGTGCCGTCCGAGGCGCATCAAGAGCAGAACGTACGAGACGCCACCCGCACGGCGAGCCGCCTCCACCCGGCCGGCCGAAGATGGTTCTTTGATGGGTGGCCGCCGCGGATCACCGATTGACTCGGAGCAGTTGCGGCCGGCGACTGGCATCCTGGAGGTCATGATCGATGTCGACTCTGACGTACCGCTTTCCCGAACCGCCGCCTCGGCGGCGGTCGAAGCTATCGGCTGGCGGTACCTCCTGGGCGCGCTGTGCGTCTCGGTGCCGGTGGAGTCCATGGCACAAGGGTGCGAAGTCGCCGTGGCCGCGGTGACGGCCGGCGGGGAGGATGCCGACGGCCACCTGTGGGTGGATCTGCGCCCTGATCGCGTGGAGCTGTCCGTGCAAACCAGGGCCGTGGGCGAGGTCACCTCCCGGGATGCGCACATCGCTCACCGGATCGCCGAGGCCGTCGACGGGCTCGGGTTGCACCCTGCCGGGGCGACCTCCAGCGAGTCCGCCCGACCCGTACAGATGCTGGAAATGGCCATCGATGCCTCAGATATCGGCGCCGTTCGTCCGTTCTGGAAAGCGGTGATGGCCTATGTCGACGCACCCGACAGTACGGGTCCCGAGGATGCCATCGTCGATCCCGCCGGACAGCTCCCCGCAATCTGGTTCCAGCAGATGGACGCCCCCCGCCCACAGCGCAATCGGGTCCACTTCGACGTCACGGTGGCCCACGATGAGGCCGACGACCGGGTGCGGGCGGCTCTGGGTGCCGGCGGCCGCCTGGTGGACGATTCCCACGCCCGATCGTTCTGGGTCCTGGCTGACGCCGAGGGCAACGAGGTATGCATCTGCACCTGGACTGACCGCGATGAGCGAGGCTGGTAACGACGTCGGGGGCGCCCGAGGCCGAGGATCCGTCTCCGCCGAGATCGACAAAGGCTTCGCCGACCCTTCCCGTCTGCGGCTCGCCTACGGCCTCGACTCGAGACTAAAGGACGGATCCAGGAGATAGGCGTCGCCTCCGCTGTCGACCGCGGCGAAGAACGTGGTGCTGGCACAGGAGATGCCTACCGCATCATGAGCCGCGTCGAACGGCTGTCCCGTCGTCCAGGCGAGGCCGCCATTGGACGCGTACACGTCGGCGCCGTCGATCGCCGCGCAGAACGTGCCGACGCAGGAGACGCCGGTCAGACCGGAAACGTCGTCCGAGGACGAGAGGATGTTCCCGGTGGCACTGAAGCCGGAGCCGTCGAAGACATTGGCGTTGGCGCTCTCTGACCCCACGGCAACGCAGAAGGTGGCGCTGGTACAAGAGACGCTGGCCGTGCCGGCGATGGCTACCGGTTGGACCGGGCTCAGTGTTCCGTTGATCGACGTTTGGAACGACCCGCTCCCACTCACGTTCATGCAGAAGGCGTCGAAGCCGCTCTGGACGCACGAGATCGAGCGCGCTCCGGCAGTGGCGCCGTGGCCGCCATGCCGACCATCGGCTTGTCGAGGGTCAACCCACCGGTCGAGCCGTAGAAGGTGGCGGCACCGAAGTCGAAGATGCCGCCGTCGGCGGCCACCAGCCAATAGCCGCCACCCGTGCCCGTGTCGACCAGCGGTCTC
>CAYVPF010000049.1:13488-15941 GCA_964453355.1 uncultured Acidimicrobiaceae bacterium | reverse complement strand
CCCGGCCAGCGCCGCCTCCCCCGCCTCCGGACCCGGTCCGGCCCGGAGGGCAGCCAGGACCCGCAGATCGGCCGCCGACCCCACCCCGCCGGAGGCCACCACCGGCAACGCCGTCGACCCGAGCACGGCGGCCAGGCCGTCGGTGTCCGGGCCGGCCAACGTCCCGTCGCGGTCGATGGCCGTCACCACCACGGCCCCGAGCGGCGCCCCGGCCAGGGCGGCCAGCAGCTCGGCCACGGTCCGGCCTGATCCCTCCAACCACCCCCGGGACGCCGCCTCCAGCGCTCCGTCGTCGCGCCGGCGGTAGTCCAGCCCCACGGCCACCGCCCCCGGGTGGGCGGCGGCGGCCTTCTGGGCCAGCGACGGGTCCTCCACGGCGGCGGTGCCCAGCACCACCCGGTGCACCCCGGCGGCCAGCAGCTCGTCCACGTCCTCGGCCGTCCGCACCCCCCCGCCCGTCTGCACCCGGGCGCCGTACCGGGCGGCCTCGGCGGCGATGGCCTTCACCGTCGGCCGGTTCACCGGGTCGCCGGTCCGGGCGGCGTCCAGGTCCACCACGTGCAGCCACGTCGCCCCGGCCACCAAGAACCCCCGGGCCAACGCCAGCGGGTCGCCGTAGTCGGCCTGGCGGTCGAAGTCGCCCTGCACCAGCCGGACGGCCCCGCCGTCGCGCAGGTCGATGGCCGGCAGCAGGTCCATCACCGGCGGGCCGGCGCCGCGGCCGGAGCCGCCGTCGAGGCCGCGGCGGTGCAGCGGGCCACGAAGTTGGCCAACAGGGCCAGCCCGTCGGCGCCGGACTTCTCCGGGTGGAACTGCACCCCCCACAGGTTGTCGCGCTCGGCCGCGGCCACCACGGTGCCGCCGTAGTCGCAGGTGGCCACCGTCTCGGGCCCGACGTCGGCGGCGTAGGAGTGGACGAAGTACATCCACGGGTGCTCGTCCAGGCCGGCCAGCAGGCCCGACCGGCCGGCGCCGTCCACCGGGTCCAGCCGGTTCCACTGCATCTGCGGCCGCTTCACCCCGTCCGGGAGTCGCCGGACGGTGCCCGGGAACGCGCCCAGGCCGCGGGCCCCGGGGCTCTCCTCCGAGCCCTCGTACAGCAGCTGGAACCCGATGCAGATGCCGAGGAACGGCACCCCGCGGTCGATGGCCGCCCGCGCCGGGTCAGCCAGTCCGGATGCTTCGAGGGCGGCGGCGCAGGGGCCGAAGGCGCCCACCCCGGGCAGCACCACCCCCGCGGCGGTGGCCACCTCGTCGGGGTCGGCGACCAGCCGGGCCGGCGCCCCCAGGTGCTGCAGTGCCTTCTCGGCCGACCGCAGGTTGCCGATGCCGTAGTCCAAGACGGCGATCAGGCCGCCGGCCGCACCCTCGCTCACAGGGCGCCCTTGGTGGACGGGATGCCGCCGCCCTCGATCCGGACGGCGTCCCGCAGGGCCCGGGCCACCCCCTTGAAGCTGGCCTCGACGATGTGGTGGGTGTTCTTTCCCTCCCGCCGGCGCACGTGCAGGGTCACCATGGCGGCGTGGGTGAACGCCCGCCAGAACTCCTCGGCCAGCTGCGGGTCGAACGGCGGCGAACCCAGCCCGGCGGTGTCGGGGGCGAACGGCACGTCGTAGGCCAGGTACGGCCGGCCGGACAGGTCCAGGGCCACCTCCACCAGTGCCTCGTCGAGGGGCAGCAGCAGGGAGGCGAACCGACGGACCCCGGCCTTGTCGCCCAGCGCCTCGGCCAGGCACTGCCCGAGGACGATGCCGACGTCCTCCACGGTGTGGTGGGCGTCGACCTGCAGGTCGCCTTCGGCCTGCACCGACAGGTCGAACCCCCCGTGCCGGCCCAGCTGTTCCACCATGTGGTCGAAGAACGGCAACCCGGTGGCCACGGCCACCTGTCCGGTGCCGTCGATGTCCAGGGCCACCGCCACAGTGGTCTCCTTGGTCGACCGCCGCCGCTCGGCCCGCCGTTCGATTGGTGCTCCCATGGCCGTCAGCCGATCCTCTCGCGTCCCATTCGGTCCCCGGCCGGCCTCTTTGGCCGACGCGGCGGTTCCCGGTATCCAGGTCCTGGTGTCTAGGCCCCGGCGGTCACCGGATGGGTGTGGGCCTGAGCCACCACCACTTCCAGCCGTCCGTTCATCTCGGCCTGCCGCTCCGCCAGGGTCTGAACGTCGCCGCGCAGCGCCCCGATCTCCGCCCGGAGCTCCACCATCTCACCGCGCCGCCCCGCGCCTTCGGCCGCCAGTCCTCGGCGCACCTCAGCGGTCTGGACGTCGAGAGCCCCGCCCAGCTCGGCCGTCCGGACGTCGAGGGCACGGTGAACCTCGGCCGTCCGGGCGTCGATCGCGCCGCGCAGTTCCGCACCCTGGGCGTCGAGAGCACGGTGAACCTCGGCCGTCCGGGCGTCGAGGGCTCGGCGCAGTTCCGCACCCTGGGCGTCGATCGCGCCGCGCAGTTCCG
>CAYVPF010000049.1:11927-13388 GCA_964453355.1 uncultured Acidimicrobiaceae bacterium | reverse complement strand
TCGAGGGCTCGGCGCAGTTCCGCACCCTGGGCGTCGATCGCGCCGCGCAGTTCCGCACCCTGGGCGTCGATCGCGCCGCGCAGTTCCGCACCCTGGGCGTCGATCGCGCCGCGCAGGTCGGCGCTCAAGCCGTGCAGCGCGGACCGCCCCTGTACCGTCAGGGTCGTCAGCACACCCAGTGCCCCTAGCAACGCCACGATCAGCGTCCATACCTCCGCGGTCATCACAACGAGCCTACCTCCCGGTCTCCGGAGCCAACGTCTCCTCGGAGACGTCCTGGAGGCACGGGCTGGGAGTCCGGGCACCGTGCGAGGATCCACCGGGCCATGAGTGGCAGCCGGCGACCAGTGACGATGTTATCCGGGCCGGTCGGCGCCGGTCGCGAGGCTTTCCTCGAGAGCGCGCAGGAACAGGTCGTTCTCCTTCGGGGTCCCGATGGTCACCCGCAGGCAGCCGTCCAGGCGGTCCCAGCCGGAGCAGTCCCGGATGAGCACGCCGCGGTCCAGCAGCGACTGCCACACTTCCTTGGCCCCCCGCCCCTGCGGCCGGAACAGGATGAAGTTGGCGTCGGACGGCCAAGTGTCGACCGGCAGGGCGGCCAGGGCGGCGGACACCCGGCCACGCTCCTCGGCGACCACCGCCACCCGGGCCTCCATCTCGGCCCGGTACTTCAGGGCCAGGATCCCCTCCAACTGGGTGGGAGCCGACAGGTGGTAGGGCAGCACCACGGCCTCGCAGCCGGCCACCACCTCGGGGTCGGCGATCAGGTACCCCAACCGGGCGGCGGCCATGGCCCAGGTCTTGGAGAACGTCCGCACCACCACCAGGCCGGTCGTGTCGAGGCCCGGGTCGTCCCGCAGGTGCAGGGCCGACCGAGGGGAGAACTGCCCGTACGCCTCGTCCACGATCACCAGGCCGGGTGCGGCCTCCACCACCCGGCGGACCAGCTCGTCCGGCTCGGCCCGCCCGGTCGGGTTGTTGGGCGAGCACAGGAACACGATGGAGGGCTGGGCCTCCTTCAAGACGGCCGCCGCCACGTCGGCGTCGATGGTGAAGTCCGGGGCCCGCTCGACCACCACCACCTCGGTGCCGGTGACGCGGGCAATCTGGCTGTGCAGCTTGTAGCTCGGCTCGAACACCACCGCCCGGCGACCCGGACCGCCGTAGGCCAGCAGCAGGCACTGGAGGATCTCGTCGGAGCCGTTGGCGCAGAACAGCTCGCCGGCGTCCACCCCGTACGACTCGGCCAGCCGGGCCCGCAGCTCCGTGACCTGCCGATCCGGGTACCGGTTGAACTCGACCCGCTCCAGGGCGGCCCCGATGTCCTCGCGCCAGCTCTCCGGCGGGGGGAACGGGGACTCGTTGGTGTTCAGCCGCACCGCCACCTCCACCTGCGGCGAGTGGTAGCCGGCGAGGGTCACCAGGTCCGGTCGCAGCGACGGCACCGGGCTCATGCCGGCC
>CAYVPF010000049.1:0-11827 GCA_964453355.1 uncultured Acidimicrobiaceae bacterium | reverse complement strand
GACAGCGACAGGGCGTGGGCCGTCAACCCCTCGGTCTCGGCCAGGGTCACCACGTACGGGCCCAACTCGTCGACGGCCTCCCGGGTGGCCGTGACGGCGTGGATGTGCCGGCGGAAGTCGTCGGCGCGGAGCGCCGAGGAGAACCGGGCGGTCCGGTTGGTGGGCAGCACGTGGTTCGGCCCCGCCAGGTAGTCCCCGAGGCTGGCCGGGGACCACGAGCCGCAGAACACCGCCCCGGCCGCCGTCACCAGGGGCAGCAGCTCCTCGGCGCCGTCGAACATGAGCTCCAGGTGCTCCGGGGCCACCACGTTGGACACCGCCAGCGCCGCCTCCGGCCCGTCCACCAGGCAGGCGTACCCGCCGGTGGCCAGGGTGGCCTCCAGGTCCGCCCGCCGGGGGGACCCCGCCACCAGCTTGTCCACCTCCGCCACGATCTCGTCCGCCTTCTCCTCCGACCAGGTCACCAGCCACGCCAGCCCGTCGGGGCCGTGCTCGGCCTGGACCACTAGGTCCACGGCGGCCAGGACCGCCGGCGTGGACGGCCCGGCCACCACGACCACCTCGGACGGTCCAGCGAAGGCCGACGCCACCCCGACCGCCCCGGACACCTGCCGCTTGGCCTCCGCCACGTACCGGTTGCCGGGGCCCACCACCACGTCCACCGGAGCGATGGACTCGGTGCCGTAGGCCATGGCGGCGATGGCCTGGGCGCCACCGACCCGGTACACCTCGTCCACCCCGGCCACCGCGGCGGCGGCCAGCGTGGCGTCGTCGATGTGGCCGTCGGCGGCCGGCGGCACGCACAGCACCACCTCCCGCACCCCGGCCACCCGGGCCGGGGCGGCACACATCAGCACCGTCGACGGGTACCGGGCCCGGCCACCCGGGGCGTAGCACCCGGCCCGCTCCACCGGCCGGTCCAGGTGGCGGACCCGGACACCGCCGTCCACGAAGTCTTCCGGCGGGTTCCCCTCGTGGGCGTGGTAGGCGTACACCCGCCGCCAGGCCACCTCCAGGGCCTCCCGCAGGGCTGGCGACACCCGGGCCAGGGCCGCTCCGATCTCGGCGTCGGGCACCCGCAGGTCCTCCACCGACGCCCCGTCGAACCGGGCGGTCAGCTCCCGCAGGGCCGCGTCGCCCTCCGCCCGGACCCGGGCCAGGATCGCCGCCACCGCCTCACGGACGTCCGCCCCGGCGTCGCCCGGCCGCGGCAGCACGTCGGCGAACGGGCCCTGGTGACCGCGCAGGTCCAGCCGTTTCAGCGTCATGGGACCCCCGATGCTACCTGGGCCGTTGCCACCCCCTTCTCCGGGATCGGCCCATCGACCGAGCCGGGAGCGGCCCATCGGACCGGCTGGGATCGGCCATGATCTCGAGATGGCCGCACGCGCTGAGCTGTCCACCCTGTCGTCCACCCTGCAGGAGGTCACCCGTCGGGTGTCCGGCCTGGCGGAGGAGGCCCGGGCCACCGACGACGAGGCCCTGGCCACCGAGCTGTTCGGCGTCGAGCGGTCCCTGACCGGGGCCCTGCGCCGCCTCAGCCGGCTGGCCGAGGATCGCCGCTGACCGCAGCGCCGTGGGCCCGCCAGAGCCGCTCCCCGACGGCCGCCAGATGGGCACGGATCTCGGGCGGCCCCACCACCTCGAAGGCCACCCCGAGCCCGACCAGGTAGCTGGCCAGCCAGTCGAAGTTGTCCACCCCCAACTCCACCGTGGTGCGTGGCGACGCATCCCCGACCGCCTCCGCACCCGGACCGGGGTCGGTGGCGGCCACCATCCCCACCTGCGCCGGGATGAGCTTGGCCACCTGTGCGGCCGTACCCTCCACGGCGACGACAGCCCGGTGGGTGTAGGGCGCCGCCGAGATGGCCTCGGCCACCAGGCCGGCCGGGTCGGCCAGGTCCCGCGGCTCGAACACGTGCCCGGTCACCTGCACCCCCGACGCCCGGTCCACCCGGAACGTCCGCCAGTCGTCCCGGTCCAGGTCGTAGGCCGCCAGGTACCAACGGCGGTCGGTGGCCACCAACCGGTACGGCTCCGCCCGCCGCTCCGTCCGGTGGCCGTCCTGGGCCACGTAGGTGAAGGTGACCCGCAGGTGGCTGTCGCAGGCCTCCGCCAGGCTCACCAGGCACTCCGCCGACACCGCCTCAGTGGGGGCGACCAGCGACTCGGTAGCCGCCCGGAGGCTGGCCAGCGGTGACCGCAGTCGCGGCGGCAGCAGCCGGTCCAGCTTCCGGAGGGCGGTCAGGGCGCCTCGTTCGATGCCCGGTACGGCGGCGCCGGCCGAGGCCCCCAACACCACCGCCACCGCCACGGCCTCGTCGTCTTCGAACAGCAGCGGCGGCACGTCGTTGCCACCCCTCAGCCGGTACCCGCCGGCCACCCCGGGGACCCCGTCGATCTGGTACCCCACCGACCGCAGCCGGCCCACGTCCCGCCGGACCGTCCGCGGGTCCACCTCTAGCCGCTCGGCCAGCTCCGGGCCGGTCCACTCCGGACGGCGCAGCAGCAGGCCCAACAGCCGCAGCAGCCTCGTCGCCGGGTCGCCCACCCAGAAATCATGACATTGCGGACGGGATCTGTCCGCAACCCTTCGTACGGTACCGATGTGCCCAGTCCCGTCCTCCTCCACCGTCTGGCCGACGACCGGCAGTTGGACCTCGCCCGGACCATCGCCCCCCGCCCGACCCCCCGGCGACGGCGGACTCGCCTGGCGGCCCGCGAGCGGATCGGCTGGTCGCTCATCGGCCTCGGGGCCCATCTGGTCCTGAACGGCCGCCGGCCGGCCGGGAAGGCTTACGGCAGCCCCGATCGGGGAGCCGAACTACCGCCGGACTACCGCCGCAGGCACGTCCGACCGGGGCTGCCGTAACCAGGCGCCGGTGGCGCCCCGTCACGTACCGCCACCCTATCGCTACTGATAAGGATCATCCAGCGTTTCCTTTCGGCACGAACCGCTGCGGGCCCTCGAAGAGGGGACCTCGTGGTTTCTCGTGTCTCGCGCCGGCGCAGAAAATTGCGCGGATCCGCTCAATTTCTGCGGCCAGCGAGGCCGGCGCAACTACGGCCGAGGCGCCCCTCCGCCGAGGAAGAGACCGGGACCGGCCAGCCGTCAGACGGCGTGCAGCACCAGGTCGTGGCCGAGAAGGCCGGCGGCCGCCCGCAGGGCGTTCTGCCGGGAGCTGACCACGGCGGCGTTCCGCCGGACGGCCACTTCGGCCGTGGCCGCCGCCACCAGGTCGGTGGTGTCGGCCCGGGCGGCCAGTTCGCCGGCCCGCCGGGCACCCTCCTCGGTGAGCACCTCCACCTCCACCCCGTCCAGCATGGCCTCCAACCGGTCCCCGCGGGCTTCCGTACGGAAGGCCTCGGCTACGGCGGCCACCGGCACCACCGGGACGATCCCGTGGGCCAGGGCCGCCCGGTGGAACGCCCACATCACCCGGTCACCCCGGGCCGCGGCCCGCAGGGCGCCGACGCCGTAGACGACCCCGTCCCTGGTGCTCACCGGGCCGTCACTGCCGGCGGCGGACCCGGGACGCCATGCCGGACACCCCGGACAGCAACCGTCCGAGCAGCGCTTCGCCGGCGGCGATCTCCTCGGCGGTCAGCCCGCCGGCCTCGCCCTCCCAGGCGGCCACCCCCCGGAGGCCCTGCCGCACCCGCAACTGCCGTTCGGCGGCACCGGACAGCCAGGCACTGAAGGACACGCCGTCCTCCTTGGCCGCGGCCTCCACGGCCGTCGCCACCTCGTCCACCAGGGACACCGAGCGTTTGGTGACCATGGGCGCCATGGTAACACCCTTAGTGCTACCTGTTGGCCAGGTCCGTCCGGGTCGGTGCTACCGGCCGGCGGCCCATGCGGGCACGGACGCGACTACGGCGCCCTTCCGGGCGCCGTCGTGCGAGCGGGCCGGGCGGCGGATCCCAGCACTACGCTCTCCCGGAACCAGGTGGCGGGAACCGGTTCCTGCAACCATCCTACAACACCAAGGGGAAAATTGCTGCCCTCTCATTAGTGTCATGACCAGGAGTTCTTGCAGAACCTGGAAAAAGTTCTTGCAACCGAACGCCTCTCAGAAACCCTCTTGCACCTATTTCGCACCCATCTGGGAGCCCGCTGTGGACCGAGCCCGGCTGGACTGCGGCCTGGCCGACGGCCTGACCGTCGGGACAGCGGCCGACGGACAGATGTCGGCCAGCAGGCACACCCCGCACTTCGGGCTCCGCGCCGTGCAGACCTTCCGACCGTGCAGGATCAGCCGCAGGCTGAAGGCGCCCCGCTCGGCGGCCGGCACCAGCTGGTTCAGCTCCAGCTCCACCCGCACCGGGTCCTCTTCGACCGTCAGTCCCAGCCGGCGGCTGAGGCGGCCGACGTGGGTGTCCACCGGCAGCCCCGGCAGGTCGAAGGCCACGCTGCGGACCACGTTGGCGGTCTTGCGGCCCACCCCCGGCAACGTCACCAGATCCTCCAGCTTCTCGGGGATCTGCCCGCCGTACCGCTCCACCACTCCCCTGGCCATCCCGATGAGGCTGCGGGCCTTGGCCCGGAAGAACCCGGTGGACCGGATGATGCCCTCCAGCCGTTCCGGGTCGGCCCCGGCCAAGGAGGCCGGGCCCGGATAGGCGGCGAACACCTGCGGGGTCACCAGGTTGACCCGGACGTCGGTGCACTGGGCCGACAGAATGGTGGCGGCCCGCAGCTGGTACGGGTTGTCGTGGTCCAGGGCACACAGCTCCTGGGCGCTCCCGGGGTACTCCTCGGCCAGCCGTTCCCGGATCACCGTGGCCCGGCCCTTGGGCGATCTCGGTCCGGCCATCACCGGGCAGGCTACCGGCAGGTCGCCGGGCCGTTAGCCTCAGCCGCGTGGGTGACGTCGGACCGCAGGACGCCAGCCGGGCGCATGCCGGGCCGCAAGTAGACGGCGAGCAGGTGACCGTGGAGCTGGCCGCAGACCAGGAGCTGGCGCCGGACCGCCGGGCCGAGGTGGACCGGCTGCTGGCTGCGGCCGCCACTGCCGACGGCCACGCCCCGCTGAGCGAGCAGGCGGCCGTGGTCCTCGACCATGGCGCCAGCGCCAGCGCCGGAACCGGCGCCCACGGCGATGCCCGATGGCTGTTCGCCGCCCGGTCCCCCGATGGCACCCTCGACGGCCTGGCCGTCGTCACCCGGTCCCCGGCGGCCGCCGTCTGGGCCGTCGAAACGGTGGTCCACCCGGACCATCGTCAGGGCCAGGTCACCGAGGGCCGGCTGCTGCAAGCCGTCGTCGACCACGCCGGCCAGGCCGGCGGCGGCGTGGTCCGGTACTGGGCGTTCTGCACCCCGCCGGACCACGACGCCGCGGTACGGCCGTTCGGCTTCGTACCGGAACGGTCGCTGCTGCAGATGCGGGTGCCCCTGCCGCTCGACCCCGACGGCCGGCGGGGAGACGCGGCCATCGCGGTCCGGGCGTTCCGTCCCGGCCTCGACGAGGCCGCCTGGCTGGTCGCCAACAACCGGGCGTTCGCCGACCACCCCGAGCAGGGCGGCTGGGACACGGCCACCATCACGGCCCGGGAGCTGGCCCCCTGGTTCGACCCGGACGGGTTCTTGTTGTACGAGGTGGACGGCCGGCTGGCCGGGTCGTGCTGGACCAAGGTCCACACCGACACGGACCCGCCGATGGGCGAGATCTACGTCATCTCCGTCGACCCCGACTTCGCCGGCCGGGGCCTCGGCCGGGGCCTCACGGTGGCCGGCCTGGACCACCTGGCCGGCCTCGGCCTGACCCTCGGCATGCTGTACGTCGACGCCGCCAACCAAGCGGCGGTCGGCCTGTACCGGTCGTTGGGGTTCGCCGTCGACCACACCGACCGGGCCTACGTGCTGTCGCTCCCGCTCACCGCCCCCGAGACGGCCAGTCCCTGAGGCCGACGGCCGCCGCCTATCCGGTGGCGGCTCCCACGGCGCGGCCGATGCCGTAGGTCACCGCCGCCGCCACGGCGGCCACACCGAGCTGTCGCAGCGCCGAGCGGACCGGGGACCGCCCCGTGAAGAACCCCAAGGCCCCGCCGACGACCAGGGCAGCCACCGCCCCGATGACCACCGACGCCAGCGTGGCGCCGGTGCCGGCGGTGAACAGCCACGGCAGCAACGGCAGGAAGGCCCCGATGGCAAAGGTCACGAACGAGCTGATCGCCGCCTGCCACGGCGACCCCAAGGCCGCAGGGTCCACGCCCAGCTCCTCCCGGGCGTGGGTCTCCAGGGCCACTTCGGGATCCCGCATCACCTCGGCCACCAGCTCGGCCGCCAGCTCCGGGGCCACCCCCCGCCGTTCGTAGATGGCCGTCAGCTCCCGTCGCTCGGCCTCCGGCGACCGGCGGAGCGACTGTCGCTCGACCTCCAGCTCCCTTTGCAGCAGCTCCCGCTGGGCCTGCATGGAGACGTACTCGCCGGCGGCCATCGAGAAGGCCCCGGCCACCAGCCCGGCCAGGCCGGTCAGCCGGACGACGCCGGCGGCCGGATGGGCCCCGGCCACCCCCAGGATCAACGACACGTTGGTGACCAGGCCGTCGCTCATCCCGAAGACGGCGGCCCGGGCCCCGCCGGAGCGGACGTCCCGGTGATGGTGCACCTGGTCCGCCACCTCGACCGGCGGCTCGGCCGGCAGTCCGGGGGCAGGCTCGGGCGACGGCTCCACCGGCGGCTCGGGCACGCCACGAGCGTAGCGACCCCCGGCCATGGCGGCCGGCTGGCAGAATCGGACGGTGCCCGACCGCAAATGGATCGACAGGACCCAGCCGCAGACCCTGCAAGCGGCCGTGCTGTTCTGCTATCTGAACGCGGGGCTGGCCGTGCTGTACCTGCTGGTGTTCGGCCCCCAGCCGTCCCTGGCCCTCCTGCTCCTGGCCGGCGGCGCCTACGGCATCGCCAACGAGTGGCGGTGGGCCTATTGGGCGTCGGTGGTGGTGGCCGCCCTGTACCTGCTGGGCCAGGTGGTCTTCTTCGTCACCGGCGGCGGGTTCAACGGCATCCTCAACCTGCTGTTCGCCGGGGTGCTGTTCGGGTTGCTGGTGCACCCGGAGAGCCGGCGGTACCAGCGGATCTGGTTCCACTAGTCGCCCGAGTCATCGCCCGACCCGGCCGCACCGGCGGGTTGGGCCGCCGGGGTCCGGCTGATCTAACGTCCGGTCTGGTCCGGTCGGCGGCGGGCGGACCTGACCCACCCGAAACAGAGGAGCGCGCCGTGAGCACCACCGTCAAGGTCGACGACTTCCACACGCTGGTCGGCCAGCACCTGGGCTGGAGCGGCTGGCTGACGGTGGAGCAGGACCGGGTGAACGAGTTCGCCGACGCCACCGGCGACCACCAGTGGATCCACGTGGACATCGACCGGGCCAACGCCGGCCCGTTCGGCGGCCCGATCGCCCACGGCTACCTGACCCTGTCGCTCATCCCGGTGCTGCTCGACGAGGTGCTGACCGTGGCCGACCTCACCGGCGGGGTCAACTACGGGTGCAACCGGGTCCGGTTCCCGGCCCCGGTGCCCGTCGGCTCGGAGGTCCGGCTGGGCGTCGCGGTGGCCGCCGTCGATGCCGTGCCCGGCGGGGTGCAGGTCGCCCTGGATGCCACCGTGGAGGTCCGCGACGCCAAGAAGCCGTCCTGCGTGGCCCAGGTCATCTTCAACTACTACAACCAGCCGGCCTGAGGGGCCGGGAGGTGCCCGTCCGGACGACCGGCGACCCCGGCGGGGTTCCGGCCTCGCCGGAGCTGCCCACCGGTGCGGCCAAGACGGCCCGGGTCCGGGCCATGTTCGACACCATCGCCCCGCGGTACGACCTGGTCAACCGCCTGATGACCTTCGGGTTGGACCAGGGTTGGCGGCGGGCCACCGTCGGCGCCCTGGGCTTGCCGACCGGGTCGGTCGTCTTGGACTTGGCGTGCGGCACCGGCGACCTGTCGGCCCTGGCGCAGCGCCGCGGCTACCGCACCGTCGGCGCCGACCTCAGCTGGGGCATGCTGGCCGCCAACCACCGCACCGGCGCCGCGGTGGTGCAAGGTGACGCCGGCGCCCTGCCCCTGGCCACCGGATCGGTCGACGGGGTGGTCTGCGGCTACGCGCTGCGCAACTTCACCGACCTGGCCGGGTCCCTGGCGGAAGCCGGCCGGATCCTCCGGCCCGGCGGCCGCATCGCCGTCCTGGAAGTGGCCGCCCCGCCGAGCGGCCTGCTCCGCCTGGGCTACCGGCTCTGGTTCGAGCACGCCGTCCCGGTCCTGGGTGGCCTGCTGTCGGACGCCGACGCCTACCGGTACCTGCCCCGCTCCACCGCCTACCTGCCCGACGACCAGACCTTGGCCGACCTGTTCCGGCGGGCCGGCCTGGCCACGGTCAACCGGCGGCTCCTCAACGGTGGCCTCAGCCAGCTGATCACCGCCACCCGCACCGGCCTGCCCGCTGACGCCGACGGGGTACCCCGGTGACCACCGTGGACCCCACCCGCCTGCGGGCCGTGTCCTTATCGCTGGACGAGAGCGGACCGCTGGGCGGGGACGGGCCGCTGGACGGTGCCGCCCTCCCCGACATGGCGCTCCTGGCCCTGGCCGGGTCGACCGGGTCGCTGTTCGCCGCCGACCATCGGCTGTTGGCTGGCTTCGGCGTCGCCGCCGTCCTGCCCCTGCCCGGCGGGTTGGCCGACGCCGAGGCGGTGGCCGCCGTCGGGACCTGGCTCGCCGCTGTCGACGTCGACGATGAGACCGCGCCCGGGACCGACGGCCCGGCGGGACGGGTGCTGGCCATCGGCGCCCTCCCCTTCGACCGCTCGGCCCCCGGGGCCCTGGTGGTGCCGGCGTTGACCATCGGCCAGGACCGCGGTGGCCGGCCTTGGGCCACCTTCGTGGCCCCCGTCGACCAGGCCCGGCCGGAAGCGCTCCGGGCCGCGATGGCCGAGATCCTGCAGCGGGCCCGGGAGGTCGAACGGGAGGGTGCCGGGTCGCCGCCCGAGGCCCGGCCGACCCTCACCGAGGTGCCGCCCGGCCCCGGCTACGCCGCCGCCGTGTCCGCCGCCGTGGCCGACATCGACGCCGGCCGGCTGGACAAGGTGGTGCTGGCCCGGAGCGTCGAAGCCCGGTTCGCCGAGCCGCTGGACATCGGCCGGGTGGTGCAGCGGCTGCGCACCCAGGAGCCGTCGTGCACCACCTTCTCGGTCCCCGCCGGGACCAGCGGCCGCGACGGGACCGGCCGGTTCGTGGGCGCCAGCCCCGAGCTGTTGGTGCGCCGCACCGGGACCGCCGTGGCCTGCCATCCCCTGGCCGGCACCATCGGCCTGACCGGCGACGCCGCCGTCGACACGGCCACGGTCGACCGGTTCCTGGCGTCCGCCAAGGAGCACTGGGAGCACCGGCTGGTGGTCGACGCCATCGCCGCCGTGCTGGGCCCGCTGACCACCGTGCTGCGGGCCCCGGCCGAGCCGTCCCTGGTGCGGCTGCAGTCGGTGGCCCACTTCGGCACCGCCATCGACGGCACCCTCACCGACGACCGGGATCGGATGGCCGGGGGCCAGGTGCCGTCCGTCCTCGACCTGTTGGCCGCCCTGCATCCGACCCCGGCCGTCGGCGGCGTGCCCCTCGACCGGGCCCTGGCGGCCATCGCCCACCTGGAGCCGGCCCCCCGGGGCCTCTGGGCCGGTCCGGTTGGCTGGGTGGACGCCACCGGCGACGGCGAGTGGATGATCGGCCTGCGGTCGGCCACCATCGACGGGCCCGTGGTCCGGCTGCACGCCGGTGCCGGCATCGTCGCCGGGTCCGATCCGGCCGCCGAGCTGGCCGAGACCACGGTGAAGCTGGCCCCGATGCTGGACGCCCTGGCCCCGGGGGCGTCAGCCGCCCTGTGACCGCTGACGCCGCCACTCGGTAACCCGCCGGCGTCAGCCGCCCTGGAACACCGGTGGTGCCGGGGGCCGCACCGGTTCGTCGTCGGCCGCCGGTCGCCGGGGCACGGTGTTGTCCAACAGCAGTTCCACCGTGAAGGTGGCGCCGTGGCCCGGCACCGATTCCACCCGGGCCCGGCCGCCGAGCGACTCGGCGATGGCCCGGACGATGGACAGACCGAGACCGGTCCCCTGACCCGTCCGGGCGGCGTCACCCCGGGAAAAGCGGTCGAATGCCCGGACCGCCAGGGCCGGATCGAGCCTGGGCCCGTCGTCGGCCACCCGCAGCAGCCCCCACCGTCCTGTCGCCGACACCTCCACCCGGACCGCCGTGCCCGGCGGGGTGTGGGACAGGGCGTTGCGGACCAAGTTGTGGGCGACCTGGGCCAGGCGGTCCCGGTCGCCGATCACCACCACCGGCCACGGCGCCACCAGCTCGATGGGCCGGTCCGGGTCGGCGGCCCGGGCGTCGAACACGGCGTCCCGGCACACCCGGCGCAGGTCCACCGGTACCCGCTCCAGCTGGCGACCCTGGTCGAGCCGGGCCAGCAGCAGCAGGTCGTCGACGAGGCCGCCCATGCGGGCCGCCTCGTGCTCCACCCGGGCGAGCGCCCGCCGGCGGCCCTCGTCGTCGGGGAAGGCCCCCTTGCGGAGCAGCTCGGCGTAGCCACGGATGGACGTGAGCGGCGTCCGGAGCTCGTGAGAGGCGTCGGCGACGAACTGGCGGAGCCGCGCCTCCGACTGGGACTTCTCGTCGAAGGCCGTCTCGATCTGCGTCAGCATGCCGTTCAGGGCGACGCCCAGCCGACCGACCTCGGTGTCGTTCTCGCCGGAGTCCACCCGCTGGGTCAGGTCGCCCGAGGCAATGGCGCCGGCGGTCCGGGCCATGTCGTCCAGCGGGCGGAGCCCCCGGCGGATGGTCCACAGGGCGATGACGCACAGCGCCACCAGGACCGCCAGCGACACGACGATCTCGATCCGCAGCAACGACGCCAAGGTGGCGTCGGTCGCACCGAGCGACACGGCGGTCACCAGGATGCCCTGGGGCACCACCACCGCTTCGGCCCGATAGGAGGCGCCGGTGCCCGGCCGGCCGTACAGCACGAAGGCGTTCGGGTCCGGCCGGTAGACCCCCTCGTCGTGATCCGTGTCGTGGACCTTCTTGGCGTGCGACCGCAGCGATGCCGGCAGCACCGGTTCGGGGTTCGGATGGCTCGGCGGCCCCGACGGCCGGGTCAGCTGGACCTTGCCGTCCAGGCCGACCAGCAGCACGTACACGTCCGGGCTCACCCGCTCGTCGACGCGGTTGGCTGTCGGCTGTCGGCCGGGGCGCGACGACGTGAACTCGAGGTACCGGGCGGCCAGGGCCTGGGAGGCGTCGATCTGCGCGTCCAGCCGGCCGTAGAGGAACGAGTGCAGCGACGTGTACGTGACCACGTCGGCCACGGCCAAGCCGATCACCAGCAGGACCGCCATGGTCAGGGTCAGCCGGCGGTGCAGCGTCACGTCAGCTGCGCCTCACGTCATTCCCTGGGCAGTCGCAGGCTGTACCCGACCCTCCGGACCGTGTGGATCAGCGGCGGGTCGAATTCGTCCACCTTCTTGCGCAGGTAGCTGATGTAGGTCTCCACGATGTTGCCGTCGCCGGTGAACCCGTAGTCCCAAACGTGGTCGAGGATCTCCGACTTCGACACCACCCGGCGGGCGTTCTCCAGGAGGTACTGCAGCACGTTGAACTCGGTCGCCGTGAGCTCGATCGACGTGCCCTGGCGCCACACCTCGTGGGTGTCCACGTTCATGACCAGGTCGGCGAACCGCAACTCGGCCCCGGAGGCCTCGTCGTGCCCCGTGCCGCGCAGCAACGCCCGCACCCGGGCGAGCAGCTCTCCCACGGAGAACGGCTTCGTGACGTAGTCGTCCCCCA
>CAYVPF010000048.1:0-16047 GCA_964453355.1 uncultured Acidimicrobiaceae bacterium | reverse complement strand
ACGTACTACACGCCTCTGCTGGCCGCTCGGCGCGGAACTGCGGCGTCGACCGAGTGGCGTGCTGGCGGACTCGTCGCCTACCGGACAGCCGGGACGGCGCTCCGGGCGCCGGCCAGGCGGAGGTGCCGGAACACGTCCCCGTAGGCACGATCGGGACGCTGTTCGACGTAGTCGATGTGGTGCTCGGCGCAGAACGGGCGCACCAACTCCCGCGCTCGCCGCAGGTTGGCCCGAGGCATGGTCGGGAACAGGTGATGTTCGATTTGGCTGTCCAGTCCGCCGAAGATGAAGCCGATCAGGGGCTGGTTGGAGAGGTTGCGGGAGGTCAGGACCTGGCGGCGCAAGAAGCCCAGGCCGTCGTCCTGGACCGGGACCGGCATCCCGACGTGGTTGGTGACGAACGTCGCACCCAGGTACAAGCCGAGCAACATCTGCGTCACCGCGACGAAGACCGCGGCGCGCACAGGGGAGAGAAGGAAGAACGGGGCCACGAAGAAGACGGCAACGTGGATGACCAGCAGGGCTATCTCGACCAGGGCTGACCGACCCCGACGGTGGGCGAGAGCCACGACGCTGGACACGTGGAGGTTGATCGCCTCGAGGAGCAGGAGCGGCACCAGGGCGAAGGCCTGGCCCCGGGCGAACGACCGTCCGAACCATCCGCGGGTGTCGGCCTGGCCGGGCACGTACACCAATACCCCGGGGGCCACGTCGGGGTCTTTCCCCGGGCTGTTGGTGTGGGCGTGATGACGGTTGTGCTTGGTCAGCCACCAGTCGAAGCTGAACCCGGTGAGCAGGTTGGCGTGGAGCAGCCCGATCAGGTTGTTGCCCCGCCGGTGGGCGCAGATCTGCCGGTGCCCGGCGTCGTGGCCGATGAACCCCATCTGCGCCAGGACAACGGCGAGGCCGACGGCCACGGCGAGATTCCACCAGCTGTTGCCCACGATGACGGCGGTGACGACCAGGGCCACCAGAGCACCGACCGTCGTCCCGATCTTGATCGTGTAGTAGCCACGGCGTCGGGCCAGGAGGTCGCCTTCTCGCACCTGGCGAGACAGTTCGGCGAACTCCTGTCGGTTCGCCAGCCGGACGACTGGATCCTGGTGCTCGGTTTGCATGGCCCTCGCTCGGCTGGTGTTCGTGGCGATAGCCATCCGTGAGGGCAGCCTAAAACGATCCTAGGCGCGCCCGGGCTCCGGAGGTCACTCGTGCGGGGTGAGCTGGCCAGGTTCGATTGGCCTTCGAAGCCGGCGCCCTCCGTCCGGAGTCCGAGCGCAACCCCCCGTTGTCGTCGTAGCCTTGAACCAGGCAGTCCACACGGCGGAAGGGGAGCCTTGAGTCTTCACCCACAGACGTTGGACGAGATCAACTTCTGGGATCTCGAGATGTTCACCGCAGGCGACCCCCACCAGGCGTGGACCTTGCTGCGAGCCGAGGCTCCGGTCTGGAGGCACGACCGTCCCGGGGGCGAACCGTTCTGGTGCGTCACCCGCTACGACGATGCCCGTGCCGTGCTGGGCGACGCCCACCTGTTCAGCTCGGAGCGCAACGGGATCGTGCTGCGGGACGACCAGGTCCTGAGCGCCCCTCCGCTGCCGATGTCGATCACCCCGATGATCCACGAGGACCCACCCCGCCACCTGCCCCACCGCAAGATCATCCGGAACCGGTTCACCCCGCCGAGCATCGCCCGCCTGGAGGACCAGCTCCGCCGCTACACCACCTCCTGTCTTGACGAGGTGGCCGAGAAGCGGGAAGTCGATTTCGTCTCCGACGTGGCCCACCGGATCCCGGCCGCCATCGCCCTGTCCCTCATGGGCGTGCCCGAGGGCGACTGGGACCGCATGGCCGAGTTGGAGCACATCACGGTGACCGGGGGGAGTGATCCGGAGTTCATCGGGGACGAAGCCCGCACCAAAGCGGTGACCGAGGCCTTCACCGAGATCTTCGGCTACTTCTACGGACTCATCGAGCAGCGCCGCCAGGAACCGGCTGACGACCTCATCAGCCAGCTCCTGGCCGGCACAGTCGACGGCGAGCCGCTGTCCGTGGCCGACGTGTTGGGCGACACGCAGCTGTTGTTGGCCGGCGGCCTCGACACGACGCGGGCGGCAGCCTCCGACGGGGGGATGTTGGCCTTGGTCGAGCACCCCGACCAGTTGGCGGCGCTCCAAGAGGACCCCTCCCTCCTCGCTACCGCGGTCGACGAGTTCGTCCGCTGGGCCAGTCCCATCGTTCACGAGGCCCGGACCGTCACGGCGCCCACCGAGCTGCAGGGCGTCCGGCTGGCCGAAGGCGACCGGATCGCCGTGTGGTCGCCCTCGGCCAACCGGGACGAGCGGGTTTTCGACCAGCCGTTCCGCTATGACGTGCGCCGTCCGGGCAACCGGCACCTGGGCTTCGCCTATGGCGAGCATTTCTGCCTGGGCGTGCACCTCGCCCGCCTGACCTTGCGGGTCGAGTTCGACGAGATCCTGCGTCGGTTCGGGTCCATCGAGCTCACGGGAGAGCCGGTGCGGGTGAGCTCCAACTTCGTCGGCGGCTTGAAACACCTGCCCGTCCGCATGACGCCCCGTTAGCCAGGTGCCGTCAGACGGTGGCCCGCCGCCTGTGGTGGAGCGCCGGATGGTCAGAGCAGCCCATAGACGCCCCGGACGAGGAGATAGGCCCCGAGAACCAGGGCGATCCCGGTGATCACCGCGCCGCGGTGGGTCTCCAGCCATGTGCGGAGCCGCGCCAGTCGGTGACTGGCCCGCTCGGGAGCGAGGACGGCGAAGAGCTGCAGGGTCAAGAGGACCGAGGACCCGAGAACACAGAAGAGCACGACCGCGGCGATCGAGAGGCCCTGGCTCATGTCGGCCCGCAGGATGGCGACCGCCCCGGCGGCGACCAACATCCAGGGCTGCATGAAGATCCCGAGGAGGGCGGCCCAGACGACGCCCATGGACTCGACCCGGGCGAGGAGCTTCGGTGCCGTCGCTGGCCGGTCCCGGTCCCGATGGCGGTGGCGGTAGAACAGCCCGAGGGCGATCAGGGCGAACCCGAGGACGATGTCGACGGCGAAGGTGGCGGCACCCGGGTTCGACTTCGGGCGGAGTCCTTTGCCTCCGGTGACCCCCACGGCAACGCCGACGACGACCACTAGGGAGAGGGTCCATCCGAGCAAATAGGCCCACCCGGCGCGAACCCCCTTTTTGCTGGCCAGGGTGAGGATGAAGGTGAGCAGTGGCAGCGGCTCGATGGCGATGGCGATCGCCGTCACCAAGAGGTCGCCGAGGATCACCTCGGCACCTTAGGCCCCTGTCTCCGCCTCAGGACGGGGCGCCCGACTCAACCGGCCTTTAGCCGGGGGACGATCCGGCAGGGAACTTCCGCCTTCTCGTCGATGTGATAGCTGGCGCAGATCCGGTGGTAGCCATCGGCCACCCACAACGGGTCTCCCTCGACCAGGAGGACCGGCGACAGCTTTGTCCCGAGGGTCACCTTCTTGAGGTCGGCGGCCACCTCGGAGTCGTCCGAGCCCAACAGCGGCAACTGCGATGCCCGAAGCAGGTCCTTGGCCGCGTAGAGGGTGATGCCGTCCTGCTTTTGCAAGGCCTTGGCGAGCTTCTTCGCCACCGACGGCCCGACCAGCAATGAGAGGTACGACGCCGCCGCCGGAAAATCTTGGTCCTCAGGTTCCGGTTTCCAATGTTCGCCAGCCACGATCCTCCAGTCGTCGACGTCGCCCACGAATGTCGGCGGTCGCCGGCTCGAGGCTACTCCGGGCCTGATTCTTTGACGCTGCAGATTCCTTGGCCCTGCGGTGGCGCCGCGGCCAGTAGGTCCCGTTCAGCCGGTCGGGTCGGCGCCGCGGAGCAGCACGCGGAAGGTGGTGCCGGACCCCACGACCGAGTCGGCCTGCATCTCGCCGTGGTGCAGGTCGACGATGGCCTTGGCGATGGACAGGCCGAGGCCTCGCCCTTCGATGCCGCCGGTCCGGGCGTTGGAGGCCCGGAAGAACTGGGTGAACAGATGGGGGACCTCGTCGGGCGGGATCCCCATCCCGGTGTCGGTCACCTCGATCTGCCAGCCGTCGTCCACCGGCCCTCCCCGGAGCACGACCCGGCCGCCGGCCGGGGTGAACTTGACGGCGTTGGACAGCAGGTTCTCGACCAGCTGGGCCAACCGGTCGGCGTCGCCCACCAGATCGGGCCCGTCGGCCACCTCCACCTGCAACGTCAGGCCCTTGCGGGCGGCTCCCAGCTCGACGGCGCCGGCGATCTGGCGCAGGCAGTCGGCCAGGTCCAGGGGGGCGGTGGACAGGGCCACGCTGCCGGTGGACAGGGATTCCAGGTCGACCAGGTCGCCGCTCAGGCGCATGACCTGCCGGGCGCTGCGCAGGATGGTGTCGACGTAGCCGATCTGCTCCTGGTCTTGTTCGGGGTCGAGGCTGTCCCGGAGGAGCTCGGCGAACCCGGTGATGGAGGTCAGCGGGTTGCGGAGCTCGTGGGAAACATTGGCCATGGCCGTGGTCTTGTAGCCGTCGATCTTGGCCAGCTCCTCCAGCATGGCCCGGCGCTCCGTGACGTCACGGGCGTAGAGGACCACCCCCTGGACAGCCGGGTCGTCCAGCAGGACGTCCACCACCACCTCCATGTCCCGCCAGCTGCCGTCGGCGGCCCGTACGCGAACCTCCACCCGCTCCCGCTGGTCCCCGTCGCCGTTGACCAATCGGTCGAACGTCTCGGCCACCATGGGGGCATCGTCGGGGTGGACGTAGGGGTAGACCCCCTCGGACGCCTGGTAGTCCATGCCCTTGCCGATCAGCCGGAGGGCGCCGGCGCTCGACCAGCGCCAGGTGCCGTCGGGGTTGAGGATGGTGACGATGTCCTCGGTGCGGTCCAGGATGCGCTGGACGGCGTGTGGGCCGGTGAGGAAAGGGCTCCGGTCGGCGTCCTCGGCGTCGGTGACCATGACGCAGTAGGCCACCACCGAGCCGTGCGAATCCTGCACGGCGACGGCCTCGGCCAGGCAGCGGAGCCGGGTGCCCGGTGCCGGCGCCGTTCGGAACGGCCCCAGCTGTCCCCGCCGCTCCGTCAGGGTCTTCCACTGCCCGGCCAGCTCGGATCGATCGTCGGGGTGGGCGGTGTCGTACCAGCGGAGACCGATCTGGTCGGCGATGGGCACGCCGCTGACGTCCTCCCAGCGCTTGTTGCAATACCACACGACCCCGTCGGCGTCGGTGGCCACCACCCCCAGCAGCACCACGGACGTCAGGGCACTGAGCATCCGCCCCGCCAGAGCCTGCTTTTCCGTCATCTTCGGATCACCCTCTACCCGGCACGGCGCTCGACCCGGCCCCCGGGGGCGTTGCCCTCGGGGGAGTTCGAGATGGCCCTCGGGTCGCCACTAGCCGACATCCAGCAGTATCAGCTGTCCTCTGCAAACAGCCCAACGGTACCGCAGCCCGCAGGCCGGCCGGATGGTCCGGCCGGCGGGCCGGGCGGAGGTCATGTGCAGGACCCGGGCGCGGTTTCCGACGAGCTGTCGCCAGTGGTCCAGCTGGGCGGGGCTGTGCAGACCTCGGGGACCCCGCCGACCACCTGGAGGGGTCGGAGGAACAACACCCGGCTGTGCGGATAGCCGACCTGGCCGGTAAGCCAGGCGGCGAAGGCGACCCAGGGCTGGCCGTCCACGTCCGTGAACGCCGACGCCCCGCCGGGGCCGGCGACGACCCCCCCGGAGGCCAGGACCGGCCGGTCGACCGGTTTGCTGCACGGCCCCAACGGGCCGGAGCAGTCGGCGACGCCGATGCCGTAGGTGGCCGTCTTCCAATCCGAGCCGGAGTAGAACAGGTAGCGCTGACCGTCCAGCCAGAACATGTCGGGGGCCTCCGTCCAGCCGTGCTCCCAGGCCTGCGACGGGCCGAGGATGGCCGCCGGGCCGCCGGCGGCCAGCTGCGTCCCTGTGCCGGCCAGTTGCTGGGCCCAGATGGTCGGCAGTTGGCTGTTGGCTCCCTGGGACTTCCAATCGAGGTACAGGCCGCCGGCCGGGTCGACGAACGGGCTGGGGTCGATCGATCCGCCGTCGGCCAGCTGGCAGACGATCGGGAAGGCGGCCGGGTCGACGAACGGGCCGGTCGGCGAGGACGAGGTGGCGGCGCCGATGCACTGCTCGTTGGCCGTGGCGAAGACGGCCGAGAAGTACATGACGAAGGTGCCGCCGAGCTGCAGCACCGAGGGGGCCCAGACCCCTCCGCCGGGGGCGGCCCAGGAGGGCAGCTCGGGGAGAGCGTCACCCACGGGGGTCCAGTCGGTCAGGTCGGTGGAGCTGATGGCCTGGATGTTGCCGGCGGCGGAGTTGGTGCCGTAGGCGTAGTAGGTGCCGTTCACCGACAGGACGAAGGGATCGGGGAAGTCGAAGGGGTAGACCAGTCCGCTGGCCCGGCCGCCGTCGACCGAGAGGCAGGCCGACGACGAGCCGTCGAGGGCCGACAGGGCCGTCGGGAGGTCGCCGGCCGTCAGGCTGCCGTAGGCGCCGGCCACCCCGGAGAGGCAGCCCTGTAGTTGACCCAGGACTTGGGCCTGCTGGGCGATCGCCCCGTCGGTCGTCGTGACATCCTGACCGGTGGCGCCGGCCGCGCCCTCGACCGACCGAACGGCGGCCCGTTGCCGACTCAACTGGCCGGAGGCGGTGGTCAGGGACCGCTGGGCCAGACGAGCCTCCCGGTGCTGGCCGTCCAACCGGGCCGTGGCCCGGGCCAGGGCCGTCCGGGTGCGTTGCAGGCTGACTTCGGAGGTGACCACCCAGGTGGCCGACAGCCCGAGGGCGGCCACGGACAGCAGGGCCCCGGCGATCCGCCAACCGCTCCGGCGGGCGGTCATGACGATTCGGACCCCGCCGACCGACAGCTTGGGGCCACTGCGGCCAGCGACCGGCTGGCGCCCTGACGGTCACCGACGGCCAGCTCGTTGAGCGCCGCTTGGAGGTCTTCCAGGCAGGATTGCAGGGTGACCGTGCTCACCTGTTCGAGGGCCTCGCCGGCCTGGGCATCGGCGAGCTGGCTCTTGGCGTCGGCGAGCTGGCCGTCGGCCTGGGCCAATGCCCGGTGTGCGGACGCCGACGCAGCTCGCGTGTGCCGCAGCGATCCCTCCAGCCGGACCAGCTGGGCCGAGGTGTCGTGGATGTCGGTTCGGACGGCGGCGAGCCGGGTGGTGGGTCCGGGCAGCTGGTGGCGGACTTGCATTCCCCACCCGGCGAGAGCGGCGGCGACCAGCAGTGCCCCCAGCGTGCCGTATGACCACCGGCGGCCCGGTCTGTGGCTCATGCGCGATGCTGCCATCCCACGGCAACGCCCGGCGACAGCTCGCGGGTGGGCGTGCCGGTGACCCTACCGGTCTGGCCACCCTGCCGCATCCGGCTCGCCCGCCGGGTGGCCACCATCGAAGCCAAGCGGACCTACCGGCGAGGACCTATCGGGGGGCCAACCCGGCCACCGAGCCCGATTTCTTGGATCCTGGTTTCGTGGGTCAGACCGGTGGCGGCGTGGCCACGTAGCTGCCGGCCCCGGTGACCACGTCGCGCCGGCGGGACAGGAAGATCGGGGAGGCCACTCCGGCCAGCAGCAGGACGGCCCCGACGACGATGGTGAAGATGGCCGTCCCCTTGTTGTAGCCCCAGTTGGCAAAGAACCGGGGTATGTCGACGGCGACGATGATGCCCCACACGAGAGACGCCACCCCGAACACCGCCGACACCGACTTGGCGGCCGCCGGCCCGGTCGCTCCCACCAGCAGCACCACGCCGACGGCCAGCTGCACCACCGCCGACAGACACGTGAAGTCCAGGCCGATCACCGACGAGTGGGTGGCCGGGATGTTGGAGAAGTTCGTCCCGGTCCTGGCCAGGGCGATGCCGCCGATGACCACATAGACGACCCCGGCGATCCCGGCGACGATCTGGGCGGGACTCCAAGAAGCTCGTTCGACCGTCCGCGACCTGGTACTGGTCGTTCCGGCCACCTGCTGTTCCATCGTCGACCCCCGATCAGGCGTGGGTCCCGGCTCGTTGTCGGGACGGCTGCTAGTACAGGTCGTGCCCTGCCGGTGCCGGTGTCAAACGCCGACCGCCCCGAGCGACGGCGACCGGCTAGGAGGAACGGGCCGACTTGGCCGCATCGGAGTTGGACGGCGTCTGCAGGTACTGCTCAACGGCTTCGGCCATGCCCCGGGCGATGGCCTGGTGGCCGACTGTGCTGGCGGCGATGGTGCCTTCGAAGGGATCGGTGATGAAGAGGGGCTCGATGAGGGCTCCGGGCATCTGGCTGGGCGTTGTGAAGTAGCCGGGGTCGGCCGGGCCGAGCAGGAGCAGATGGTCGTAGTTGGCCGCTGTTGTTGTGAGGGGCGGCCCGCCGAGTGTGCTGTCTGTCACGACCCCGTCGTTCGGGATGCCCCACCCGTGGTCGTTCAGCTGGGCCAGGACGTCGGTCTGGACGAGGGTGGCCAGCCGGAGGTTGTCGGCTGAGAACGATCGCTCGGTGTCGTAGCCGGTGATGCTGCCGGCGTTTGTCGGCGATGTGCCGGCGTCGAAGTAGATGCCGACGAGGACGTTGGCGTGGGCCATGTTGGCGCAGACATCCCGGGCGGCCACGTCGTGGCTGGCCCCTTTGTCGTTGAAGATGCCGCCTGTCAGGTCTGTGGCCGTAGGGCGCGACACCGTGTTGGCGGTGGTCCGGGAGACGACCACCCGGTAGCCCTGGGCCCGGAGGAGGGCCATGGCGTCCAGCTCGACCGGCAGGGTCTCGTCGGCTTCGTGGATGGTCTGGCCCGACTCGGTGATCCCGGTTGCGCCGGGATCGATGCCCCCGTGCCCGGCATCGAGGAACACGGTCTCGTGCCGGTCGCCGGCCGTGGGGGAGAAGGCAACGCAGGACCCTGTGGCGAACTTGGAGGGGTCCAGGGGGTTACCCCCCGAGAGGGTGGCGGCGCCGGCCGGTGAACTGGCGGCTACCCCGGCGACCAGTGCCAGGGCCGCCGTCCACCCCCAACCCTGCCTGCCCATCCTCACGCCGCTGCCCATCCGATTGCGATTGCCCGAGGTGCCCGCTGCTCCTCTGCCGCAGGACGGTACCGCCGGACGGGCCGGCGGTGGGGTCGGCCCCGGTCATGGAGGGCGGGGGGCGCCGAACCGTTCGTCCAGGAGGTCCAGCAGGTCGCGGACCCCGATGGGCTTGGTGAGGTAGTCGTCGGCCCCGGCCTCCAGCAGCTGGCGGCGGTGGGCGGCGGTGGCGTCGGCGCTCAGGACGAGGACCGGGGTGTGGCTGATGCGGTCGTCGGCGCGGATGCGCCGCAACACCTCCTCGCCGGGGATGTCCGGGAGATGGAGGTCCAAGAGCACGAGGTCCGGCCGCAGCGTCACCGCCAGCTCGCTGCCCTCGACCCCGTGGGTGGCGGCCACCAGGGTGATGTCCGGCCGGCGGGCCAGGATCTGCTCGACCAGGCGGATGTTGGACAGCACGTCCTCCACGTACAGCACCGTCTTCGGGGCGTCGTAGCTGCGGGCGTCCCGGCTCACCGCCCGGTCCGGGCGCTCGGCCACGGCGGCGGGACGGCTCAGGTCCAGCTCGAGGGTGAACGTGCAGCCGACGCCCGGGGTGCTGGAGGCCTCCAGGTCGCCGTTCATGCTCCGCATGAGATCGCGGGAGAGGGCCAGGCCCAGGCCGGTGCCGTCGATGCCGCGCACCCCGGCGTCCAGCCGCTCGAACGGCGCGAAGAGCCGGGCCAGCTGGTCGTCGGTGAGGTCGGCACCGGTGTTGGTGATGGCGACGCGGACCCGGTCGTCGGGGGACGCCCGCACGTCCAGGGTGACCCGGCCGCGGTCGTCGTTGTACTTGACGGCATTGGACAGCAGGTTCAGCAGCACCTGGCGCAGCCGCTGGCCGTCGGCCAGGACGTAGAGGGGCTGGCTGGCCGGCGGGGCTCCGTCGACCTGCACCCCGCCGGCGGCCGCCTGGGGCTGCACCAGCTCCAGCGCGTCGGCGAGGGCCCGGGCCAGCGAGACCGGCTCCAAGGAGATGGACAGGTGGCCGGCCTCGATGCGGGCGATGTCCAGCATGTCGTCCAGCAAGGCCTGGAGATGCCGGGCGGCCGTGACGGACATCTCGACCCACTCCAGCTGCTCGTCGTCCAGGGAGGTCATGGCCAGCAGCTCGCCGAACCCGAGGATGGACGTCAGCGGGGTCCGCAGCTCGTGGCTCATCCGGGACACGAAGTCGCTGGTGGCCGTCCGGGCGTCCTCCAACTCGCGATTGGCCCGGCCCAGCTCCCGGGACCGTTGCAGGACGTCGATCAGCAGGCCGTCGGGTCCGACAACCGGATCCGGCTGGTCATCTGGCCGGCCGCCGACCAGCTCGGTGATGTCCTCCACCCGGTGGATGATGAACACGACCTGGCCGTGCCGGCCGATGACCGGGGAGTTGACGGGGCTCCAGTACCGGGACTCGAACCCGCCGCCCTCGGCTTCCGGCCGCTCGATGTCGTACTTCTGGATGGGCATGGCGTCGGGTCGACGGTGCTCCAGTACCCGGTGGAGGGAGGCCCGCAGGTTGGCGACCCCGTCGGCGGCCGGGTTGCCGGGGTCGTCGGGGAACACCTCGAACAGTGGCCGTCCGACGATGCCGTCCCGGGTGGTCATCGTGGCCTCCAGGTAGGCGTCGCTGACCGCCACGATGGTGAACGCCGGGTCCAGCACCAGGTAACAGCTGGGGGCGGACTCGAACAGGATCTGGAAGTCCTCGAGGGAGAGGCCGGGAGGTGTCGCGGGGGCCGCGCCGGTGACCGGGTCGTGCCCGTCCTCGCTCCGCCTGGCCACCGCCCTGCCTCCGCTGCTCGACGTCGTCGGTCAAGCTGTCTCCGCCCAGCCCGTGCGGCACTGTACCTGCTCCCCGTCCGCCTTCCCCCGATCCGGTGACCGCTCTCCTGCCGGCCGGGCCAGGGCCAGACGAATCAGGACCAGACGAATCAGTGCCAGACGAAGTGGAGCACGATCACCACGGCCACCGCGGCCAGGGACAGCAGCTCCATCCAGATCAGCCGCCGCTCGTTGGCGACCGACGTTCGGAGGTCCTCCTCGAAGACCTCCTCCCACTCCTCGTCGGTCCGCTCAGTCATCCGTCTACCGCCACCCGTCCGGTCTTCTCGGTCTTGTCCCACTTCATCTCGGCGTGCCGGAGCTGCTTGATGTAGGCGACCAGGGTGATGACGCACAGGACGGGGCCGTAGCCGACGACGTACAGGAGGGCCGAAGCGGTCCGGTGGGCGCCGGCGTCGTCGACCTTCTTGACCGCATAGGCCGCCAGCATGCAGCCGGCGACCCAGACGTAGGCGAAGAAGATGAAGACGTGCCGCTGCCCGGTGCTCAGGTGCCAGTGGGTGACATCCTCGAAGTGGTCGAACAGCCAGCGGAAGGCCACCGGGAAGCAGGCGTAGACGATGATCATCAGGGAGATGAGGCCGGGGAAGAAGATGCCCTGCACCCAGGTCCGGCGCCCGGCGGAGGTGTCAATGAGCAGGGTGAACATGGTGGTGAAGACGAAGCACAGGGCGTTGATGATCCACAGCGCCCGGAACACCTCCTGGGCGTTGGCCAGGTCGGTGAAGAACAGGATGACGAGGCTGATCGAGGACACGATCATGGTGAGGGGCAGCAGGAAGATGCTGAACCAGATCAGCCCGAACGAGATGCCACCGAGCCGGTGCACCGACGAACGGTGGAACCAGACCTTCCGGTAGGCCGAGGTGACGTGGACGTTGCCCCGGGCCCACCGCACCCGCTGCTTCCACAGCCCGATGATCCGCTCCGGCTCCTCGGCCAGGGCGACGGCGTTGGGCTCGAAGACCACTTTGCGGCCGCCGAGCTGGGTGTTGAAGGTGGTGCAGGTGTCCTCGGCCAGCGTGCTCGTGTCGATCCGCCCCCCCAGGGCCTCCAGGTTGGCCCGGGAGTGGAGCTGGGCCCCGCCGGCCAGGCAGGCCACGGCGCCCAGCACGTTCTGCGCCCGTCGCCCGGCGGCCTGGGCGGTGATGTACTCGTACTCGATGAACCGGGTCAGGGTCCCGCTGGGCTGCGAGCCCTCCTTGATGTAGGCGGTGACGGCCCCCACCTGATCGTCGGCCAGGTGCCGGGTCATCTTCCGCAGGGAGTCCGTCCGGTAGATGACGTCGGCGTCCATGATCAAGAGCGCCTCCATCCAGTCGTCGCCCAAGATGACGGCCAGGCCGTGGTTCAAGGTGTGGGCCTTCCCTTCACCGCCCTTGTCCCGCCGGAGGTGGTACACCGACCCCGGGTACTGCTCGGCCTTGGCGGCCATCAGTTCCGGGGTGTTGTCGGTGCTGGCGTCGTCGACCACGTAGATGCGCAACCGCTCGGTGGGATAGTCGAGGGCCATCAGCCGGTCGATGGTGGCGTCCAGCACCGTGGCTTCGTTCCAGGCCGGCACCAAGATGGCCACCCGGGGCAGGCAGAGGCCCACCGAGCCGTAGTGGTTCTTCCACCGGACGCCGCCGATCAGCAGGTACTGGTAAGCGTTGACCACCAGCGGGTAGGCGCCGAACAGGACGAGGGCAATCAGGACGTCATCGCCGACAGTGCCCGGCACGGTCGGCTGGTCAGCTCTCCCCGGCGGTCCCCCGAGCCGGTCCGGCCGTCATGACGGCAGTCCCAGGGGGAGCGGTGGGCCGGTGGCCTCGAACTCGTCCACCGGCAGGAACGTCTGCGCCCAGTGCCGGACCATGGCTACGGGCCGGAAGGGCACCTCCCGGGGCACCGGCTGACCCAGGAGGTCGGCCACGGCCAGCGCCGGCATGTTGACGCCGCTGGCCACCGTCAGCGGCATCGTGCCGGGGAAGCGGGGATTGACCTCCAGCAGCCGGGGGGTCCCGGCGGCGTCTTCGCGGAACTGGATGTTGGCGACCGAGGTCAAGCCGACCGACCGGGCCACGGCCTTGGCCGCCTCGACCAGGTCGGCCCGGTCCACGGTGCAGCCGGCGACGGCGATGCCCGAGTCCACCTTCAGCCGGCTGCGCGGCACGGCGGCGGCCACGTGGCCGTCCCGGTACGCCAGGGTGTCCACCGAGTACTCCGGTCCGGGCAGGTACTCCTGCACCAGCAGGGTCCCGTCGCGGGCCAGCCGGTCGAAGGCCGCCTGGTCGTCGATCAGCCGGATGCCACGGGACCCGCTGCCCCGGCGGGGCTTGACCAGCCGGGGCCACCCGAGGGAGGCCCATCCTGAAGAGGCGGGGTCGAAGCCGTCGTCCAGCAGGCCGCCCCGGGGGATGGGGACGTCGGGCCCGCAGCCCTGCAGGAGCGCCCACTTGTCCAGGCACCGCTCCAGCGTGTCCGGCGACGGGGACAGCACGGCGACCCCCAGGCCGGCGAAGTCGTCCAGGCGCCGGGCCACCGGGAGCAGCTCGCTGTCGACGGTGGGCACCAGGACGTCGATCCGCTCGGTCCGGCACCGGTCCAAGACGGCGTCGGCGAAGCCGGGGTCGTCCCCGCGCGGGACCAGCGACCGGCGGTCCTGCGGGACCAGGTACAGGCCGGCGGCGCAAGGATCGATGTCCACCGCCCAGCAGATGGCGTGGACGTCGGCGGACTGGTCGACGGCCTGCATGAACGCCACCGCCGCCGGACCGCCGGCGCCGGTGACGAGCAGGCGACGGGGGATGCCGTTGTCCCTATCTCCCAAGCCCCCGTCCCCGGGGGCGGCCCCGTCGGTGGTCATGGCGCCCCGGCCGGGGCGCCTCCCTGGCGGTCCCTGATGACCTCCAGGGGTTCGGAGAATTTGGTGGCCCCGAACCGACCCCAGTACCGGGCCGTGGCCCGGACCAGGTCCTCTTGGAGGTACTGGCGGATCTCGACCTGGCTGGCGTAGGCGCCGATGGCCTGCACCTTACCGTCCACCTGGTCGTCAACGCTGACGAACCGGACCGGCCGGAACTCGACGGTGGCCGACGGGCTCTCGTAGCAGTAGACGTTGGGCACCCTCCGGGCGGCCACCATGGTGGCGCGGTGCACGTTGCGATGGTCCTGATGAAGGTCGGACAGGGTATGGGTGTACACGATGGTCGGCCGGACCTCTTTGATGACCTGCTCCAGCAACCCCACCGTCGGGTCGCCTTCGGGGATCCTGGTGTCCTCCAGGTCCTCCAGGTACAACCGGGCCCCGATGAGCCGGGCGGCGTTCGCCGCCTCGTTGGCCCGCCGGACGGCCTCGCCGCCGCGGGCGCCGTGGCTGAGGGTGGCGATCGTGACCTCGTCGCCGAGGGTCCGGTGGTTGAGGAGGATGCCGCCGACCCCGATCTCGACGTCGTCGGGATGGGCACCGACGGCCAGCACCCGTTCGGTCGCCTGGTCGCGGGTGCGCTGCCGTTCCGCCAACCGCTCCACCTGGGCCACCAGGGTGGCGGGGGCGATGGGCTTGGGCAAGAAGTCGTCCACCTCGGTGCGCAGGGCCCGCACCGCCACGTCGACGCTGGCGTCGGCGGTCATGAGGGCGATGGCCATCTTCGGTCGCCGTCGGCGGGCGTCGACCACCAGGTCGAACCCGGAGCGGTCCGGCAGGCCGATGTCGGCCAGCAGCACCTCCCACGGCTGATCGTCCAATATGGCCAGGGCCGCCAAGGCGTCGGTGACCCCGGTGACGTCGAAGCCGCCCCGGCGGAGGGCGGTGGTGACGAACTGCAGGGTGCCGGGGTCGTCCTCGACCACCAGCACCCGGCCTTTCGAGGCCGTATCGCCGGTACCGACCGGCCGTGCAGCACTATCGTTCACCGAGACGGAACCTCCCAGAAGGCTGCCTTCTTGACCTACCTGACGCACGGCGTGTCACTTGCAGTGAGAGCGTACCGAATCCCGCCTCCGGGATCGACGTTGCCTTGAGGCCGTCGCCTTGGGGGTGGGCGTCTCGACGGTGGTCGAACGCCCGGCTCCTGACCAAGTCGCTGCTGATCGTCGGCGTCCCGATCCTGGCCCTCATCGTGACCGTGTCGGTGTCGCTGGGGTTGCAGCGACAGGAGAGCGCCTTCCGAGCCTTGGCCATCGGCACCAGCAACGAGCTGACGTCGTCGCGCCAGGCCGTCGGGTCCTTCTACAAGGCCGATTCGTCCATCCGGGGCTCGGCGGCCACCGGCGACCCCACGTCCCTGCGGACCTTCGACGCGCTGGTGCCCCAGTTGAAGGCGTGGATGCAGTCGGCACGAAAGGACCAGTCGGCCGATGACCGGTCCACGATTGCCGCCGTGATCACCGATGGCCATCGAGAGATCGCTGTCCTCGACGGCATCCGGTCGGACGTCGTCGGGACCGGGAGCGCCGCCGGACCGATCAGCGTCCTGGTCGTCCGGGACGACGGCACCATGGCCCGGCTGCAGGGCGACCTGGGCCGGCTGGTCGCCGAGGAGACGGCGCTGTCGTTACAACAGCGGTCGCGGATCATCGGCTCCCAGAGCCTGTCCGAGTGGTTTCTGATCGCCGGCCTCGTCGTCGGCGTGCTCGGCGGGATCGCCGGCACGATCCTGTTGTCGACGGGCATCGTCCGGCGGGTCAAGCTCGTCGGGGTCAACGCCCAGCGGTTCCTGGCCAGCGAGCCGTTGGCGGACATCCCCGACTCCGACGACGAGATCGGGCAGCTGTCGGAGGTCATCATCACGGCCGGGTCGCTGCTGGCCGAACGGAACCAGGAGATCGCCGCCGCCCGGGACGATGCCCTGGCGGCCAATCAAGCCAAGGACGAGTTCCTGTCCCGGATGAGCCACGAGCTGCGGACGCCGTTGACCGCCATCTTGGGCTTCGGCCAGCTGCTCCAGCTCGAGGACCTGGGCACCGAAGACCGGGAGAGCGTCGACCACATCGTGCGGGCCGGCGAGCACCTGCTGGCCCTGATCAACGAGGTGCTGGACATCACCCAGGTGACCCAGGGCCGGCTCGACCTGCTGTTCGAGACCGTGGACCTGGCGGCGGTCGTCGGCGAGACCGTGGCCCTCATGGGCCCCGCGGCGGCCGACCGGGGTG
>CAYVPF010000047.1:0-16056 GCA_964453355.1 uncultured Acidimicrobiaceae bacterium | reverse complement strand
TCGTACTGTTCGGAGGCCCGGTTGAGGGCGGCCACCGGCACCGCCCACAGGTGGATGGTCACGAGCGGACCGGGGTCGACCATCGGTTCCGGCTCGGCGGCCAACGCCATCGGTTCCGGCCAGGGGTCCAGGTCGAACGGCAGGCCGCCGGCCTCCACCGCCTCCCCCGGGATGTCCACCGGCAGCTCGAACCAGACGATCTTGCCCTGGGGAATGATCGGGCGGGTGCCCCAGGCGGAGGCCAGCCGGTCGAACAGGGTCAGTCCCCGGCCGGTGGCGGCGTGGGGGCCGTAGTCCTTCACCACCGGCCCGGCCGGGTTGCCGTCGGCCACGTCGACGCGGACCCGCTCCTCCCCGCGGTGGACGGACACGATGACCTCGGTGCCGGCGTGCAGGACGGCGTTGGTGACCAGTTCCGACGTCAGCAGGGTGGCGGTGTCCACCAGCTCGGCCGGCAGGTCCGCCAGCTGGTCGGCCACCCACCGTCGGGCGGCCGGGGCGCTGGCCGTCAACGGGGGCAGCTGCAGCCGCGGCGTCGCGGTGGCTGGCCGGCCGGCGGCGATGGGCGCCGGACGGTCGCTCCCGGACGGATGCCCCGCCGCCAGATGCCCGGCTGTCGGATGCTTGTCGGCCAGGCGGCCGCCAGAGGGGTGCCGGTCGGCCCACCGTCGGTCCCCCCGGTAGCGCACGGCCAGCGCCGCGGCATCACCGGCGAGCTCCGTACCGCCATCCGGGCCCGGTGCCGCGCCGAGCATGGCGGCCGTCAGGTCGGCCACCCACCGGTCCAGCGACCCGGCCTCCGGTGGGCGCAACCCGGCGACCGCCAGCGGGTCGGCCGCCGCCGTCGGCGCGGTCCGGCTGCCGGAGGGCAGCAGCCCGGAGTGCAGCAGGAGGGTGTCGCCCCGGCGCAGGACCAGCCGGTGCTCCGGTCGCTCCGTCCGGCCGCCGGACCCGAGGGGAGCCGACCGGGCGGCGTCCACCGGGGTGGCCACACCGGTGGCCGGCACCAGGAGGGGTACGGCGTGGCCGGCGTTGGCCAGCCACACCTCGCCGGTGGCCGGATCGGCGACGCCGGCCACCGCGGTCACCGGCCGGTGCTCCCGGAGGACGTCGAACAGCCGGTCCAGCCCGGCCAGGACGGTGGCCGGCGACGGGTAGTCGACGGCGTAGGCCCGCATGGCCCCGCGGACCTGGGCCATGAGGACCGGGGCCGCCGGGCTCCGGTCGACCACCCGGCCGAGGCTGAAGAACAAGAAGCCGTCGTCCAGCTCGATGGCGTCGTACCAGGTGACCCCCGCCGCGTCGACGGGGCCGCGGCGGCGCAGGTCCGCCTCCAGGTCCAACCCCGGCACCATCAGGTCCGGCGGCACCGCCGGCCCGGTAAAGGCGTCGAGCATGGCCCGCTGCCGCCGGAACCGCAGGGTGTGCGCCAGGGCGCGGCCACCCCGGGCGCCGATGGCCAGGGCCAGGGACACGTCGTCGGTCTTCAGGGCCCGGTCGCTCGTGACCTGCAGGAGGCCTACGGCGACGCCATCGGCCAGCAACGGTACCGCCACCGACGACCAGGCGGTTCCCCCGGCGGTCGACGGCTGCTCGGCCACCACTTGCAGGTCTCCCAGGCGATAGGCCCGGGCCAGCGGTGTGTGGCCGTCCACATCGACGCTGGCCCGCAGGGTGGCGCCGCCGGCGGGCAGGGCGACGCCGCCGGCCGGCGGCCGCCCGGCCGCCTGGTGGAGGCCGTGCTCGTCCCCGAGCCAGACGGTGCATCCCCCGAACCGGTCCGCCACCCGGTCGGCCAGCCAGGCCACCAGCTCGGCCGGGTCCACGAAGGCTCCCAAGTGGCGGGAGATGCCATCCAGGACCTCCGTCCGGGACGGCGGGACGCGTCGGACCTCCGGGTCCGCCGCGCCGTCCTGCTCGCGGCCAGGTACCCGCACCCTTCCACCTCCCTGCACCGTTCTTCGACGACGTGTCCGACGGCGTTGTCAGAGGAACGGTGCAGCGCCGCCGGGCACACGGTGCCGATCGGCCGATCGGCCGACCGGGCCCGAGGCCGGGCCGGGGCCGTCGACCGGTGGCTGCCGGTCCGCGGGCACGACGAATATCGGCGCGACAACGTCGTCTGCCGGCGGCTTCGGTTACGGGATGGTGACGTTTGCCTGGGATCGGTCGTAAATAGACGGCATTCGTCACCGACGAGGGTTATCGTCACCCCTGACGCGGCTGTTGGACGACCACGGGGAGGCCACCGATGGCGCAGGGCACCGAGGACACCGGGAGCGCCGGCATCGACGACCTGTCGGTCCCGGGGGCGGCGGCGGTGATCACCGCCCACCCCGGCCAGAAGAACCTGAAGCACGGTGCCCTCGGGCTCGTCTCCAGCACCGTGGTCGGCGTGGCGTCCACCGCACCGGCCTACAGCCTGGCCGCCACCTTGGGGTTCGTGGTGGCCGCCATCGGCCTGCAGGCGCCCATCGTCACCATCCTGGCCTTCATCCCCATCCTGTTCATCGCCTTCGCCTACAACGAGCTCAACAAAGCCGACCCCGACTGCGGGACCACCTTCACCTGGAGCACCCGAGCCTTCGGTCCCCGGACCGGCTGGTGGGGCGGTTGGGGCATCGTGGCCGCCGACGTCCTGGTCATGGCCAGCCTGGCGCAGATCGCCGGGCAGTACCTGTTCTTGCTGTTCAACGCCAAGGGCATCGGCAACGACGCCAGCAGCGGCTGGGTGCTGCTGGTGGGCGTTCTCTGGATCGTGGCCATGACCTGGATCTGCTACGTCGGCATCGAGGTGTCGGCCAACCTGCAGAAGGTCCTCCTCGGCATCGAGGTGACCATGCTGGTGGTCCTCTCCGTCGTGGCCCTGGTGAAGGTGGGCAACGGCACGGCGCCCCCCAGCCACCTGGCCTTCTCGTGGGACTGGTTCGACCCCTTCAAGATCAGCTCCCCGTCCAGCTTCATCAACGGCGTGCTGCTGATGCTGTTCATCTACTGGGGCTGGGACACCGCGGTCTCGGTCAACGAGGAGACCAAGGACCCCAACAAGACCCCGGGCCGGGCGGCGGTGGTCTCCACCCTGCTGCTCTTGGCCATCTACGCCCTGGTGATCATCTCGGCCCAGTCCTATGCCGGGATCGGGACCAAGGGGATCGGCCTCGGCAACGTCGCCCACCAGGGTGACGTGTTGTCGATCCTCGGCGGCTCGGTCTTCGGCACCTCCGGGTTCGCCAGCGTCCTCGTCCACCTCCTGCTGCTCATGGTGCTGAGCTCGGCGGCGGCCTCCACGCAGACCACCATCCTGCCGACCGCCCGCACCACCCTCTCGATGGCCACCTACAAGGCCATTCCGAAGGCGTTCGGCCGCATCCACGGCCGGCACCTGACGCCGACGGTGTCCACCGTGACCATGGGCGGGATCTCCATCGTCCTGTACGTGATCATGAACTACATCTCGGCCGGCACCGTCATCTCGGACTCGGTGTCGGCGCTCGGGGTGATGATCGCCTTCTACTACGGCCTCACCGGCTTCGCCTGCGTCTGGTACTACCGCAAGACCCTGACCGAGAGCGCCCGCAACCTCTGGATGCGGGGCATCCTCCCGTTGCTCGGCGGCCTCATGCTCTTCGGGGCCCTCGGCTACAACCTGTGGTTCTACTACCGGCCGGTCAACAGCTACACCACCTGGACCGTCCCGTTCTGGCCCCACTGGCACATGGGCGGGGTGTTCGTCATCGAGATGCTCACCCTCATCCTCGGGGGCGTCTGCCTGTTCGTCTTCAAGCGGTTCCGGCCGGCCTTCTTCCGGGGCGAGGTCCTCAACAAGGACACCCCGACGCTGGTGCCCGAGAGCGTCTACGCCGACCTGCCCGGCGTGGAGCACCACCCGCGGCCGCCGGTGGCCCCCGCCGGCTGAGCGCGGCGTTTCCGCGGAAACGTCTTTAGGCGGCCGGTAGGGTGCTGCTGCCGTCGCCGGGACGGCCGGCGGGGACGGAGGACCATGGACCGGGTGCGGTTGGGTGTGCTGGGCGCCGGCAACATCGCCGATCTCAACGTGGCCGGTTACCTGCAACATCCCCAGTGCGACGTGCTGGCGGTCTGCGACGTGGACGGGGACCTGGCCAAAGAGGCGGCGGAGCGGTGGGGGGTCCCGAAGGCGTACACCGACCTGGACGACCTCCTGGACGACCCCGACATCGATGCCGTCGAGGTCCTGACGCCCACCCACCTGCACTACGACCACGTCCTGGCCGCCTTGGAGGCCGGCAAGCACGTGTCGGTGCAGAAGCCGGCGGCCAACTCCGTGGACGAGTCGATGGCGATGGAGCGGGCGGCTGCCGTTGCCGGCCGGACCCTGCGCATCAGCGAGTGCTTCGCCCACTACCCGCCGCTGGAGCTGGCCAAGAGCCTGATCGCCGAGGGGGCCGTCGGCCGGCCGACCGGGGTGCGGATCAAGACGGTGGTGGGCCAGACCGGCTCGGCCTTCCAGACCGGGCTGCGCCCGGAGGGGTACGGCTGGCGGCTGGACGACCGCAGCCCGGGCGGCCACCTGTTCGACGACATGGTCCACAAGTACGCCATGGCGCTGTGGCTGTTCGACCAGGACATCGTGTCGGTGCAGGCCGTGGTCCGCCGCCGTGACCTGTTCTTCGAGCCGTGCGCGGCCATCTTCGAGTACGAGGACCCCGGCCTGCTGGGCACCATGGAGGTGCACTACGCCCCGGCCATGTGGCTCCGGTCCGGCTACTACGGGGCCGACGAGTTTTTCGAGATCCAGGGGGACGAGGGCCTGCTCTGGGTGACCCGGGCCACCGGGCAGATGCTGGACCTGGCCCCGGTGATCTTGTACCGGGGCCAGCAGGACGACATGTCGACCACCGAGTTCACCGACGTCGACGCCGACTGGGCCACCGGGTTCACCCGGTCGTCGGCCCACTTCGTCGACTCCCTACTGGGCGGCACCCAGGCCACCATGACTCCGGCCGACGCCACCAAGGTGCTGCAGCTCTGCTTTGCCGTCTACGCCGCCTCCGACACCCGTCGCCCGGTGGACCCCCGGCTGGTCACCGGCTCCGTCACTCCCGACGGCTGGGCCGACTGGTGATCGCACCCCGCTGAGGTGGGCCTCGTCTCGATCGTCGGCCTGGCCACCGGCGCGTTTGTCGGCACCAACATCGACAACGGGCTGGTCACCACCGCCCAGCTGGCCACCGCACCGCCGCACCGGGTGCGCCGGATCGTGGCCGGCCAGTACACCGGCTTCGTCATCATCGTGGCTCTGGCCGCCGCCGGTGCGGCGGTGTTGGTGGAGCTGCCGCTGTGGGCCGTCGGGCTGCTCGGCCTGGTCCCCATCGGCCTCGGCCTCCGTGGGCTCGTGGTGCTGTGGCGCCACCGCGGCCGGCCCGCCGAGCACCGGGACCCGATCGGCGGCGGGTACTTCAGTGCGGCCCTCATCACCGTCGGCAACGGCGGCGACAACCTGGCCGTGTACATCCCGCTGTTCCGCCAAGCCGGTCCGGGCTGGGCCGCCTTGGCGGCCGTGTGGATGCTGGTGCTCGACGTCGGGCTCTGCGCCCTCGCCGTCCTGTTGGGTCGGCACCACCGGACCCTGGGGCTGTTCGAACGGGTCGGTGCCTGGCTGACCCCGGCCGTCTATCTGGTCATCGGCGTGGTGGTCCTCGTACGGGCCGGCACCGTTGGCCACCTGACCTGACCTCAGGTCAGAGCGGCTTCTCCCCGAAGAAGGCGGCGTAGGGGTTGTCGTTGTAGGCGGCGATCGGTTGGTAGCCGGCCGATTCGTACAGCCGGCGGGCGTGGGGTTTGCGCGGTCCGGTGTCCAGGCGGACCAACCGGTACCCGAGCCGCCGGCCGGCCTCCTCCAGGGCGGTCAGCAGCCGGCCGGCCACCCCGTGGCCGCGCTCGGCCGGGACCACGTACATGCGCTTGATCTCCGCCACCTCGTCCGTCAACCGGCGGAGCCCCCCGCCGGCCACCGGGGTGCCGGTGCCGTCCACACCGACCAGGTACGTCCCGGCCGGCGCGGCCATCTCGGCCGGGTCCAGGCGGGGGTGGTCCAGCCGGTCCGCCGCCCCGTACAGGGCCACCATCTCGGCCGTCATGGCCGCCAGCAGCTCCGACGCCGGCGGCTGGCCGGGGTCCATAACGACGAAGTCGACGTGATCGGGTGTCGGCATCCGCCGAGGTTAGGGGCTGTCCTCCCCGGAGGGCCGCTCCATCGGGCCCGGGAACCGCTCTACCTGCTCCACCGGGCCGGTCACGTCCGGCGACCGCCACCCCATGGGCGGCGGGGTGCCGGGCCGGGCCGGACCCGGCGGCGGCACCGACGGCCATGGGCCCGGCCCGGCCGGGGCCAGAGGTACCGGCCGGGTCGACCGCCAGGCCCGCTCGGTGGGCTCCGTCGGCACCGGGCGGACGGTCGGGACGGCACCGGTCAGGGTCGGGTCGTCGACATGTCCGGGGGCGGCCACCACCGGCTGCCACTGGGTCTGCGGCTCGGGCTGGACCTGGGGTTGCGGCTGCGCTGGCCACCCGACCGTCGTCCCGGGATCGCCCGCCGGCGGTCCTGGCAGGACAGGGGCGGTCGTCGGCACGGCCACGAACGCCGGGTACAGCGGGGCGATCGGTCGCTGGTGCCGGATGCCCCACCCGATGGCCATGCCGCCGCAGGCCACCAGCAGCAGGCCGGGGCCGACCGAGTAGCCCAGCTGGACCGTCAGCGTCCGGAACGGCGGGGCGGCGACGAAGTAGGGGTGCACGGCCCGGATGACCGGCCAGGCGGCCGGGCCGGCGGTGAACCAAGCCCCGCACAGGACGGTGACGGAGCCGAGCAGGAACAGGTCGGCGCGGCCGCGCCCGTCGATGGTCCGCGGAGCGATGACCATCAGCAGCAAGCCGGCCACGAAGGCGACGGCCCCGGGGAGCAGGGCCAAGAACAGGTGCGAGGCCGTCCACCGCCAGGCCGCCGACCCGTCGCCGCTGAACCCGAAGGACGGCCCGACGTAGGCCACGATGCCGCCCCAGGCGGCCACCAGGGCGATGACCATGCCCAGCATCACCAGGCTGGCCGGCACCGAGCGCATGGTGGGTACCTGGGCCGCCGACGGCACCGCCGGATCCTGGCGGGCGGCGTGCCGGGGTCCCGCCGGTGGCGGGCCCTGTATCTGGGTGGTGGGCATCTGGGTGGCCACGCGGCACCTCCTCGCCGGCGACCAAACCGCCGGTTCCCCCTCGTTAGCACGTACCGTTACCCGGCGGGGCCGGCACCGAAACCGCTCCCCTCCTGGTCAGGGCCCGATCGGGCCGGATCAAGGCCAGCCTGGATCAGCCATCCGGTTCCCATCAGGCACGGGGCGGTGACCAAAACAGGTCGCTGTCGGCTGCTACGGGCGTTTACCGTAATCTTAGGAACGGAGAGGCCACCATGGCACTTGGGGCGGAGGGGCGATGACGCGAGAGACGCTCCACCGCGTCTTGGCCGTGCTCCGCCTGGCCTGGTGGCGGCTGGCCCTGATCGGCACCGTCACCTTCGCGGCGTTGACCGCCGCCCTGTGGGGCGTCTCCGACCTGGTCAAACAGATCGCCGTCCACAACCGGTCGACCTTCACCCTCAACGGGACGTTGACCCACGGCGGCGCCTACGCCCTCGTCGCCGTCATGGCCGTCCTGGTCCTGGTGGTCGGGTCCGAGATCGTGTTCGGCGGTATCGGCGCCGCCGTGCGGGTGGCCGACGATGCCCAAGCCGGCCGCCGTCAACGCCCCTTCGGCGGGGCGGCCAGGGAGCCCGGCTGGCCCTGCCGGCGCTCGTCACGGTGCTGTTCGTCGTGGCCGTGTTCGCCGCCTTGGTCGTCCTGACCCCGGCCACCACCGTGCTGGGCCTGCTGGGCCTGCTGGCCACTGCTGTGGTCCGGCTGGTCCGCCGCTGGCGACCGGGGGCCCTCGCCTGGTGGCCTTCGCCCCGCACCCTCGTGGTGGTGGCCGTCCCGTTGGGCCTCCCCCTCTACTGGGCCGCCCGGACCTCACTGGTGCTGCCGGCCATCTTCTTGGAGGGCCTCGGCCCGGTCCGGGCCGTCCGGCGCAGTGCCCGGGCCGCCCGCGGCCGTCCGGCCCGGGTCCTCGGTGTGCTGGCCCTCGGCGGCCTGGCCACCCTGCTGGTACTGAGCGCCGCCTGCGCCGTCGGCTGGGCCATCAACCACGTCCTCGGACTGGCCATCGCCCAGACCGTGGCCACGTTCTTCGTCGTCGCCCTCCCCATGGTGGTGGCCACCGCCGTCTACCGCCGGCCCGAGCCCAAGAGCGGTTGGAGCGGCGGCCGGTCCGTCGTCCCCTACGGCTCGCCGGCCCTGGAGGTGGAGCTGGACGAGGGTGCCGTCGCTCCGGCCGGGCTGGGGTTGGCAGCGGTGCCGGTGGCCTGGCGGGCGTGGCGGCGGTCACTGACCCCGTCGGCCCGGGTCCGTGCGGTCCTGCTGTCGTCGATGGCCGCCCGGCGGGGCAGCCTGGCCGACGGCTCTCGATCGCTGGCCGAACCGACGGGGAGAGGGTCAGCCGGCGTGGGCGGAGGGTCGACGGGCCGGCCGGCACGGTGGCCCGCCGGCCCGGGGCGGGCGACCGCCACCGGGCTGGCCTGGCTGCTGGCGGCCGTCGTGGCCGTACCGGCCGGACTGGCGTTGTCGGCCGGGACCGCCGGCGCCACCACAGCCACGGTCACCTTCACCGTGACCGCCACCAGCGGATCGGCCTGCGCCACCGGTGGCGCCTGCTCGTTCGCCAATGCCGCCGCCGACGTAGAGAACGACATAGTCGCCGGCACGGCTACCAACTACCTGATCCAGTTCGCCACCGCCTTCCCGCCGGCGACGCCGCTCACCGTGGGTTCCGCGTTCAACGCCAGCCTGCACCCGAGCACAATCACCATCGATGGCACCGGCCACGTGGTCGATTTGGTGGGGAACCACCGGACAGCGATCTTCACCTTCGCCAAGGGCACCACCTTCCACCTGAAGAACCTGGAGCTCTCGGACAACCAAATCGTCTCGACGACACCGTTCGACACAACATTCGTCACCTACAAGCGGTACTCGGCGGGCGTCCAGGCCCTCTTCGGGGCTTCGGGCAGCCTCGACAACGTCACGTTCTTCGACAACTCCAATGGCACCCCGTCCAGGCGGGCTGGCGCCCTCTACGTGACCACAGGCGGGCACCTCTCGGTGACCAACACCACCTTCCTCGACAACTACGGGGGCGACCTGGTGGCCTCAGGCACCGGGACCACGGTCACCGCCCTGAACGACAGCTTCGTGCAGTCGGAGGGCGACTCGGTGGCCGCCGTTTCGGGCGCCGCCGTGGACATCGACAACTCGGCCCTGATGGCCACATCCACGTACTTCTACTCTGACGACTGCTACGCCACAGGTGGGACGATCACCGGGGCCGGCAACGTGTGGGCTGACACGTCTGACTGCGGCACAGGGCGGAGCAATGTCGGCTACACAATTGCCAAGGACCCGATGGGGGTGAACGAGGCCCTCAACGGCATCATGGCGCCCGGCAAGGGATGGGTCCCCACCGCCAACGTCCTGCCGTTCCTCGTCACACCGATCTCCGGGTCCACCTCACCTGGGCCGGTGTTCGATGTCGACGGCCCCACAGGGTCGCTCCACAGCCCGGCCTGTCCGGCCGCCGACGCCCGTGGCTTCACAACCCCGAACGTCGACAAGTGCAGCGCCGGGGCCTCCCAGTACGACCCCCAGGTCGGCCTGAGGATCATTCGTGAAGTCCCCACAGCGCCGACAACAGTGGCCACCCCGCTGTTCCAGGGCACAAAGGCCATCTACTTGGCCGAGGTCAAGATGGTGATGGAACCGACAACATCCGGACTCGGCGGGCCGACGCCCACGGGCACAGTGGAGTTCTTCGTCACAGGCCGATCGGTGCACGTCTACGGGGTGAAGGGCACACCGCTCGAGCCGGGAGGTCTGGCCCCCGGGGACCAGGGCGCGTACTTCACAGGCCGGACCACCACACCGACCTACACATACCAGAACCCCTACCTGGCGGTCGGCACAGACCAGATCACCGCCAAGCTGGTCTCGGCCACACCGTCGATCTTCACGTCGACACTGTCGGCGCCGCTCGTCCAGAAGGTGGTCAGCAAGCAGGGTCAGGCGTCCATCTCCTCGACACCGGGCCCGGACTCTCTCCTTGGCACATCGGTGACGTTCACCGTCAGCGTCAACGGGTACACGGGCGGGACGACGCCTCAGGGCACCGTCGACCTGTTGGACGCCGGGACCTCGGTGGACGCCGGAGCGGGGCAGACCCTGGCCGACGGCCAGGCCACCTTCACTTTGCCCTCCCTGGCCCAAGGCACCCACGCCATGACGGCCACCTTCACGCCGTCCCCGACAACAAGCACGTACCAGCCGTCGGTGTCGCCGGCTTACACACAGGACGTCCGGGTCGCCCCGACGGTCACCCTGGCCCCGATATCGCCGATCGCCACCGCCTACGGGAACGACACCACCGTCACCGCCACCGTCCACGTGCCCAGCGGTGAGCCCACGCCCACCGGGTCCGTCAGCTTCACGGCCGGTACAGTCCGCTACCCGGTGACACTGGGCAACGGCGGCGTCGCCGACGAGGCCGCCGTCACCCTTCCGACGGCCGGACTGAACCCGCAGAACGGCTACGCCGTGGCGGTCGCCTACGGCGGGGACACCGAGTACGTCCCGGCCACAGCGTCCGCCACCGTCGATATCGTGCCGGCCGGGACCACCACCACCCTGACGGCCCCCGGCCCCGGGGGCCGCGCCGTCTACGGCGCCCAGGAGACACTGGCCGCCCTGGTGGCGGCCAACGGTACGACGAAGTTGCCGACCGGGCTGGTCGCCTTCTCTGCGGGCGCCACCGAGCTCGGCACCGCCCCGGTGCAGCCGACAGGCAAGGCCGTCTACCGGACGGCGGTCGGCCAGTTGCCTGCCGGTACAGACGCCCTCACGGCCCGGTACTTGGGGACAACCGCCTTCGTGGCCAGCACATCGACACCCACCGGCTTCACGGTCACGACGGCGTCGACCGCCGTCACCATGACCTCGTCGACCAACCCGACGGTCAGCGGCCAGGCCACCACACTGGAGGCCACGGTCACCGGCGGCACATCGCCGGCCACCCCGACCGGCACCGTCACCTTCTACTCGGGGTCGGTTGCGGTGGCCAGCGGGGTCAGCCTCGGGATGGACGGGACGGCAACGGCGCAAGTAGCCAGCCTCCCAGTGGGGGCCGACCAGCTCACCGCCGTCTACGCACCGTCCTCCGCCGGCTTCGCCGCCAGCGACTCGAACAGCTCGCCTGTGGCCCAGACGGTGAACAAGGCCTCGGTCCTGGTCTCCCTGGCCGTCACACCAGCCGCCAGCCCCCAGCCCTTCGGGACGGGGGTGGTCTTCAACGTGACGGTCGCCGCGGTGGCGCCAGGATCGGGCATCCCGACCGGCACAGTGACCATCGAAGGCACCGGCACACCGGCGCCGTCGGTGATCACCCTGGACGTCCACGGCCAGGGGGCGACCGGCTCCGTCGTGCTGGCCGGGACAGCCCACACGCTGTCGGCGGCCTACAACGGCGACGCCGACTTCCAGGCGGGGACGTCGTCGCCCACCTCCTACAACGTGACGGCCGCCCCCACTTCGTCGGTCCTCTCGGTCAATCCGACGGCGACGACGCTGGGCCAGACAGTGACCCTGACGGCCACCGTCACCGACACGGCGAACGGCGGCTCGCCGACGCCGGCTCCCAACGGGACCGTCACGTTCCTCGACGGCAACGCCCCGGTGGCCGGCTGCACAACTCCGGTCACCCTCACCCCGGGACCGGGCCACGCGTCCACCGCCACCTGCAGCACGTCCTCGCTGGCCGCCGGGCCCCACACTCTCTCCTTCACCTTCGACGGCGGCCCGGACTTCAACGCCAACCCGTCGAACCAGGTGGCCGAGACCGTTGGCCTGATCGGGACGACCACCTCCCTGTCGGTGTCCTCGACCGGTACGGTGGCCACCCCGGCCACGCTGACGGCCACCATCGCCTACCCGGCCGCCCCCGCTACCCCCGGTGGCACCGTGCAGTTCTTCGATACCAACTCGGCGTGGGGAACCGCGCCCCATCTCCTGGGTACACCGGTCACCCTCTCCGGTAACCAGGCCGGGCTGTCGGTCACCCTTCCGGGAGGGACAAACGCCCTCTACGCCGTCTACTCGGGCGATCCAAACTTCGCCGGATCGACCTCCCTCACCGGCCGCCAGGCCATCACCAAGGCCACAGCCACCGTCACCGTCTCCCCGGTGGCCAGCACCCACTACGGGGTGGCCGTCACACTGACCGCCACCGTCGCCTCGGGTGGCGGACGGACCCCTACCGGCACAGTGACCTTCGCTTTCGGGGGCACCACACTCGGCCGAGCCACCCTCGTCGGCGGCACGGCCGTCCTCCACCTGACGACCCTCCCTGGAGGAACGGGTGCAGTCGGGGCCACCTACGGCGGCGACCTCTACGACAACTCAGCCAGCGGATCGACGGGCGCCGTCGACGTGGCCGCCGACCAGACCTCGCTCACCCTCGTCCGCACACCGAGCACCGGGCCCGTCGACGCCCAGGCTCCGGTGACCTTGACGGCGACCGTCGCCAACACATCGGTCGGCGGCCTGGCCCCGGTCGGATCGGTCACCTTCACCGCCACCACCGACGGGCTCTCGACGCCCCTGGCCACGGTGCCGGTGACCGGCGCCGGGTCGGCCACCTATCGGTGGACCGCTCCGTCGGGGACACACACGACGACCATCGCCGCCAGCTTCGTTCCCAGCCAGGCCGGGACCTTCGCCAACTCGGCCACCACAGTCACCATCGTGTCGAAGAAGCTGGCGACCACCACGTTCCTCTACCCGACGTCGTACCCCTACATCAGCTTCGTCGGATCGTCCTATACCTTCACCACCCAGGTCCAGCGGGCCGATCTCTTCGGCCTAGACCTCCCGACGGGAAGCGTGGTCATCAGCGACGGCCGCGGCGATACCTGCACCGTGGCCCTGACAGTGGCGACCCACGCCGGGGGGTGTGCGCTGGCCTTCGCCCACGTCGGCACCTACCAGATCACGGCCAGCTACCAGGGCGACGGGAACTTCCTGCCGAGCACGTCGACACCGATCGCTTTCACTGTGTACCCCGCCGGAGTCACCATGACGGCGAGCGCCACACCGGGCAGCCAGTGGGTGCTGGGCACAGCCATCACCATCCGTTGGTCGGTGACCGGGGTGCCGGGCGGGACCGGCGGGACGGTGACCGCCCACTCCCTCCAGGTCGGTGGCCCGAGCTGCACGTCGACCAGCCTGGCCGGCTCCTGCACCCTGACCTTTCCCCCCAACGTCGGCTGGTACGGCGAGATCGTGGTCGGTTACTCCGGGACGACCGACTACGGGTCCAGGACAGTCGACCTGTTCGGCACCTTCTACTCCTGCGTGACAGCGCCGGCCCATGCCAACCCGGGCGGAACCGTCACTGTGTTGACCCCTCCGAACTGCCAGGGTGACAAGTACCTGGTCGGCACCCCGGTCACCGTCCAGGCGACAGCCAGCCCCGGGTACCGGTTCTACGGCTGGTCGGACGGCAACACCTACTACCAGGACTCCATCCTGGCCGGTACCACGGACATCGCCACCTTCGCTCCCGACTCCGGTACCTTCAACTTCACCATCGACGTGGTGACAGGAAACACGGCCGCCGGCCGCCTGTCACTCCTCACGCCGTTCCCGTCCTGCGGCAGCTGGCAGTTCCTCGGCAACGGCGGCTGGAGCGGCTGCTTCAGCTCCGGGACGTCCGCCACCGTCCGGGCCACAGTGGCCGAGAGCGGCTACCAGTTCTACGGCTGGAGGCAGGGGAGCGCCAACGTCACCACCACACCCACCCTTACGGTGCCGGGTGGCAACAGCGTCACATTCACCGCCGTGTACGGCCCCTACTGCATGACCACCCCGGTCGGGCTCACCGCCGCCGGTCCCGGCACGGTCACGTCGACCGGTCCAGCCTTCAATTGCTTCGACCCGTTCGTGGCCGGCGGTGGGTGGACCGGGACCCCGCCGATGTCGGCGACGGCCACGGCGGCGGCCGACAGCTACTTCACCGGCTGGACCTGGAACGGGTTCACAGCGGCCGCCGTCCTCCCGAAGTACCTCAACTTCGCCATCCAGACCAGGACGGCCACCACCTCGACGGTCACCCTGGGTTACCCCGGGGCCGGCACCCTGACCGCCCACTTCGGCTCCTGCGTGCAGCTGACCACCGGCGTCAACCACCCGGGCTACGGCAGCGTGACGGTGTCGCCCGCCGGCAACTGCCCGAGCATGGGGCCCGGCTGGTACCAGTCGGGGTCCCAGGTAACAGTGACGGCCCAACCCGAGCCCAACTACGGGCTGCAATCCGTCAGCGGGCTGGTCAGCGCCTCCATCGGTCGGAACGTCGGCGGGATCGCCCGGACATGGCGGGTGGTCTTGACCAGCAACCAGTCGCTGACGGCCAACTTCTACTACATCTACGCCTGCCAACCCCTCACACTGTCGGTCGTCCCCGGTGGCACGGCCACAATCGGCTACACCGACACAGGAGCGTTCACAAACCCCTGCCCGTCCGGCTACTACAACTCGAGCATCGGCACATACAACGACGGCGGCACACTGACCTTCTCGGTCCACTCCTTGACGTACCCCAAGGCCCTCAATCTGGTGAAGGTGCAGACCAACGACCGGACAGGGGCGCCGTACAAGCCGCTGATCGAGCCGTCGTCCTACCTGGGCCACCAACACCTGGACGGGCCGTCGTCGGTCACCGCCTACGCCTGCGAGGTGGTCAACCCACAGATCACCCTGGTCAGCCCGAACGGCACCCGGCACAGCGGACCGGCCCCCAGCGGCACTTCGTTCCTCGAAGCCTCGCCGGCCCCCAACTGCCCGGTGGACGCCAACGCCTGGCTGGTCGGTACGGTGGTCACCTTCGGCGCCCTCGGGCCGACCCCGAGCTACACCTTCGACGGGTACACAGGGGCCGACTCCGCCGGTGCCAACCCGTACCAGATCATCGACCTGGACGGCTCCCGGGCGACAGTCCCGGTGTCCGCCACCTACTCGGTCAACTGCGCCACCCTCAGCTACCACGCCACCGAGGTGGGCGACACACACCTCACAGTGGGTCCGGCGGCCAATTGCCCGGACGCCACACCGTCCAGTCACCAGTACATCCTGGGCACCACCGTCGCCTTCTACGCCAACAGCGCCAGCAACCACGACTTCACAGGCTGGTCCGGGGCGTTGAAGAACACAGCCACAGCCGATCCCACCTGGGTGACGGTCAACGGCAACACCACAGTGACCGCCTACTACTCCCGGCAGTCGGTCGGCACACGGATCAAGAACGCCATCACCACCACAGTGGCCAACGCCCTGGCCGGCACGGCCAAGCAGCTGACCGGCATCGTCGCCCCCATGGTGGCGGCGATCGTGCAGGGCCCGCTGGGGGTCATCAGCGCCATCGCCACCATCCTCACAAAGGTCGGCGTCCACGGCACATGGTTGACGGGCATCTCCCAGACCATCGGCGCCTTGACGGCCAGCCTGAACTGCGTCAACGCCTGGTCCGAGAGCACTCCTGCGGCCAGCACAGGGAAGGCGCCGTCCTACTTCAACGCCACCGCCCAGACCGGCAAGCTCGCCGCCGCCGGCATCGGCGCCGCCCTGCAGATCACAAGCCTGAAGGAAGCGCAGCAGCAGTACGCGCAGGCGTTGGCCGACAAGTCGGCCGGCGGCAACACCTTCGGCAGTGACGAGAGTGCGGCCTCGTACACCGAAGGCCTGGCCTCGGCCGAGTCCGACCTGCTGGTCAGCAAGGTCTTCACCGGGTTCGCCGCCATCGGGGTGGCGGCCGCGGTGGGGACCACCATCTACCAGGAGGTGGAGTCGGGGCCGTCGGTGAACTTCCAGGCCAACGCCGCCCAGGCACAACTCG